>NZ_JBJHAK010000005.1:0-236779 GCF_054050975.1 Blastococcus sp. SYSU DS0828 | reverse complement strand
CCCCCCCCCCCCCCCCCCCCCCCCCCCCCCCCCCCCCCCCCCCCCCCCCCCCCCCCCCCCCCCCCCCCCACCCCCCCCCCCCCCCCCCCCCCCCCCCCCGCCCCCCCCCCCCCCCCCCCCCCGGGGACCGGAGGTCGGGACGTCCTGGTGTCCAGCTTGCCGACGGGCGGCCCGGCGCGGCAGGTTGCCCGTCATGAGCACTCCGCGACGGCACGACTCCGGGCTGGCGGTCGAGGAGCGCGGGCACGTCCGCGTGCTCACGCTCGACCGGCCCGAGCGGCGCAACGCGCTCTCCACCGAGCTGCAGGCCGACCTCGTGGAGGAGCTGCTGCGGGTCGCCGAGGAAGGGGTGCGCGCGGTCGTGCTCACCGGTACCGGGCCGGCGTTCTGCGCCGGTTTCGACCTGAAGGAGATTCGCGCCGCCGACCAGCGGGGCGAGCGGTTCCGGCCGCCGATGAACCGGCCGGCGCGGTCGGTGTTCGAGGTCGTCACCGAGACGCCCGTCCCGGTGCTCGCCGCCCTCAACGGCCCGGCGGTCGCCGGCGGGTTCGAGCTGGCGCTCGCCTGCGACCTGCGGATCGCCTCGCCGGCGGTGCGCTTCGCCCTGCCCGAGGCGGCGATCGGCATGGGAGCGAACTTCGGCTCGGTCGTGCTCCCCAAGCGGATCCCGGTCGGCATCGCGCTGGAGCTGCTGTTCACCGGCGACCCGATCGACGCCACGGAGGCCCAGCGCTGGGGGCTGGTGAACCGGCTGGTCGCGCCCGACGAGGTGCTGCCCGCGGCGCTGGAGCTGGCCGACCGGATCGCCGGCAACGCGCCGATCTCCGTCCGGCGGATGAAGGAGACCGCGATCAAGGCGCTGGAGCTGCCGCTCTGGCAGGGGCTGCGGCTCGACGTCGGCCCCAACCCCTACCTCAGCGAGGACCGCGCCGAGGGGATCGCCGCCCGGCTGGAGAAGCGCCCGCCCCGCTGGACCGGCCGCTGAACCCGACCGTGGGCGCGGATGGGCAGATCCGCGGCCGGGATCTGCCGATCCGCGCACGAGGCAGGTTCGGGGAGCGGAATCCGGAAACGGGTCGCTCATGACGTTCGGGTAACGGCTCGTCCCACCCGTCAGATCCGACTGCAACCCGGGGCTGCGGCCTGCGAGGGTCCGTCTGTCCGTGCCGGTACCGACCCCGAGGAGACGACATGACCTGCGCGCACTGCGGAGCCGTGCACCAGCGAGGCCGCTACTGCGTCGGCTGCGGCAAGACCATGCCGCCGTCGTCGCTGCCGCCCCGCCCGGTCCGCCTGGCCCCGCGCCCGCCCTACGAGGTCACCGACGACATGACCCAGCCGGTGCTGCGCTTCGACGTCCGGCCGCGGCGCGCGCACGCCCAGGAGAACCTGCCGGCCCAGGCCGGCTGAGCCGAGCGGCCGTCGCGGTCAGGGCCTCGTCACCCGTCCGGGTGACGAGGCTCACTGCTAGCAATCCGCTTGCTCTTGTTAGCACGCGGAGGATCCGGGGCACACACAGAGACGTCAGGTCATCCTCGATCTCTGGAGCTGCATCCCCCATGACCGACAACAACGCCAAGATGATCAACCAGTTGCGCGCCCTCGTCCTGCTCACGCAGACCGAGGAGCAGATCGCACGGACGCGGATCAGCCAGGCCCGCACCGACGCCGTCCGTCGGGAGCTCACCCAGAACGCCGACAACGCCGCGGCCCGCACCCTCGAGATCACCGAGCGGCTGCGCGCCCTCGGTGGTGTCCCCGACGTCGTGACGCCGGTCGTCGGCCGGCTCTCCGCCGCCCTCAAGGCCACCTTCGAGCAGTCGACCTCCATCGAGGAGGCGCTCCTGCAGGACCTGCAGCTCGAGCACCAGCTGCTCGACCGCGCCACCTACCTCAAGGTGCTCGCCGAGACCGCCGGTGACGTCGAGACCCAGCGCCTGGCCGAGAAGCTCGTCGAGGCGCACCAGGCGACCGTCGAGTGGCTCACCGTGGTCCTGGCCGAGGAGGCCCTGGGCGGCCCGGCGGCGCTCGTCGCCACCCCGGTGCAGAAGGTCGCCGGTGCCGTGGCCCGTGGCGTCAACGCGCCGGTCCGCTTCTGGGCCAACACGGTCAACCACGCCGTCGACACCGTGCGGCACGCCGGTGAGGAGACCTCCGACCGGTTCTCCGCCGCGGGTGACCGCGCGTCGGCGTTCACCGGGGCCGTCCGCGAGACCCTCACCGTCGGCCGCGCCGCCTCGCTGCGCCGCGCCGAGCGGATCGCGCAGCGCGAGGGCAACCAGGACGCCGCCGACGCCGCCCGGGCCACCCGCGAGGAGCTGGGCGACGTCACCGCCGACGAGCTGCCGATCAAGGCCTACGACTCGATGTCGGTGCAGGACGCCGTCAAGGCGATCAAGCAGCTGAAGACGCCGCACGACGTCAACGTGATCATCCGCTACGAGGAGACCCACAAGAACCGGTCGAACGTGGCGAGCGCCGCGCAGACGCAGCTGGCCGCCCTGGCCAAGGAAGCCGTCGGCGTCGACAAGTGAAAGAGGACCCCGTCCTCCTCACCCCTCGCAGGCTCGGGGTGAGCCTCGGGACGGGGCCAGCACGCGGAGGGCCCGCATCCCCACGGGGGGTGCGGGCCCTCCGCGTGGGTGAAATCCCGCCTGCGCCGGGTTTGGCGCTCCTACGTCGAAGGGGAAGCTCGACCCATGACCATCACACCCGAGGCCCTCGAGGCGGAGTTCTCGCTGACGACGGCCGCCACGCGGCTCGACTTCCTGAGTCGCCGCGACAACGGCGATACCGCTCTGAACACCGTCCGTGACGACGACGCCGACGACTGGTCGGCCTCCCTGCGCGACACCGGTACCCAGCTCGACGTGTACGAGGCGCTGGAGCTGCTCGCCCTGGGCGAGGTCGTCTCGCGCCGCGCGCACGACAGCCAGCTGGTCGGGATCCGCGCCGCGCTGCGCGGGGGCGCGGAGTGGGACCAGATCGCCGCCGCGCTGGGGATCACGCCGGAGCAGGCCTGGGACTCCTTCACCGAGTCGATCGACCGCCAGCTCGACGCCGAGGCCGCCGCGTCGGCCCGCGAGCTCGCCGGCACCCGCCCCGGCCGCTGACCGACGAGGTCAGCGCACCTCCACGCCCTTCCAGAACGCCACCCTGCCCGAGATCTGCTTCGCGGCGTCCTTCGGCTCCGGGTAGTACCAGGCGGCATCCGGGTTGCGCTGCCCGTCGACCTCCAGGCTGTAGTAGGAGGCGGTGCCCTTCCAGGGGCAGACGGTCTGCTTCTCCGAGGGGCGCAGCACGTCGTCGCGGACGGCTGCGCGGGGGAAGTAGGCGTTGCCCTCGACGGTGACGATGTCGTCGGACTCGGCGACGACGACGCCGTTCCAGGTGGCGGTGGTCATACCCCGATCGTCCTCCGCCCGCGGTCGCTGCGCCGGTCGCGGCCGCGGGGAGTGACGCCCGGTAGCGCGGGCATGAAGGAGGTGGCCGGCCCCCGGGCGGGCTCACCCCGCTCCACCGACCCCAGGAGACCACCCATGGCGCACCCCGACCACCGCGGCGACGACGACCGGAGCGCCGGGGAGGGCACCCCGAAGGGCAGGAGGCTCGGCCGCATCCTGATCCCGCTCGGCATCCTGCTCGTCATCGCCGGGATCTTCACCTACATCCTCGTCGTCGCCCAGACCAGGACCGACGACCAGGACGACGACCAGGGGGCGGCGGTCCCGTCCGTCGTCCAGGAGGTGCCCGCGCCGCTGCCCGGGTGACCCTGGGTCAGGAACCCAGCAGCGCGAAGGTCGCGACGGCGTGGACCAGCGCCTTGCCGTCCTGCTCCACGTCCGCCTCGCAGACCGTCAGGTGCTCGCCCCGCGTCCGCAGCCGGGCGGTGACCTGCAGGGCGCCTGGCTTCCCCGGCCGCAGGTAGGTGACCGTCAGCTGGCTGGTCGCGGGCACCTCGCCGTCACCGGTGGTGGTCCGCACCGCCTGGCCCATCGCGGTGTCGACGAGCGTCGCCAGCACCCCGCCGTGCAGGGTGCCGGCCGGGTTGAGGTGCTCCTCGGTCACCTCGAATTCCATCCGGGCCGCGCCCTCGCCGGCCGATTCCGGGCGGGCGCCCAGCCGTTCGGCGTACCCACCTGTGGTCACGTCGTCGCTCATGGCGGGGCGGCTACCCCGCGGGCCGCGGTCGCACGCCCGGTGCCCGGCGTCACGCTCCCCGGGCGGCCACGTTTCCGTCGTCACGCCGCTCGAGGAAGAACGCGCCGAGCGCACCGGCCAGCGTCGCGAACACGGCCACCGAGTAGGTGGCCAGGGCGATGTCCAGGACGCGCGCGACGTCTGCGTCGGCGGTGAGCGGCCGGGCGCTGATCGTGGCGAGGGCCGCGTCGTAGAGCGCCGTGCCGTAGGAGTCGTAGGCGCCGAGCACGTACAGCAACTGGCTGGACGCCAGCACCACCACGACGGTCACCGCACCGAGCCAGGCGATCCGGCCGCTCAGCAGGCGCCCCGCCGAGCGGGATCCACGGACCGCGGCCGACACGACGCCGCCGACCCGCGCCGCACGCAGCAACGTCAGCGCGCGGGCGAACCGCAGGAACGGCACCGCCAGGAAGACCACCTGCCACCAGTTGCGCGTCCAGAAGCGGCGCTGGTCGCGGGCCGTGGCGGCCCGGTGGATGAACTCCGCCACGAAGACGGCCCACAGCACCCAGCCGACGACGCTCAGCGTCGTGGTCAGCCACGGCTGCCGGGCGAGGGACTGGCCGAGCACCACCAGGACGAAGACCAGACCGAGCGCACCCATCGGCTTGTCCAGCCGCCGGGCCAGGCCCTCCCGCTCCGGGGCGTCCGGTGCCTCGACGGGGTCCCGGTCGTCGGGGTTCTCGAGGGGATCGGGTCCCGTGCGCGGCTGCATCCGCGCCCCATACCCGCGACGAGCGCTCCCGCCCCCGTCCTGCCGACGAACGGTCGCAGGGGAGACGGCGGGGCCGGCGCGGAGGCGGGTCAGGGCAGCCGGTGCAGCAGCTGCCGGGCGACCGCGACCGCTTCCGGGGGCGGCTGCCCGGCGGACGCCGCCCGCAGCCAGGCGGCGAGCGGTCCGGCGAGCGCGGGGGAGAGGGCGGTGATCCACCCGGCGCTGCGCGCGCGGGCGTCGGCGACGTGCTCGGTTGCCCCGCCGGGACCGTGGGCGACCACCTCCGGCCGGCTGGCCAGGAGGCCGGCGAGACGCCAGTCACCGGGCGTGGTGCACGCGGCCAGCGCTTCCAGCCGGTCCGCGGCCTCGCGCACCAGGTCGGCCGCGGCGGCCGGCACCTGCGCGCCGCTCACCGTGGTTCCCGGCGCATCGGGACGTGCGGGATGCCGTCCTCGAGGTAGCCCGGACCGCTCCGGCGGAAGCCGAACCGCCCGTACCACTGCTCCAGGTGCGCCTGCGCGCCCAGGGTGAGCGGGCCGTGCCCGTGGTCGGCCAGCGCCTGCTCGATCAGCCGCCCGGCCAACCCCCGCCCGCGCGCCGCCGTCACGGTGGCCACCCGGCCGATGGCGCGCGTGGCGCCGTCGTCCAGGACGCGGATGGTCGCCAGCACCTGACCGGCCTCCTCGAACCAGAGGTGCTCGGTGGCCGGCTCGACGTCGCGCCCGTCGAGCTCGGGGTAGGGGCACTCCTGCTCGACCACGAAGACGTCGACGCGCAGCCGGCACAGGGCGTAGACCTCGAAGGGCGTGAGCTCGGCGAACCGGGCGCGGCGCAGCAGAAGTTCGGGGACGGACGTCCCGGTGGAGGTCATGCCGACGTTTCTAGCCCAGGCAGCCGGGCGGCGATCGGAGGGGAGTAAGGCGCCGAGCCCGGGTAGGGGACCGGCATGTCGATGTGGAGCCCGCTGGAACCGAACCTCGGCCAACCCGACGAAGGCATCCCCGCCGCGGACCCGGGAGCCGGCGCCCCCCCGCCCGCCGACGGGTTCGGGGAGGGCGGGGAGGAACCCGACCGCTCGCCGGAGACCGACCGTCCCGCGACGGGGGCCGGCAACGACGACGCCGACCCGCCGGACGACCCGACCTTCCGCACCCCCGACCCGCACGACGTCGGCCCGGCGTCGGAGAACTGACCGGCCCGCCCGATGGGCGACCGGGCGCGGCACGGCGTTCCCGACGGCCGGGAACGCCGTGCCGAGTGGTCAGCCGCCGTAGCGGGCGGCGGCCCGGGCCCGCGCCTTGGCTGCCTCCGCCTCGCGGTCCTTGGGCGGGGCGGTGGTGACCAGGGCGTCGAGGAGCCGGGCCGAGGCCGCGGCCACCTCCGCCACCGCCCGCTCGAACACCTCGGCGTTCGCGCGCGACGGCTTGGTCGTGCCACTGATCTTGCGCACGTACTGCAGCGCGGCGGCGTGGATCTCCTCGTCGGCCGCCGGCGGCGCGAAGTTCGCCAGCGGGCGGATGTTCCGGCACATGCCGGGAGCGTAGGGCCCGGCGAGACGCACGGGACGGGCCGCGAGCACGCCTCGTGCGGCGCCCGCGGAGGGAGGACGAGATGGCAGTGCTGGTGGTGGACGTCGCCAACGTGGTCGGCGCCCGTCCCGACGGCTGGTGGCGGGACCGGGCGGGGGCGGCCGGCCGCTTCCTGGACCGCCTCGCCGAGCTGGCCGGGCAGACCGTGCCCGGGCCCGGCGGGCAGGAGCTGACGTGCACCGAGGTGGTGGCCGTCGTCGAGGGGCAGGCCCGGGACGTTCCCGCGCCCGACGGGGTCCGGGTGGTGCGCGCCCGCGGGAGCGGGGACGACGCGCTCGCCGACGTCGTGCCCGAGCTGGCCGGCAACGGGCGCGAGGTGCTGGTGGTCACCGCCGACCGGGGGCTGCGCGCCCGCCTGCCCGACGGCGTCGACGTCAGCGGGCCGGGCTGGCTGCTGGCCGAGCTGGACCGGCGCACCGCATGACCGCCGGGCCGGTCGGGTAGTCGGTTGCGGACAACCGGTGCCCGCGACGCCGGACTCACCCCCAGCGAGGAGAACTCCGTGCCGATCCCCGACTCCGGCGGAGCACCGCTCACCGTGCTCATCACCGGCGCGTCCAGCGGCATCGGCCGGGCGACGGCCGTGCAGCTGGCCGGCCGCGGTGCGCGGCTGGTGCTGGTGGCGCGCGGCCGGTCGTCGCTGGAGGAGACGGCCGACGAGCTCCGTGCCGCCGGCGCCGCCGCGGTCATGGTCTGCCCGGCCGACGTGCTGGACGAGGAGGCGATCGCCGCGGTGGTCGCCGGCGCGGTGCGCGAGCTCGGCCACCTCGACGTCGTCGTGCACTCCGCCCAGGTGATGGCCTACGGGCACATCGAGGACGTGCCGAAGGAGGTCTTCGAGCGGGTCGTCGACACCTCGCTGCACGGCACGGCCACGGTCGCGCGGCACGTCCTGCCGGTCTTCCGGCGGCAGGGCGCAGGCCACCTCGTCGTCGTCAACTCCCTGCTGGGGAACGTGACGACGCCGGTCATGGGCAGCTACGCCGTCGCCAAGTGGGGTCAGCTGGCGCTCGCCCGCGTGCTGCAGCAGGAGACCCGGGACGAGCCGCGGATCTCCGTCTCCATCGTCCAGCCGGGCGGCGTGAACACTCCCATCTACTCCCAGGGCGCGACATGGGCGGGCAGCACCGGGCGGCCCCCGCCGCCGGTCTACTCGCCGCAGCGGGTGGCCCGCCGGGTCCTGTCCACCCTCGACCGGCCACGCCGGGTCGTGCAGGCGGGGGTGCTCAACCACGTCGTCACGGCAGGCTTCCGGCTGCTGCCGGGGGTCTACGACGTGCTGGTCGAACCGCTGCTGCGGCGGCTGGCGTTGGCCGGGGACGAGACGGAGCCCACCGAGGGGAACGTCTTCCGGTCCCGGCCCGAGGGCAACGCGATCGAGGGCCGCTGGCGCAGCATCTGAGCCGCCGCCCCTGGGTCGTCCGCTGCCCGGTTGCGGACGGCCGGTGCGGGTAGGGGCCCGGCACCGTCCCGGCACCGGGCGGAAAGCGGCGGCCCGGTCCGGGAGTCGCCGTCGCGCGACATCCAGGAGTGCGCATGGAGACCCCCGCTCCCGAGCTGCAGACGATGCCCCCGGGCCTCTACGACGTCGTCCAGCTGGCGCTCCTCGGTGCGGGGTTCGCGCTGTTCGCCTACTTCCTCTACGCACTGACCAGCCGGGAGGAGGTGTCGGCGCGGTACCGCCCCTCGGCCTACGCCGGCTTCTGCCTCGCGGCGGTGGCGGCCCTCGCCTACGCCCGCATGGTCAGCAAGTGGGACGCCGGGTTCACGCTGCAGGGCGGCGTGTACGTGCCGAACCCGGAGGCGCTGCACACGATCAGCAGCCGCTACATCGACTGGTCGATCACCGTGCCGCTGCTGATGGTGGAGCTGCTGGCGGTGTGCTCGCTCGCCGGCGCCAGGGCGCGCAACCTGCGCTTCTCGACCATGGCCGCGGCCTTCCTCATGATCGTCACCGGGTACATGGGGTCGCAGGTGATCGCCCAGGGCCGCGACACCACGGCCCTGGTGGTGTGGGGGCTGATCAGCACGGTCTTCCTCGTCTACCTCTACGTCGCGCTGATCGGGGCGGTCCGGGCGTCCCTGCCGACCATGGGCACGGAGGCCGCCACCACCCTCCGCAACGCGACGATCGTCCTGCTCGGCAGCTTCGGCATCTACCCGCTGATCTACTCGGTCCCGGTCTTCGTCGACGTCACCCCGGCCTGGCTCACCGCCATGCAGGTCGGCTACTCGGTGACCGACGTCGTGGCCAAGGTCGGCTTCGGCGTGCTGATCCACAAGGTCGCCAAGCTCCGGACCGCCGAGGACGTCGTCGCCGGCGTCGACACCCACACCGAGCCGGTGTGGTCGAGCAACGTGCACAAGAGCGACGCCGTGCTCCCGGAGCTCACCCGCATCTCGACGGCGGTGATCGGCCGGACCCGGGGCGAGGACGTCCGCCCCGCCCGCGGCTGACGGCGTGTCCGGGGGCGTCGCCGCCTCGGCGACCGGGCGCGCCCCCGTGGCCCCGTTCGGGGCTCCCGCCCGGGCCGCCACCCGGTGGTCGTGCGTGGCGGCCGGGGCGGCCCTGGCGGTCGAGGTCGCCGCTCCCGGTGGCTGGGGAGCCACCGGCTCGGCGGCGGTGCTGGTCGCCGGGCTGCTCCTCGGGCTGCCGCACGGGGCCGTCGATCACCTCCTACCCGCGTGGCGGTTCGGCTGGCGGCCGACCCGGCTCGCCGTCTTCGGGGCCGCGTACGCCGCTCTGGCCGCCGGGGCCTACGGAGCCTTCACCGCCGTGCCCGGCCCGGCGCTGCTGATCTTCGTCCTGGTCTCGGCATGGCACTTCGGCACCGGCGAGACCGCCTTCGCCGATCTTCGCGCCGGTCGCCCCGTGCGGCCGCGGCCGGCGGCGTCGCTTGTCCTCGGGAGCCTCGTGCTGCTGGTGCCCCTGCTCCGCGGCCTGGGCGTTCCCGGCAGCGACACCGGCGCGCTCACCGAGGCCGTGGCCCCGGGCTGGGGCGGCGTACCGCCCGGAGTCGCGACGGGAGCCGTCGCGGTGCTCCTCGGCGCGGGGGGAGTGCTCGCGTTCGTCCTGGCCCGCCGCCGCCGGTGGCTGGAGGCGGGGGAGGTCGGCCTCCTGGCGGCGGTGGTCCTCGTGGTCCCGCCGTTGGCCGCCTTCGGTGTCTACTTCGGGGCCTGGCACTCCCTGCGGCACGTGGCGCGCGTGATGGCCGAGGACCCGGCGAGCGGCCCCGATCTGGTCGCGGGACGGCTGGTCCTGCCGCTGCGCCGGTTCGCCCTGGCGGCAGGCCCGCCGACCGCCGCCGTCCTGCTGGCGCTCGCCGCCCTCTGGTCCTGGGCGGACGGCTGGCGCGGACTCGTCGCCACGGGCCTGCCGCTGCTGGCGGCGCTGACGCTGCCGCACGTGCTGGCCGTCAGCTGGCTCGACCGCACCCAGCCGCCGCGCTCGACGGGGTGAGCCCGCAGCCCGGCACCGCGCGCCGGGAGGGGCCCGCCCGAACGGGTCAGGCCCCCCGCGCCGTGCGGCGTCGGCCCCGGGACCCGGAGCACCGGGTGGGTCGCCCGGCCGGGTCAGCGCCTGCTCACCGACCGGCGACTCCCTTGGCCACCTCGCTGGGGCGCTGTTGCTCACCCGCGTACGAGGTGACCGCGACGAGCGCGCCGGTCAGGGCGGGGATGACCCACTGCAGGGTGTCCAGCTGCTGCTGTGCGGCGGCGACGTCGGCGCGGGCCGCCTTGGTGCGCTTGCTCGGCCGGGTCCCGGACCGCGACGGCACCGACCCTGCGGCCGACACCCGCTGGCCGAGGACCCGGCTGTACGCCGTCGCGCCGAGGGCTGCGACGGTGAGCAGGGTCTTGATCCCCGACATGGAGGCCACGCCCTCCTGCTGCGCGACCCGCTCCCTGTCCGCCCGCAGCTGACCCACGCTGCCGATCAGGTGGGCGCCGATGGCCAGGGCGTTGACCGGCGTCCAGCGGTCCCAGCCGGCGTTGGCCACCCGGCCGGTGGCGGGGGCGCTCCCCGCCTCCCCGGCGGCCGCGTTCAGGGCGACGGCGTTGGCGAGCGTGCCACCGAACCAGGCGGAGAGGCCGAGGTCGTGCAGCGAGCGGGACAGGGTGTGACGAGCCATGAGGACTCCCTGGGAGAGGTCGGAGCTGGGTCATACCCCGGCTGCCCGTGATCACGCGGGTTGCCGGCACCGTGGACGGCGGCGCAGGTGGGGGAGCGGCCGTGTGAACAGCGTGTTCCGTCCTGTCGCAAGACATTGCCCGTGGGGCCGGGCGGGGCCAGGCTGACCCCACCCGACCTGCGGGGGCTCACCGGAAGGCCGGCGCATGACCGCGGAACCCCGAGTACGTCCAGGCCGGCCGGCCCACCGTCAGGGGGTGGAGGCCGAGACGGTCGATGCCGGCTACCACCAGAAGCGGCAGCTGCGGACCGGGACCGCCGGGTGGGTGCTGCTGGCCGGGCTGGGGGTCGCGGCGGTCATCTCCGGTGACTACGCGGGCTGGAACTTCGGCCTGGCCGAGGGCGGCTTCGGGGGCCTGCTGATCGCCGTCGTCCTCATGGCGATCATGTACTCGGCGATGGTGTTCGGCCTGGCCGAACTCGGATCGGCTGCCGACGGCCGGGGGCGGCTACACCTTCGCCCGGCGCGCGCTGGGGCCCTGGGGTGGGTACGCCACCGGGGTGGCGGTGCTCATCGAGTACGCGATCGCCCCCGCGGCGATCGCCACCTTCATCGGGGCGTACGTGGAGTCGCTCGGCCTGTTCGGCATCACCGACGGCTGGTGGGTATACCTGGCCGCCTACGCGCTGTTCATCGGCATCCACCTCATGGGGGTCGGCGAGGCGCTGAGGGTGATGCTGGTGATCGCGGGGATCGCCGTCGCCGGGCTGGTCGTCTACCTGGTCGGGGCCGTCCCGGCCTTCGACTCGGCCAACCTGCTCGACATCGCGCCCACCGACGCCGCCGGCGCCTCGGACTTCCTGCCGTTCGGGCTGATGGGCGTCTGGGCGGCGTTCCCGTTCGCGATCTGGTTCTTCCTCGCGGTGGAGTGCGTGCCGCTGGCCGCCGAGGAGGCCCGCGACCCGGCCCGCTCGATGCCCCGGGGCATCGTCGCGGCCATGGGGGTGCTGCTGGTGCTCGCCGTGCTGATGCTGGTGTTCACCGCCGGCGCCGGAGGCGCGGAGACCATGTCGGCCAGCGGCAACCCGCCGGTGGAGGCGCTCCAGGTCGCCGGGGCCGCCGGCTGGCTGACGACGCTGATCAACTACGCCGGGCTGGTCGGCCTGGTGGCCAGCTTCTTCTCGATCATCTACGCCTACTCGCGGCAGACGTTCGCGCTGTCCCGGGCCGGCTACCTGCCGCGGGCGCTGTCGGTGACCAACGGCCGCCGGGCCCCGGTGCTCGCCCTGCTGGTGCCCGGCGCCATCGGCTTCGCGCTCTCGCTGACCGGCCAGGGCGCGATGCTGCTGAACATGGCCGTCTTCGGGGCCACGGTCTCCTACGTGCTGATGATGGTCAGCCACATCGTGCTGCGCCGCCGGGAGCCCGAGCTGCCCCGCCCGTACCGCACCCCGGGTGGCACGGTCACCACCGGCGTCGCCCTGGTGCTGGCCGCGGCCGCCGTCGTCGCCACCTTCCTGGTCGACGAGGTCGCCGCCCTCTGGACGCTGGCCGCCTACGCGGTCTTCCTCGGCTACTTCGCCCTTTACAGCCGCCACCACCTGGTGGCGTCGGCGCCCGAGGAGGAGTTCGAGCTGCTCGCCGCCGCCGAGGAGGAGGTGCGATGACCGTCCGCCGCACGACGCTGGGCGGGCACACGTACGAGTTCCCGTCGCTGTCCGACCTGCTCGCCAAGGCGACGCCGGCCCGCTCGGGCGACGTGCTGGCCGGGTGCGCGGCGGAGTCGGCCGCACAGCGGGTCGCCGCCCAGACGGTGCTCGCCGACGTGCCGCTGGCGACCTTCCTGGAGGAGCAGGTGGTCGGCTACGACGAGGACGACGTCACCCGGCTGATCCTCGACACCCACGACCCGGTCGCCTTCGCCCCGGTGGCGGACCTGACCGTGGGGGAGTTCCGGGACCGGCTGCTGGGCTGGGCCGCGGCCGGCGACGAGGCGGCGATCAGCGGGCTGGCCCGCGGCCTCACCCCGGAGATGGTGGCGGCCACCTCGAAGTTGATGCGCAACGCCGACCTGGTCGCCGTCGGCCGCCGGGCGCGGGTGGTGACCGGGCTGCGCAGCACGCTGGGTCTCCCCGGGCGGCTGGCCTCGCGGCTGCAGCCCAACCACCCGACCGACGACCCGGTGGGCGTGACCGCGTCGATCGTCGACGGGCTGCTCCAGGGCTCGGGTGACGCGGTGATCGGCATCAACCCGGCCACCGACTCCCCGGGGCGGACGATCGCGCTCCTGGAGCTGGTGGACGCGGTCATCCAGCGGTACGACATCCCCACCCAGTCGTGCGTGCTGGCGCACGTGACGACGACGCTGCGGGCCCTGGAGAAGGGTGCGCCGGTGGACCTGGTGTTCCAGTCGGTCGCCGGCACGCAGGCGGCCAACCGCGGGTTCGGTGTCACGCTCGACCTGCTCGCCGAGGCCCGGGCGGGCGCGCTGGAGCTCGGCCGGGGCACGGTCGGGCGCAACGTCACCTACTTCGAGACCGGCCAGGGCTCGGCGCTGTCGGCCGACGCCCACCGCGGCGTCGACGGCCGGTCGGTGGACCAGCAGACCCTGGAGTGCCGGGCCTACGCCGTCGCCCGGCACTTCGAGCCGCTGCTGGTCAACACCGTGGTGGGGTTCATCGGGCCGGAGTACCTCTACGACGGCAAGCAGGTGATCCGGGCTGGGCTGGAGGACCACTGCTGCGGCAAGCTGCTCGGCCTGCCCATGGGGGTCGACGTCTGCTACACCAACCACGCCGAGGTGGACGCCGACGACACCGACACCCTGACGCTGCTGCTGGGGGCGGCGGGCTGCTCGTTCGTGATCGCCGTCCCGGGATCGGACGACGTCATGCTGCACTACCAGTCGCTGTCGTTCTCCGACGTGCTCACCGCACGGCAGGTGCTCGATCTCCGGCCGGCGCCGGAGTTCGAGGCGTGGCTGACCCGGATGGACCTGCTGGACGACGCCGGCCGGGTGCGGTCGCTGACCGCCGACGCCCCGGCGGCGAGGGCCCTGCTCGCGGCGGCGCAGTCGTGAGCATCGCCGGGAACGACCCCTGGGCGGTGCTGCGCGGCGCGACCCGGGCACGGGTCGCCCTGGGGCGCGCCGGCGACGGCCTGCCCACCGCGCGGGAGCTGGAGTTCCGGCTGGCGCACGCGGTGGCGCGCGACGCCGTCCACACGGCCCTGGACCCCGGCCTCGTGCGCGCCGGGCTCGGCGGGCTGCCGGTGCTCGAGGTCCACTCGGCCGCCGCGGACCGCGCCGAGTACCTCCAGCGCCCCGACCTCGGCCGGCGGCTGGCCCCCGGGACGACCCTGCCCCGCGCGCACGCCGACGTGGCGCTGGTGCTCGCCGACGGGCTCTCGCCGCGGGCCGTGCACGAGCACGGGGCGGCCCTGGCGACCGCGCTGCTGGACCGGCTGGTCGACTGGTCGGTCGGCCCGGTCGTGCTCGCCACCCAGGCGCGGGTGGCCCTCGGCGACCAGATCGGGGCGGCGCTCGGGGCGCGGGTGGTCGTGGTCCTCATCGGGGAGCGGCCCGGTCTCTCCTCGGCCGACTCGCTCGGCATCTACCTCACCTGGGACCCGCGGCCGGGCCGGGCGGACTCCGAGCGCAACTGCGTCTCCAACGTCCGGCCCCCGCACGGGCTCGGCTACGCGGAGGCGGCCGACGTCGTGGTCCGGCTGCTGACGGCGGCCAGGGAACTGGGGGCCTCCGGAGTGGCGCTCAAGGACGAGGGGCCGATGCTGACCGGCTGACGCCGCTCAGTCCACCCACCGGTAGCCGTTCTCCGGCCGCCCGGTGCCGCCGTACCGCGGGAAGACCGTGGCCCGGCCGGTGCGCTCCAGGTGCTCGAGGTACCGGCGGGCGCTGACGCGGGCGAGGCCGCAGCGTTCGGCCACCTCCCCGGCGGACAGGTCCCGGGTGGGGTCGCTGCGCAGCGTGCGCGCCACGGCTTCGAGGGTCCTCGGTGAGAGACCCTTCGGCAGGTCGGTGACCGACCCCGCGCCACCGCCGCGGCGCCGGCCGGCCAGCAGCCGGTCGACGTCGCTCTGCTCCAGGCCTCCGGTGTCGCCGCTGCGCCGCAGCACATCGGTGCGGTGGGCGCGGTAGACCTCCAGCCGCTCCCGGAACGTCGCCAGGGAAAAGGGCTTCACCAGGTAGTCCACGACGCCGCCGGTCATGGCCTGGCGCACCGTGTCCACCTCGCGCGCCGCGGTGATCGCCAGGACGTCGGGCTGCGGGCCGGGTGCGGCGCGGATCCGGCGGAGCACCTCCAGGCCGGAGATGTCGGGAAGGTAGACGTCGAGCAGCACCAGGTCCGGTCGGAGCGCCTGCACCGCCTCCACCGCCTGCACCCCGCGGTGCACCTCGGCCACCACCGTGAAGCCGGGGAGGGACTCGACGTAGCCGCGGTGGACCGAGGCGACGGCGAAGTCGTCGTCGACCACGAGCACCCGCACCTCGCCGGTCACGGGGCGACCAGCGCGCCGGGGGAGGGCTGTCGCGAGCCGGGCAGCCGCACGGTGACCCGGGCGCCGCCGGTGGGGGAGTCGGTGACCACCGCCGCCCCGCCCCGGCGTGCCGCGACGCGGGCGACGAGGGCCAGCCCGATGCCGCGCCCGTGGTCGCCGTCGGGCCGCCCCTTCGTGGTCACGCCCACGTCGAAGACCCGGGACCGGTCGACCGGGGCCACCCCCGGCCCGTCGTCGTCGACCTGCACCAGCACCGTTCCGTCGTCCTCCTGGCGCACGAGCACCTGCACCTCGCCGCCCTGCCCGGTGGCGTCGACCGCGTTGTCCACCAGGTTGCCGACCACGGTCACGACGTCGTCGCCGAGCCCGGCGGGCAGCCGGCTGTCCGCCCCGAGCACGAGCCGGACGCCCCGCTCCCGGGCGACCGCGGCCTTGGCCAGGAGGAGCGCCGTCACCCCAGGATCGACGACGGTGCTCAGCGGGGCGCCACCGAGCAGGCGGCCGCCGCCGATCCGCTCGATGAAGGCGACCGCCTCGTCCCGCCGGTCGAGCTCGATCAGCCCCTGGACGACGTGTAGCTGGTTGCTGAACTCGTGCGCCTGCGCGCGGAGCGTGTTGGTCAGGTTCCGCTGGCCATCGAGCTCCCGCATCGCGCCGAACAGCTCGGTGCGGTCCCGCAGGGTGAGGACGTCGGCGATCCGGCGGCCGCCGACGACCGCGGGGGTGCGGCTGGCGACGAGCAAGCGCTCCCCGGAGAGCACGAGCTCGTCGGTGACCGGCCGGTCACCGAGCACGAGCGGGAGCATGGCGGTGTCGAGGACCTCGGCGGCCGGGCGGCCGACGGCGTCCGGCGGGAGGTCGAGCAGCCGCGACGCCTCATCGTTGACCAGGACCACCCGCCCCTTCTGGTCGACCGCCACCAGCCCCTCGCGGATGCCGTGCAGCATCGCCTCGCGGGTCTCCAGCAACCGGGCGATCTCCTCCGGTTCGAGGCCGAAGATGCGGCGGCGAAGCAGCCGGACGACGAGCACCGACCCCAGGGCGCCGACGAGCGCGGCGCCGCCGAGCCAGGCCACGAGGGCGGGGGCCTCGCGGCCGAACTCGGCGGCGAGTTCGCGTTCCAGGATGCCGACCGACACCGCACCGATGACCGCGCCGTCCGGGCCGCGCACCGGCACCTTGGCGCGCAGGGACTCCCCGAGCGTGCCGGTCTCGGTGCCGACGAAGACCTCACCGGCCAGGGTGGTGCTCGGATCGGTCGACACGCGCTGACCGATCCGGTCGGGATCGGGGTGGGAGTGCCGGATGCCGCTCGCGTCCGTGATGACGACGAAGGTGACCGCCGAGGCCTCCCGGATGAGCTCCGCCAGGGGTTGCAGCGTCTCGCTCGGGTCAGCGGTGCCGTAGGCGTCCACCACGCTCGGCAGCCGCGCGGTGCTGTTGGCGACCGTCAGCACCTGCTGGCGATAGGCGTCCCGGATCTGCTCCTGCTGGTGGTGCACGGCGACGGCGCCGGCGAGCAGCAGCGTCACCAGCACGATGCCCACCTGCAGCAGCAGGAGCTGGGCTCCCAGGGTCATGGTCCGGCGCACCGGGTCATTGTCGCTGCCCGCAGGTCGGATGTGACTGCGACCACAACGACCAATACGACCGGTACGACCGCAGGATTCTCCCGCCGTCCCGGCGCTCCTAGCGTCCGGCGCACCGCGAGCCGTCCGGCTCCGGGACGAGGAGGTCCTCCATGACAGTCACTCATCGCGCGGTCCATCGGCCGGTTCGCCGGCGCGTGCGTTCGGCATCCGTCGCGGCCGCGGCCGCCCTGGCGGTCGGCCTGACCGGCTGCGGCAGCGAGGGCGGCAGTGGCGGCTCGGGAGGCGGCGCCGACCGGATCAACCGGCTCGCGGTCATGGCACCGGCCGACCCCGGCGGGGGGTGGGACCAGACCGCCCGGGCCATCGCGGCGGCGCTCGAGGAGGAGCAGCTGGTCGGCAGCACCCGCGTGACGAACGTCGGCGGCGCCGGCGGCACGGTCGGCCTCGCCGAGCTCGCCAACGAGCGCAGCGAGGACTTCCTCATGGTGATGGGGCTGGTCATGGTCGGCGCCGTCGAGACCAACCAGTCGCAGGCCACCCTCGACGACGTGACGCCGCTGGCCCGGCTGACCACCGAGGACGAGGTCATCGTCGTCCCCGCTGCCTCGCCGTACCAGAGCGTCGACGACCTGGTCGAGGCCGTCCGCACCGAGGGGCGCGGCGTCTCGATCGCCGGCGGCTCGGCCGGCGGCACCGACCACATCGCGGCCGGGCTGCTCTTCCAGGCCGCGGACCTGCCGATCGAGGACCTCAACTACGTGGCGTTCTCCGGCGGCGGCGAGTCGCTGGCCGCGCTGCTCGGCGGCCAGGTGGACGCCGGCATCTCCGGCGTCGGCGAGTACGCCCAGCAGATCGAGGCGGGGGAGCTGCGGGCCCTGGCGGTGACCGGCGCGGAGCCCGTCGAGGGCATCGACGCACCCACCCTCACCGAGGCCGGGTACGACGTGGAGCTGACCAACTGGCGCGGTGTCGTCGGTCCGCCCGACATCTCGGACGAGGCGCGCGAGCGGCTGCTCGCCCTGGTGGCGGAGATGCAGGAGTCCGAGGCCTGGCAGAGCGAGGTCGAGGAGCGCGGCTGGTCCGACGCCTACCTCGCCGGTGACGAGTTCGAGGCATTCCTGGCCGAGGAGCGCCAGCGCGTCCGTGGCGTGCTGGAGGACATCGGGCTCGTCCAGTGAGCACCGCCTCCGGCTCCGGCGCCGCTTCCTCCGGGGAAGCGGCGCCGGAGCGGGGCGGTCGCTCCCGGACCTGGTCCTGGGGCGAGGCCGCCATCACCGCGGGGTTGTTCGCCGTGGGGGTGTTCACCCTCGTGGAGACGACGTCGATCACCGTGCCCGGCTCGGCCAACGTGCTGGGGCCGCGGGCCTTCCCGTACGCGGTCGGCGTGCTGCTGATCGGTGCGTCCCTGGCGCTCGCGGTCAGCCTGGCGCGCGGGCAGCACGGGCACGCCGAGGAGGGCGAGGACGTCGACGCCGGCGCCCCTACCGACTGGGTCACCGTGGCCAAGCTGGTCGCCTCGTTCGCGGCGCTGGTGCTGCTGATCGAGCCGCTCGGCTGGCCCATCGCCGCCACCCTGCTGTTCGCCGGCACGGCGTGGGCCCTCGGCGCCCGCGTCGTGCGCGCCGCCGTCGTCGGCGCCGTGCTCAACGTCGCCATCCACGTGCTGTTCGTGCAGGTCCTCGGGCTGTTCCTGCCCGCAGGTCCGCTGGAGGGGGTGCCCTTCTTTGGGTGACATCGGCCTGCTGATGGACGGCTTCGCGGCCGTCCTGCAGCCGCTCTACCTCCTGTACGCGCTGCTCGGCGTCACCGTGGGCACGGCCGTCGGCGTGCTGCCGGGCATCGGCCCGGCCATGACCGTGGCCCTGCTCCTGCCGCTGACCTACAGCCTGGAGCCCGCCGCCGCCCTGATCCTGTTCGCCGGCATCTACTACGGCGGCATGTACGGCGGGTCGACGACGTCGATCCTGCTCAACACCCCCGGCGAGGCGGCGTCCATCGTCACCGCGCTGGAGGGCAACGCGATGGCCCGGGCGGGGCGGGGGGCATCGGCGCTGGCGACGGCGGCGATCGGCTCGTTCGTCGCGGGCACCATCGCCACGATCGCGCTGACCTTCCTGGCGCCCGTGGTGGCCGACCTCGCCGTCCAGCTCGGCCCGCAGGACTTCGTGGCGCTCACGGTGCTGGCCTTCCTCACCGTGGCCGCGATGTTCGGCGCCTCGCCGGCGCGCGGGATCGCCGCCCTGGCGGTCGGGCTGCTCCTGGCGATGGTCGGCACCGACTCGCTCACCGGGCAGCAGCGCTTCACCTTCGGGCTGCCGGCGCTGGCCGACGGCATCGACGTCGTCGTGGTCGCGGTCGGCATCTTCGCCGTCGGCGAGGCGCTCTACGTCGCCTCCCGGATGCGGAAGGGGCCCCTGCCCCTGGTGCCCATCGGCGGCAGCTGGATGAACCGCGAGGACTTCCGGCGCTCGTGGAAGCCGTGGCTGCGCGGCGCCGCGGTCGGGTTCCCGATCGGGACCATCCCGGCCGGCGGCGCGGACGTCGCGACGTTCCTCTCCTACTCCATGGAGCGGAAGCTCTCGAAGCGCAAGGAGGAGTTCGGCCACGGCGCGATCGAGGGCGTGGCCGGCCCGGAGTCGGCGAACAACGCGGCGGCGGCCGGCGTGCTGGTGCCGCTGCTGACCCTCGGCCTGCCGACCTCCGCGACGGCGGCGATCATCATCGTGGCCTTCCAGAGCTACGGCATCCAGCCCGGCCCGCTGCTCTTCGAGCAGGAGGCGCCGCTGGTGTGGACGCTGATCGCCAGCCTCTACATCGGCAACCTGCTGCTGCTGGTGCTGAACCTGCCGCTGGTGGGGGTCTGGGTGAAGCTGCTGCAGATCCCGCGCCCGTACCTGTACGCCGGCATCCTCACGTTCGCCGCGCTGGGCAGCTACGCGGTGGGCGCCTCGACCGCCGACATGATCCTGCTGTTCGCGGTGGGCGTCCTCGGCTGGGGCATGCGGCAGTTCGGCTTCCCCGTCGCGCCGGCCGTCGTCGGTCTCATCCTGGGGCCGATCGCCGAGGAGCAGCTGCGGCGGACCCTGGCGATCAGCCAGGGCGACCCGAGCGCGCTGGTCACCAGCCCGTTCGCCGCGATCGTCTACACCCTGCTCCTCGTCTTCCTGGCCGCCGGCGTGTACGTCAAGCGCCGGCAGGCACGGGTCGAGGCGGAGCTCGGCCAGGCCCGGTCCGAACCCGTGACGTCAGAAGGGACCCGCTCGTGACCATCGTGGTCGGATACGTGCCCAAGCCGGAGGGGCGTGCAGCGCTGCGCGCCGCGGTCGAGGAGGCGGACCTGCGCAACCAGCCGCTGCACGTGCTCAACACGTCGCGGGGGGATGCCTACGTCGACCCGTCCTACGCGACCGCCGAGGACCTGGCCGAGGTGCGGCGGGTGCTGGAGGAGTCCGGCGTCCCCTTCGAGCTGGAGCAGCGCGTGGGAGGACGCGACGGCGCCGAGGAGGTGGTCGCGGCGGCGCACCGGCTCGGCGCCTCGCTGATCGTCATCGGGCTCCGCCGTCGGTCGCCGACCGGGAAGCTGATCTTCGGCAGCGACGCCCAGCGGATCCTGCTGGACGCCGAGTGCCAGGTGCTGGCCGTCAAGGCGGGGGAGGCCGACGGCCGCGGGTGACCGCGGGCGCCTCTCGACGGCGGCGCAGCGCCCGGGCCAGCCGGTGCTTGCGGCCCGCCGTGAGCTCGGCGGCGGTCGCCGGTGCCGGCTCCTCCGGCTCCGGGGCCGCAGCCGCCCGCTCGTGCAGGCGGGCCCGCACGTCGTCGGGGGTGTAGGCGCGGCGCTGCCGCTCGTTCCGGGCGAGCACGACACCGCCGGCGGTGACCCCGGCCAGGCCGGCCAGGCCGAGCAGCTTCCAGAGGCGCACGTCCGTACGGTAGCGCCGTGCCGACGCTGACCCTGGACGAGGCGGTCGACCTCACCCGCACCGGCGACGTGTGGATCTTCCGCGGCGCGTCCGTCGCCGACCGGGCCATCCAGACGCTGACCAACGCCCCGGTGAACCACGTCGGGATGGCGGTGGTGCTGGAGGACCTGCCCCCGCTGCTGTGGCACGCCGAGCTCGGCCGGTCGCTGCCCGACGTCTGGACGGGCAAGCACCAGCGCGGGGTCCAGCTGCACGACCTGCGCGACGCCGTCGTCACCTGGCGGGTGAAGTACGGCCAGCGGGCGTGGCTGCGGCAGCTGGTCGGGCCCTCCGACGACGGCGGGGTGACCCCGGCCATGGAGGACGCCGTCCTGCGCACGATCGCCCGCATGGACGGCCGGCCCTTCCCGACGACCCGGCGGCTGGCCGGGGGCTGGATCAACGGCCGGCTCCGCCGGGGCACCAGCACCGAGACGGTCTACTGCGCCGAGCTCGTCGCGGCGACGTACACGGCGATGGGGCTGCTCCCCGCCGACCGACCGGCCAACGCCTACGACCCCGGGAGCTTCTGGTCCGGCGACGACCTCCAGCTGCTGCGGGGGGCCCGCCTCGGGCCGGAGATCCCGGTGGAGGTCCCCAACGGCTGACCGGCCTCAGGCGGGCGTGCGGGTCGCCGTCTCGCCGAGCCGGACGACGGTGTCGCCGGCGCTCTCCAGCTCGTCGTGCGTCACGCAGACGACCACCCGCCCGGCCAGTGCCGCCCGCAGGTCGCGCACCAGCGCCGCGGCGGTCGGGGCGTCGAGGTGCGCGGTCGGCTCGTCGAGCAGCACGACGTCCCGGTCCGCCAGCAGCGCCCGTGCGGCGGCCAGCCGTCTGCGCTCGCCGCCGGACAGCGCCGTGCCTCCGGCCCCGACCGGGGTGTCCAGGCCGTCGGGGAGCGTGGCGAGCAGCCCGCTCAGCCCGGTGGCGGTCAGGGCGGCCAGCATGCGTGCCTCCCCGGCCGGGCCGGCGAGCTCCCCGCGTGGGGCGGCCAGCGCGAGGTTGGCCCGGATGGTGGAGGCGAACACGTGCGCCTCCTGCGGCAGCCAGGCCATGCGGTTGCGCAGGGCCTCGCCGGTCAGCCGCTCGGTGGGCACGCCGTCGACCAGGTAGTCCCCGGCGCGGGGGCGCAGCGCCGCCATGAGCACGGCCAGGAACGTCGACTTGCCGCTGCCCGACGGCCCGCGCACGACCAGCCAGCCCGCGCCGGCCTCGGCCTCGGCGTCGACGCCGTGCAGCACGTCGGCCCGGCCGGGCCAGCCGGCGACGAGGCCCTCGGTGCGCAGGGACGAGATGCCGGCCGGCGCGGGCACCGGGTCGGCGGGGTCGGCGGCGACCGGGGCGGTGAGGACGGCGTCGAGGCGGGCCCGCGCGTCGGCGAGCGCGCCGCGCCGCTGCAGGGCGGCGACCAGACCGGACAGCGGCTCGGCGAGGGCCAGGGGAGCCAGCGCGAGCGCCGCCAGCGCGGGGCCGGAGAGGCCGCCCGCCCAGGCCGCGGCGGTGCCGAGCACCGCGGCGAGGCCCGTGCCCAGCACCACCAGGCCGTTGCCGAGCGCGGCGGCCCGGTCGCGGGTGCCGGCGTGGGCTGCCTGTCGGGCGGCCGACGCCCCGAGCTCCGCCGCGGCCCGGGCGGCCAGCCCGTGCGCCCGCAGGTCGGGCAGCCCCTCGAGCACCGTGCTCGTCTCGCGCAGCGCCGCGACCCGCAGGGCGCTCTCCGCGCGGGCGGCGCCGGCGTCGAGGCCGCGGTGGGCGAGCAGGACGGCGCCCACCGTGGCGGCCAGCACGGCGGCGACCACGACCGCGGCGGCCGGGTGGATCAGCGCGAGCACCGCGACGGTGACCGCGGGCACGACCGCGGCGACCAGCAGCGGCGGGCGGACCCGTACGGTGAGGTCCTGGACCACGCCGACGTCAGCCACCACGCGGGCCAGGGCCGATCCCGGCGTGCGGTCGGCGGCCAGGCCCTGCGCGGCGAGCGCCCGCCAGACCCGCACCCGCAGGTCGGTGGCCTGCCGTAGCGCGGCGTCGTGCGCGGTCATGCGTTCCAGCCAGCGCAGCAGGGCCCGGGCGAGACCGAAGAAGCGGACGCCGGCGGTGAGCACCAGCAGCGTGAGCACCGGCGGCATCTCCGCCGCCCGCACGATCAGCCAGCCCGAGGTCGCGGTGAGCGCGACCCCCGCGCCGGAGGAGAGGGCGCCGGCGAGCACCGCGCGCCGCAGGGCGCCCGCGGTCGGTGCGGTCGAGGCGGTCGGGGCAGCCGGCGACGGCCCGGGCAGCGCGGTGCTCACGGTGCCCGACCGCGCGCCGGGCGCCGGGGTGGCAGCGGCGCCGGCAGGCCGGACGACGGCTGGTGCGGTGGGGGAGGGCACGGGCAGGTCGACGGCGCGGTCGGCGAGCGAGGCGAGCACCGGGTCGTGGGTGACCAGCACGATCGTCACCGTGCCGCGCAGCGACGCGAGCACGGCCGCGACCAGCCCGCGGGCGTCGTCGTCCAGGTGGGCCGTCGGCTCGTCGAGCAGCAGCAGCCGGGCGCCGCGGCGGACCCGTACGAGGGCCCGGGCCAGCGCCGCCCGCTGCAGCTCGCCGGGGGAGAGCGACTCCGGCGCCCGCCCGGCCAGCCCGTCGGCCTCGACGCGGCGCAGCGCCTCGATGACGTACGCCTCGCCGACGATCTCGTCGACCCCCGGCTCGGCGCCCGCGTGCCGGCGCAGCTCGTCGGCGACGGTGGCCCCGGTGGTGCGCGGGAACTGCGGCACGACCGCGACGGGGCTCCCACCCGTCACCGCGCCCGTGACGCGGGCGGCCGGGTCGGTCAGGCCGGCGAGCGCGGCCAGCAGCGTGGACTTGCCCGATCCGCTCGGGCCGCGGAGAACGATCAGCTCACCGGGGCGGACGGCGAGGTCGGTGGGCGGCAGGGCGGGGACGGCCCGGCCGGGGTAGGCGACGGTCAGGCCCGCGACCAGCACGTCGGCGCCCCGCGGGTCGTCGTCCCCGGGGGCCGGAGCGACGGGAGCACCGGCGGGCGCGGCCAGCACCGCGCGCGCCTCGGCGGCGGCCAGGGCGGCGTCCTCCGCGGCGTGGTGGGCCGCGCCGAGCGCCCGCAGCGGGGCGAAGGCCTCGGGGGCGAGCAGCAGCGCGGTCAGCCCCAGCACGAGGGCCAGGTGCCCCTCGACCAGCCGGACGCCCACGGTCACCGCCACGAGCGCGACCGACAGGGTGGCGATCAGCTCGAGCACGAGCGCCGAGAGGAAGGCGATCCGCAGCGTGGCCAGCGTCCGGGTGCGGTGGGCCTCACCCAGCGCGGCGAGCGCCGCCGTCTGCTCGGCGGCCCGGCCCAGCCCGACCAGCACGGGCAGGCCGCGCACCAGCTCGGCGACGTGCGCGGCGATGCGGTCCAGGGCCCGCGCGGAGTCGGCGGTCGCCGCCTGCGTGTGCCTGCCGACCAGCACCATGAACAGCGGCACCAGCGGGAGGGTGACCGCCACCAGCACCGCCGAGAGCAGGTCGGTCCACGCCAGGACCAGCAGC
Organism: Blastococcus sp. SYSU DS0828; assembly: GCF_054050975.1. Lineage (NCBI taxonomy): Bacteria > Bacillati > Actinomycetota > Actinomycetes > Geodermatophilales > Geodermatophilaceae > Blastococcus > Blastococcus sp. SYSU DS0828. Next base: position 212,542 of record NZ_JBJHAK010000005.1, on the reverse strand, counting down.
AGCGCCGGCGGGACGACGACGGTCTGCGCCAGCGCCGGCAGGTAGGTGGCCAGCGCCGGCCCGAGGTCGTGCAGCCGGGTGGTGGCGAGCACGGCCGCCGGTGCGGGGCCGCCGCCGGCGGCCAGGGCAGCCGGGGACGATGCGAGCCGGTCGAGCAGCTCGCGGCGCAGCAGGTCCTCGGCCCGGCGTGCGTCCCGGGCGGCCAGCACCTCGCCGAGGCTGCCGGCGAGCGCCCGCACCGCGGCACCTGCGGCGGCGAGCGCCAGGGGCACGACGGGGGAGCCGTCGGCGAGCCCCGCGCCCCGGGCGACGGCGTGCGCGAGGCCGGCGGCCAGCAGGACCAGGCCACCGGTCTGGACGAGGGCGGCGAGCGCGGCCCGGACCAGCGCCGCGCGCAGATCGGGAACGCCGGCCAGCGCCCTGAGGGGTCCCCGGGCGCGCGCCGGCGCCCCGGCCGCAGGACCGCTCACGCCGGGACCTCACCCGGGGCCGGGGCCCGGCCCGCGCCGGGCGCGTCCTCGTGCTGGGGCTCGGCGGTCAGCCGCCGGCGGAAGACCCAGTAGGTCCAGGCCTGGTAGCAGAGCACGACCGGGAGGCCGACCGCCGCGGCCCAGGTCATCACGGTGAGCGTGTAGTCGCTGACCGACGCCTCGGCGATGGTCAGGTCGAAGGCGACGTCGAGGGTCGAGGGCAGGACCACCGGGTACGCGGCCCCGAAGATCGTCGCCGCGGCGGCGACGAGGAATACCGCCCACGCGGTGAACGCCGCGCCCTCGCGGTCGAGCTTCATCCGCGTCCAGGCCAGGACGACGGCCGCGCCGGCGACCGCCCACAGCGCGGCGGTGATGGTCGTGCCGTACCGCAGGTGCACCAGGCCGGCCCACGCCAGCAGGGGCAGCGCGGCGACCGGGGCCCAGCGGAGGGCGAACGCCCGCGCCCGCAGCCGGACGTCGCCGTCGACCTTGAGCGCCAGGAACAGCGCGCCGTGCACCAGGGAGAAGGCGAGCACCGCGACCGCGCCCAGCAGTGCCGGCCAGCCGAGGCCGGAGAGGACGCCGCCCACCCGGTTGCCGTCGCCGTCGATCGGCATCCCCAGCGTGGTGGCGCCGAGGGCGGCGCCGATGCCGAGGGAGGCGATCAGCGAGCCGGCGGTGATCACGTGCGTCCAGCTGGTGTCCCAGCGCGCGTCGTGCGACTGGTGCCGCCACTCGAAGGCCACCGCCCGCACGATCAGCCCCAGCAGCACGAGCACGAAGGGCAGGTAGAGCGCCGGCAGCCAGGTGGCGTACCAGCCGGGGAAGGCGGCGAACACCGCGCCGACCGCGGTGATGAGCCACACCTCGTTCCCGTCCCAGAGCGGGCCGATGCTGCGCAGCATCAGGTGCCGGTCGGCGGGCTTGCGGCCCAGCACGGGCAGGAGGGCGGCGACGCCGAAGTCGAAGCCCTCCAGGAGCAGGAAGCCGATCCAGAGCACGGCGACGGCGGCGAACCACAGGGTCTGCAGGTCCATGACAGTGTCCTCGGGTCTACGAGCGGGTGCGGGCGTCAGTAGGCGAACTGGAGGACGTCGTCGTCGGGGCGGCGGTCGCGGCCGTCGCCCCCGACGCCGCCGGCGTCGCCGTCCGGTCCCTCGCGGCGGTCGTCGTCCTTCCCGGTGCCGATGGGGGGCGTGGCGCTGGTGTCGCCCGCGGTGACGCCGGCCCGGATGAAGCGGGTCAGCAGGCCGACCTCGATGACGGCCAGCACCCCGTAGACGAGGGTCAGCGCGGTCAGCGACGTCCAGACCTCGCCCGCGGTGACGCCGGGTGAGACCGCCTGGGCGGTGAAGAACCAGATCTGCTCGTCGACCGGCACGTCCGGGTTGGGGACGACGACGAACGGCTGACGGCCCATCTCGGTGAACACCCAGCCCGCGGCGTTGGCCGCGAACGGAGCCCCCACCGCGGCCAGCGCGCCGTACACGCCGATCCGGGAGGTGGGCACCCGGCCGCGCCGGGTCGCCCAGAGGGCGTAGGCCGCGACCCCCGCCGAGACGGCACCCATGCCGATCATCAGCCGGAAGCTCCAGTAGGTGACCGCGAGCAGCGGCTGGTAGTCCACCGGCTCCCCGGCCAGCGAGCCGAAGCGCGACGGGTCGTCGGGGTAGGTGGCGCCGTAGACCTCGGCGTACCGCTCCTGGAGGTCGTTGACGCCGGGGACCTCGCTGGTGAAGTCGTTGTGCGCGAGGAAGGACAGCAGGCCCGGGACGGTGATCGAGTGGACGTCGTCGCACTCGTTGGAGCCGAGCTTGCTCCAGGCGAAGACCGAGAAGGAGGCAGGCGCCTCGGTCTCGCACAGCGCCTCCGCCGAGCTCATCTTCAGCGGCTGCTGCTGGTACATCAGCTTGGCCTGCCAGTCACCGGTGAGGGCGACCAGGACGAAGGCCACCAGCGACACCCAGCCGCCGATCCGGACCGACCGCCGCCACACCGCGTGGTCGATCTCGTCGGCCGGGCGCCCGGCCAGCTTCCGCCGGCGCAGGTGCCACAACCCGACGCCGACCAGCAGCGCGCCGGCGACCATGAGGGCGGCCACGATGGTGTGCGTGAAAGCGGCGAGCGCGGTGTTGTTGGTCAGCACGGCGAGGAAGTCGACCTGCACCGGGCGGCCGGTGGCGTCGTCGGCGACCACCCCGACCGGGTGCTGCATCCAGGAGTTGGCGGCGATGATGAAGTAGGCGCTGACGGTCGAGCCGATGACCGCCGCCCACAGGGCGGCCAGGTGCACCTTCTTCGGGATCCGGCCCCAGCCGAAGATCCACAGCCCCAGGAAGGTCGACTCGAGGAAGAAGGCCAGCAGGGCCTCCAGCGCCAGCAGCGAGCCGAACACGTCGCCGACGAAGCGGGAGTACTCGCTCCACGCCAACCCGAACTGGAACTCCTGCACGAGCCCGGTCGCGACCCCGAGCACGAAGTTGATCAGGAAGATCTTGCCCCAGAACCGGGTCATCCGGAGCCACTCGGGCTTGTCGGTGCGCACCCACATGGTGTGCATGACGGCGACCGCGAGCCCCAGCCCGATGGTCAGCGGGACCATCAGGAAGTGGTAGACGGTCGTGATCCCGAACTGCCAGCGCGCCACGTCCAGGACGTCCACGGCACCTGTCCCCTCGTCGTCGAGGCCGACGTACTATCGACACGTTCTTTCTACGCTTCGTAGAAGAGATTTTCTACGACACGTAGAAGAGTGCGGTGTGATCCGCCGGACAGGAGGACCGATGGCTTCACTGGGAGAGCTCGAGCGCGCCGTCATGGAGCGGCTGTGGGCCGCCGACGGCCCGGTGGCCGCGACCCGCTTGCGGGACGAGCTGGCCGATCGCGGTGTCGCGCTGACCACGGTGCACACCGTGCTGACCCGGCTGGAGCAGAAGGGGTTCGTCGTCCACGACGCCGCCCGGCCCCGCCGGTTCTCCGCCCGGGCCAGCCGGGAGGACCACGCGGCCCAGGTGATGCGCGAGGTGCTGGGGCAGGCCGCCGACCGGCAGGCCGTGCTCGCCCGGTTCGTGGGCGGCGTGGACGAGGAGGAGGCGCGCCTGCTGCGCGAGCTGCTGGCGGGGCCGCCCTCCCGCGACACCGCCTGACCGTTCGCGTCCCTCGTCGTGCTCCCCGCCACCGCGGCCGCCCTCGCGGCGCTCGCCGCCCTCCTGGCCTGGCCGGTGCCGGCGCTGCTGGCCCGGTCCCGCTGGCCCTCGCGCGACCCGCTCGTCGCGCTGCTGTGCTGGCAGGCGATCGGGCTGGCCGGCGGCCTGTCGATCATCGGCGCGCTGCTGGTGCACGGGCTCGCGCCGTGGGGGCACTCGCTGCCCGAGGCGGGGTGGGCGGTGCTGACCGGGCACTCCGCCGTCGACCCGGTCCGGGGCGACCACTGGGTGACGCTGACCCTCGCCGGCGTGCTGGCCTTCGAGCTGGTCGGGGTGCTGGTGCTCTCCTGGGTGCGGATCGCCCGCACCCGGCGCCGGCACCGCGCGCTGCTGGAGCTGGTGGTGCAGCCGGCGCCGCAGCCCGATGCCCGGCTGCTGGAGCACCCGGCCCCCGTGGCGTTCTGCATCCCCGGGGCCCGGCCGCTGCTGGTGCTCTCCTCCGGCATGGTCGCCGAGCTGGACGACGAGCAGCTCGCCGCCGTCGTGGCGCACGAGCGGGCGCACCTGGGTGAGCACCACCACCTGCTGCTGCTGCCGTTCGTGGCGTGGAAGGCGGCGCTGCCGGTGCTGCCGGCGGCCGAGCGTGCCTACGGCGCGGTCCGGGAGCTGGTGGAGATGCGGGCCGACGACGTGGCGCTGAGGTCGCTGCGCGGTGCCGCTCCCCGGCGCACGCTCGCCGAGGCGATCGTCGCGGCCGCGGGTGGCTCCGGCGGGGTGCCGAGCGGAGCCCTCGCGGTGGCCGGGGCGGGGGTGCGGGCCCGGGTGGTGCGGCTGCTCGAGCCGGCCGACCCGCTCCCGCCCGCGGCCCGCGTAACGGCCCTCGCCGCCGCCGTCCTGCTGCTGCTCCTGCCGACGGCGCTGCTGCTGGTGCCCGCGGTGGGCTGAGCGGGGCCGGGCCTCAGCGCTGCTGGTAGGCCAGCAGGTGCTCGTGCAGATAGGTGAGGTGCTCGATCACCGCTTCCTCTGCGGCCGCGGGATCCTGCTCGGCGAGCGCGCGCACGATCCGCTGGTGCTGGCGCACCGTCGTCCGGCCCACCTCGGGGGGAGAGGTCGAGGTAGTGCACCGGCTCGGTCTCGAAGTGCAGTGCGCTGACGAAGGAGGCCAGGACGCGGTTGCCGGAGGCGCGGGCGATGGCCCCGTGGAACTGCTCGTCCAGTGCGGGGACCCGCGGCTCCTCGACGGAGATGGACTTCTGCAGGGCCACGATGTCCCGGAGCTCCTGCAGGTCCTCCTCGCCGAGGACCAGGTCTGGGTGACGCTCTCCGGGCTGGAGCGGCTGCTGCCGGCCGGCGTGGAGGCCGAGGCCGGCGGCGCCGCGTTCGCCGAGGCGTGAAAACGGCACGACGAGGCGATCGCCGCCCGGTCCGCGCCCTCCTCGAGGTGCGGCCGCAGAACCTGCTGTGGGGCACCGACTGGCCGCACGTGAACCTGCAGCTGCCCCGCCCCGACGCCGCGGGGTTGCGCGAGCGACTGGACCGCTGGGTGCCCGACCCCGCCGTCCGGCACGCCGTCCTGGTGGACAGCCCCGCCCGCCGGTACGGGTTCGGCCCCGTCGGCGCGCCGTCCCGCGAGCCGGTCGGCTCAGGACCGGGCAGGGTGTGACCCAGGGCTCAGCACGGCCCGCTCCCCACCGACTGACCCGTCAGGAGACCCGGATGGCCTCGTTCACGTTCAGCCAGCTCAGCCCGACGGCGTACCTCGAGCGGTCGGCGCGGGTGTTCCCCGAGCGCACCGCGATCATCGACGGGGACCGCCGGTTCACCTACCGGGAGTTCGCCGACCGCTCCCGCCGGCTGGCCGGTGGGTTGGCCGCGCGCAGCATCGCGCCGGGCGACCGCGTCGCGGCGCTGTGCGCCAACAGCGCCACGATGCTCGAGCTGCACAACGGGATCCCGTGGGCGGGCGCGGTGATCGTGCCGCTGAACAGCCGGCTCTCCCCGGCCGAGCTCGGGTACGTCCTGGAGCACTCCGGGGCGTCCCTGCTGGTCGCCGATCCGCAGTTCGCCGCGACCGCGACCGAGGTGGCGGCGAACGCCGGCATCCCCCTGGTCCTGGCCGGGGACCGCGACAGCGAGTACGAGCAGCTGCTGGCCGGCGGCGAGCCCCTGGCGATGCCGTGCTCGGACGAGACCGGGCTGCTCGCCCTGAACTACACCTCCGGCACCACGGGACGGCCGAAGGGCGTGATGTACGCCCACCGCGGGGCCTACCTCCAGGCGCTGGCGATGGCGATGCACACCGGGCTCGGCTCCTCCAGCCAGTACCTGTGGACGCTGCCGATGTTCCACTGCAACGGGTGGTGCTTCCCGTGGGCCGTCTCGGCCGCCGGCGCCACGCACGTCTGCCTGCCCAAGGTCGAGCCCACCCGCATCTGGCAGCTGCTGCGCACCGAGGGCATCACGCACTTCAGCGCGGCGCCCACCGTGCTGACGATGATCCTCAACGCCGACGAGGCGGCCGAGGGGCCGGTGGACCCCCGGGTGGAGGTGCAGACCGGCGGGGCACCCCCGACGCCGACCCTGCTGGCGCGCATGTCGGCGCTCAACATGGAGGTCACCCACCTCTGCGGGCTCACCGAGACCTACGGCCCGCTGGCGCTCAACCAGTGGCACCCGGAGTGGGACGACCTGGACGCCGAGCAGCAGGCCGAGCTCAAGGCGCGGCAGGGCGTGGGGAACGTGGTCGCCGATCCGCTGCGCGTCGTGGACGACAGCGGTGCCGACGTGCCGCGCGACGCGACGACGGTCGGGGAGATCATCGCCCGTGGCAACGACGTGATGCTCGGCTACTACCGCGACGACGAGGCGACCGCGGCGGTCACCCTCGCCGACGCGGACGGTCAGCGGGGCTGGTTCCGCACCGGTGACCTCGCGGTCGTCCACCCGGACGGCTACGTGGAGATCCGGGACCGCAGCAAGGACATCATCATCTCCGGGGGCGAGAACATCTCCTCGGTGGAGATCGAGCGGGCGCTCGACGCGCACCCGGCCGTCGTCGAGTCGGCCGTGGTCGCCGAACCGCACGAGAAGTGGGGCGAGGTGCCGGTCGCGTACGTGACGCTGCGGGCCGGCGCCGAGGTCACCGACCAGGAGCTGGCCGACCTCGTCCGGTCCCGGCTGGCCGCGTTCAAGACGCCGAAGCGGTTCGTCCGCGGAGAGCTCCCCAAGACCTCCACCGGCAAGGTGCAGAAGAACCTGCTGCGCGAGCAGCGCAGCTGACCCCCCCGCCTGCAGCCCCCTCCGCAGCACGGACGCCCATCCACGACGCACGTACGGGAGCGACCATGGCGATCGCCACGATCAACCCGGCCCCCGGGGAGACGGGCGTTCCTCGTGCACGGCGGCTCCAGCGGGGTCGGGACGATGGCGATCCAGCTGGCCGCCCGGGCCGGGCGCGGGCGGCCACCACGGCCGGGAGTGCGGCCAAGCTCCAGTGTGCCGGGAGCTGGGCGCCGACATCCTGGTGAACTACCGCGAGCAGGACTTCGTCGCCGAGGTCCGGGAGGCCACGGACGGGCACGGTGCCGACGTCGTGCTGGACAACATGGGTGCGGCCTACCTCGGGCGCAACGTCGACGTCCTGGCTCCCGGCGGGCAGCTGGTGACCATCGGGATGCAGGGCGGGACCCGGGGCGGGCTGGACTTCGGCGTCCTGATGCGGAAGCGGGGGAAGGTGCGCACCACCACGTTGCGCGGCCGGCCGGCCACCGGGCCGGGCAGCAAGGCCGAGGTGGTGGCCGCCGTGCTCGCCGAGGTGTGGCCCGACGTCGAGGCAGGGGTCATCCGGCCGGTGGTGGACCGTCGCCTGCCGATGAGCCAGGCGGCGGACGCGCACGTGCTCCTGGAGGCCAGCAGCCACGTGGGCAAGGTGCTGCTGCTAGCGGGGTCCTGACCCGGCGAGCAAGCGGTCGGCCAGCGCCGAGCCCGCCGCGAACCCGCCGCTGACCAGCGCGGCCCGGCGGTAGCGGGGGAGCGCCAGCACCGGCAGCATGCTCGCCGCGTGCAGCCCGTCCACCGCGGCGGACAGGCGCAACGCGGCGGGTTCCGGTGAGACGAGCACCGCGAGGTGCTGGGCGACCAGCCGCGCGCCGAGCACCCGGGCCACCCACAGCCGGCGGCGCGGGTAGTGCGGCGCCAGCCGACCGGTGAGCGTGGCCGGGCGCGTGACCAGGGTCAGCCCGGCGGCCAGGCCGACGCCGGACAGGACGCGGGCGGCCGATCGCCGGCCGTGGTCGAGGGTGGTACTCAGCGGAACGCCTCCGAGGGGGAACAGGTATCCGGGCACGTCCGACTCTGCCCAGTCCAACTGGGCAGAGTCCGACTGCGCGCAGGGGTACCCCGGCCGGTCCGGTGCACGCCCCGGAGTCGGCCGCTCCCGTCGGTCAGCTGCGGTCCGCCGGCTCGGCCGGAGCGGCCGCCGGGCGGCCGGAGGGCACCGCGAGGGTCGCGTCCCGGTTCTCCGGCAGCGGCGCGAACGAGCGCAGCCGCAGGCTGTTGGAGACGACAAAGACCGAGCTGAACGCCATGGCGGCGCCGGCGATCATCGGGTTGAGCAGCCCGGCGGCGGCCAGCGGCAGGGCGGCGACGTTGTAGGCGAACGCCCAGAACAGGTTGCCCTTGATGGTGGCCAGCGTCCGCCGGGCCAGCCGGATGGCGTCCGCCGCGACCCGCAGGTCACCTCGCACCAGGGTCAGGTCGCTCGCCTGGATCGCCACGTCGGTGCCGGTCCCCATCGCCAGGCCGAGGTCGGCCTGCGCCAGGGCGGGGGCGTCGTTCACGCCGTCCCCGACCATTGCGACCGTCCGGCCCTCGTCCTGCAGCCGCCGGACCACGTCGACCTTGTCCTGCGGGAGCACCTCGGCGACGACCTCGTCGATGCCCACCTGGGCGGCGACGGCCCGCGCGGCCTGCTCGTTGTCACCGGTGAGCAGGATCGGCGTCAGCCCCAGCGCGCGCAGCTGCGCGATCGCGGCGGGGGAGGTGTCCTTGACCGCGTCGGCGACCACGAGCACGCCGCGCGCCGCGCCGTCCCAGCCGACCGCGATCGCGGTGCGGCCGGCGCCCTCCGCCTCGGTGACGGCCCGCTCGAGGTCGGCGGGCAGCGGCATGGCCCAGTCGGCCAGCAGGCGCCGGCGGCCGACGACCACCGCGGAACCCTCGACCACCCCCTGGACGCCCAGCCCCTCGACGTTGGCGAACTCGGCCACCGACGGGAGGGAGCCGGTGCGCTCGGTCGCGCCCCGGGCGACGGCCTGTGCGATGGGGTGCTCCGACGCCGCCTCCAGGGCGCCGGCCAGCCGCAGCACGCGGTCGGCGTCCTCGCCGGCGGCCGGGACGACGTCGAGCAGGGTCATGCGGCCGGTGGTGACGGTGCCGGTCTTGTCCAGGACCACGGTGTCGACCCGGCGGGTGGACTCCAGCACCTCGGGCCCCTTGATCAGGATGCCCAGCTGCGCGCCGCGGCCGGTGCCCACCATGAGGGCGGTGGGGGTGGCCAGGCCGAGCGCGCAGGGGCAGGCGATGATCAGCACGGCGACCGCGGCGGTGAAGGCGGCGGGCAGCCCCGCGCCGGTGCCGATCCAGAAGCCGAGCGTCCCGGCGGTGATCACCAGCACGACCGGGACGAAGACGCCCGAGATGCGGTCGGCCAGGCGCTGCACCTCCGCCTTGCCGTTCTGCGCCTCCTCCACCAGCCGGGCCATCTGGGCCAGCTGCGTCTCGCTCCCCACGCGGGTGGCCCGCACGACGAGCCGGCCCCCGGCGTTGACGGTGCCGCCGGTGACGGTGTCGCCCGGGCGCACCTCCACGGGCACCGACTCGCCGGTCAGCATCGAGGCGTCGACAGCGGAGGACCCCTCGGTGACCTCGCCGTCGGCGGCGATCTTCTCGCCGGGGCGGACGACGAACAGGTCATCGCGGCCGAGCTCGGCGACGGGGATGCGCCGCTCGGTGCCGCCGCGCAGCACCGAGACCTCCTTGGCGCCGAGTTCGAGGAGCGCCCGCAGGGCCGCCCCGGCTCGGCGCTTCGACCGCGCCTCGAACCAGCGCCCGGCGAGGATGAACGTCGTCACCCCGGCCGCGGCCTCGAGGTAGATGTTGGCGCCGCCGTCGGTGCGGGCGATGGTCAGCTCGAACGGGTGCGTCATCCCCGGCACGCCGGCAGTGCCCCAGAAGAGCGCGTACAGCGACCAGCCGAAGGCCGCCAGGGTGCCCAGGGAGACCAGCGTGTCCATGGTCGCCGCGCCGTGGCGCAGGTTGGTCCAAGCCGCGCGGTGGAACGGCAGGCCGCCCCAGACGACGACCGGCGCGGCCAGGGTCAGCGACAGCCACTGCCAGTACTCGAACTGCAGCGCCGGCACCATCGCGAGCAGGACCACCGGCACGCTGAGCAGCGCCGACACGGCGAGCCGGGTGCCGAGCGCGCGCGCCGGCCCGTCGGCCTGGTCGTCCTCGGCGGGCGCCTCCGGTCGCGGGGGCTCCGGGAGCCGCGCGGTGTAGCCGGTCTTCTCCACCGTGGCGATGAGGTCGTCGGTGCTGACGCCGCCGGCGTAGCTGACCTTCGCCTTCTCGGTGGCGTAGTTGACCGTGGCGGTGACGCCGTCCAGCTTGTTCAGCTTCTTCTCGACGCGTGCCGCACACGAGGCGCAGGTCATCCCGCCGATGAGCAGTTCGACGTCGGTGGTGCTGCCGGGGGCGGCGGTCATGGGTGCTCCTCGTGCTCCTGCGCGGGCACCGTGAACGCGGCCGTGTGCACGGCGTCGCCGTGCCGGAAGTCCAGGAACAGCCGGTAGGTACCCGCCGACGGGGCGGTGGTGACGAACGAGACGTGCGGTCCGGGCGCGGGCCGGCTGCCACCGGCGGGCTCGGCGGGGTGCACGTGCAGGTAGGCGAGGTCGCCGTCCCGCAGGGCGACCAGGTGCCCGTAGGCGCCGAGGTAGGGCTGGAGGTCGGTGACCGGCACGCCGTCCCGGCTGACGCTCAGGGTCAGCTCCGTCTCCTCCCCGGGAACGAGGTCGCCGGTCAGGACGACGGTGTAGCCGTCGACCTCCGCGACCGCCGACGGTGCGGGCAGGGGAGTGGGCTCGTAGGTGCCGGGCACGGCGAGGTCCGCGCCCAGGACGCGGTTCTCGCCGTCGGCGGCGGCGGTGAAGTCGGCGAACAGCCGCCAGCTGCCCGGTTCCAGGGCCAGGGGTGCCCGCCAGACGCCGTCGTCCCCGAGGTCGGGGTGCACGTGTTGGTAGCCGGTCAGGTCGCGGCGCAACGCGACGAGGTGCAGGTCGACGTCGTGGTCGGTCTCGTAGGCGGTCACCGGGGAGCCGTCGGGACCCCGGACGGTGAAGGCGACCGGGGTCGCCGGGCCGGCCGGAGCGGTGCCGTCGGCCAGGGCGAGGGTAAAGCCGTCCTGGGTCACCTGGAGCCCGCCCGGTCCGTCCGCCGGTGCAGGGGCGGCGTCGTGGTCGCCGTGGCCGGTGCCGGGCTCGGCGTGCCCGGCACCGGCGGTGTCCGCGGCCGGCCCCACGGGGCCGAGGGCCGCGCCCACGCCGACCGCCGCGCCGAAGACGGCGACCAGGCCGACGGCGAACGCGGCGATCCTCGCGGGAGTGTTCATGGCACCGGCCGCGTCAGCGGCCGCTCACCTCGTATCCGGCTTCCTCGACGGCGGCGTGGACGGCGGCGTCGTCGACCGGCTGCTCGCTGGTGACGGTCAGGCCGCCGGTGGCGAGGTCGACCTCGACGCCGGTCACGCCGGGTACCTGCGAGACCTCCTCGGTGACCGAGCTGACGCAGTGGCCGCAGGTCATGCCGGTGACGGTGTAGCTGGCGGTGGTGGTCATGGGGGGTCCTCTCGGGTGTACGGGTCAGGAGCGGACGAGGCGGGCGATCGCGTCGGTGGCCTCGCGGACCTTCTCCTCGGCCTCCCGGCCACCGGCTCGTGCCGCGTCGACGACGCAGTGGCTCAGGTGCTCCTCGAGCAGCCCCAGTGAGACCGCCTGCAGCGCCTTCGTCATGGCCGAGACCTGGGTGAGGATGTCGATGCAGTACTTCTCGTCCTCCACCATGCGCTGCAGGCCGCGGGCCTGCCCCTCGATCCGCCGCAGGCGCTTGAGGTAGTCGTCCTTGCGGTGGATGTAGCCGTGCGCGTGCTCGTGGTCGTTGCAGGCACCGTCGGTCGTGTCCACGTCGTCCCTCCTGCCGGCGCCGCGCCCCGCGACGCCGAGGAACACCATACCCCCCTAGGGTTATGCGTCAAGTCCGGTCGCGCCCTCCTCTTCCTCCTCCGCCCGGAGCCTGGCCAGGTCGGCCCGGGCCGCGGCGAGCTCGTCCTGCAGGCCGACGATCATCTCGGCCGAGGCGACGGGGTGGCCGTCGTCGAGCAGGCCCCGCATGCGCGCGGCCAGGGCCAGCTGCTGGCGGGAGTAGCGGCGATGACCACCGGGGGAGCGGTGCGGGGAGAGCACGCCCGAGTTGTCCAGGCTGCGCAGGAAGGCGGCCTGCACGCCGAGCAGCTCGGCCGCCTGGCTCATGGTCAGGGCCGGGTAGTCCGGATCGTCCAGTCGGCGCAGCGGATCAGTGCGGTCGGGGTCCATCGCCCGCCTCCGGGTGTCGGGACGCCGCGTCGGGCGTCGAACGGAACAGGGGCCGGGCCCTGGACGGGCCCGGCCCCTGTGGTGCTGACCGGTTCGGCCGCGATCAGCTCTCGACCGCCTTGGCCTCGCGCTGCGCCTCGCCCTCGATGGTGCGGCCCTCGACGGCCGCGGGCGTGTCGGCACGGGTCACGGTGATCTTGCGCGCCTTCGCCTGCTCGGCCACCGGGATGCTGATGGTCAGCACGCCGTCGTGGTAGCTGGCCTCGAGCCGGTCGGTGTCGAGGCTGCGGCCGAGCACCAGCTGACGGGTGTAGCTGCCGAACGGGCGCTCGGCGACCGTCCACTCCGCATTCTCCAGCTGGGGGACCGAGCGCTCGGCGCTCACGGTGAGGGTGTTGCCCTCCACCGAGAGGTCGATCGAGCCGGGGTCCACGCCGGGCAGGTCGAAGTGGGCGACGAAGTTGTCGCCGACCCGGTAGGCGTCCATCGGCATGCCCGAGAGCGGGCGGGCGGTCGCATTCCCGCCACGGCCGGTGAGCTGATCCAGCGCGCGGAAGGCGGCGGACGTGGCGGCGAACGGGTCGTAAGCGGTCAGCATCATGGCTGGAACCTCCTGTGACGGTGGTACTCGTGTTCGCTGCCCGAGGTCTGAACCTCTAGTGGCGGCTACAGATTACCTCGGTCGCGCACCCTGGTAAACGTTCCTCGCGGAAAAATGTTCCCCGCGTCGGCTGCCGGTGGGCCGACCGTCGGGTGCGTGAACCGCGGCCCGGCGGGGCAGGACCGGACCGTGGAGGAGACGACCAACGACTCACCGCACGCCGACGCGCCGTCCGCCGAGCCCTCCGTGTCGCACACGGTCGAGGGGGACACCGCGAGGCTGGTCGTCGGCGGCGAGCTGACCGAGGCCGCGCGCCGGCCACTCGTGCGCACCCTCACCGACCTGCTGCTCGCCGAGCACTCGCTGCAGCGGGTGGAGCTGGACCTGCGTGAGGTCGGCTTCATGAACTCGGCGGGGCTCGCGGTGCTGGTGCAGCTGCAGAAGCTCGGGGTGCCCCGCGGGATCCCCACGGTCCTGGTGCAGCCGCCGTCCTCGGTGTCGCGCCCCCTGCAGCTCACCGGCCTCTGGCACCGCTTCACCGTCGTGACGGACGACGGCCGGGTGGTCACCGAGGCGTCGACCGGCGGGAGCCCCGCGCCGCCGGACCCGCGACACACCTGACCCGGCGCCGGGGCGGCTCCGCGGCCACGGGGCTCCTAGCCTGGCCGGGTGTCGTCCACGCATGCCCACAGCCACGGTCCCGATCCGGACGCGCCCCCGCCCACCGAGGAGGCGCTCGGCCGGCGGCGGCGCGCCGTCTGGTTGATGCTCCTGCTGCTCGTGCCCGTCGGCCTGGCCACGGTCATCGGGCTGATCGCGCTCTGGCCCAGCGGGGAGCCGACCCGGGCGGAACAGGCGGCCGAGCAGGCGCTGCCGCCGGGGACCACCTACCCCGACGGGCGGATCGTCTCGATCGAGACGTTCGACTGCGGCCTCGACCCCGCCGGCCCGCCGCAGACGTGCGCCACCGCCGTGGTGGAGGTCCTCGAGGGCGAGGGTGCCGGGAACTTCGAGCGGGTGGACATGCCGCCGGAGGTGGTCGCCGCCGGCGTCTCGGAGGGGGAGACGCTGGTGCTCACCCGCGACGCGGGCGCCGAGGGTGGCCCGACGTACGCCTTCTGGGACTACGAGCGGAGCACGCCGATCATCGTCCTGGCCGTCGCCTTCGCCCTCGTCGTCGGGCTGGTGGCGCGGCTCCGGGGGCTGGCGTCCCTGGTGGGGTTGGCGTTCGCGTTCTTCGTGCTGCTGCAGTTCGTGCTGCCCGGGTTGCTGAGCGAGGACTCTCCGACGCTGGTCAGCCTGGTCGGCTCCGCGGCAATCATGTTCGTCGTCCTCTACCTGGCGCACGGGTTCTCGGCCCGGACGACCACCGCGCTGGTGGGGACCCTCTTCGGGCTCACCCTGGTCGCGGTCATGGGGTCGCTCGCGGTCTCGGCCGCCCGGCTCACCGGGCTCACCAACGACGAGACCTTCACGCTCCAGCGCTACGACCCGACGCTGAGCTTCTCCGGCCTGGTGCTGGCCGGCATCGTGGTCGCGGGCCTGGGCGTGCTCAACGACGTGACCATCACCCAGGCGTCGGCCATCTGGCAGCTGCACGAGGTCTCCCCGGAGATGACCTGGCGGGAGCTCTACGCCCGCGGCATGGCGGTCGGCCGGGACCACATCGCCTCGACGGTCTACACCATCGTCTTCGCCTACGCCGGGGCGGCGCTGCCCCTCCTCCTGCTGTTCGAGATCTACGCCACGCCCGTCTGGACGCTCATCACCAGCGCAGCCCTGGCCGAGGAGGTCATCCGCACGCTGGTCGGGGCGATCGCGCTGGTGCTCGCCGTCCCGGTGACGACGGCGGCCGGTGCCTTCTTCGCCAAGGCGGCGGACACCCAGGCCGGCACCGCCACGGAGCGAGGGCTGACCGCCCTGCGCACCCGGTTCGCCCGATGAGCCAGGCTGTGCGCGTGACCGACCTGCTCGCCGCCGCCCGGGCGGCCTCCGGCTTCATGCCCGACGACGAGGGCCGCGCCCTGTACGAGGCCGCCCGCGCCATCCCCGTCCCCGGGCCGCTGCTGGAGGTGGGCAGCTGGATGGGCAAGTCGGCCCTCTACCTGGCCGCGGCCGCGCGGGAGACCGGTCGCCAGGTGGTCACCGTCGACCACCACCGGGGCTCCGAGGAGCACCAGCCCGGGTGGGAGTACCACGACCCGTCGCTGGTGGATCCCGCCGTCGGGCGGATCGACACCCTGCCGCGTTTCCGCCGGACCATCGCCGAGGCCGGCGCCGAGGACGTCGTGATCGCCGTCGTCACCCGGTCGGAGACGCTCGCCCCGCTGTGGAGCACGCCGCTCGCGCTGCTGTTCCTCGACGGCAGCCACACCGAGGAGTCCGCGCGCCGCGACCAGGACGCGTGGGTGGCCAAGCTCGCCGTCGGCGGCACGCTCGCCATCCACGACGTCTTCCCCGACCCGGCCGACGGCGGTCAGGCGCCCTACGGCGTCTACCGCCGGGTGCTCGACAGCGGGGAGTTCGATGAGCTGCCGGGCAGCGGGTCGCTGCGGCTGCTGCGCCGCACCGCCTGAGGCGCCCCCGCCGCGGACCGCACCGCACGGCCGCCGTCCGCGTGCTGCAGCGCGCGGACGGCGACCCGTGGGTGAGGTCGGCGCCCACTGCGGAGGCGTCGTCCTGTCGGCACCGGGGTGGAGGATGGCCCGGTGCTCCCACCCGACGACCTCTCCCGCGCGCGGACCGAGGCGCTCGCGCAGATCGAGGCGCTGACCCGCGAGTTCGACGCGATCGTCGCGGCCTCGCAGGCCTCCAACGCCGACGACGAGCACGATCCGGAGGGCGCCACCATCGCGTTCGAGCGCCAGCAGGTGGTCGCGCTGCTGGAACAGGCGCGGCGCCGGCTGGCCGACGTCGATGCCGCGGTCGTCACCGTGGAGAACGGCACCTACGGCCGCTGCGAGACCTGCGGCCGGCCGATCGCGCCGGAGCGGCTCGCCGCCCGCCCCACCGCCCGCACCTGCATCGACTGCGCCCGCTGAGGCGCCGGCCGCGTGGTCACCCGGGGCCGAACACCCCCGACTGCGTCCAGTCGTCGAGCTCGACCTCGTCGTCGGGCAGCTCGCGTCGCAGATCCCGCAGCAGGCGCGGGCCCTCCGCGGCGAAGCGGGCGCGGGCATCCGGATCGCGCCAGCCGCCGTCCCAGTGGAAATGCTCCTGGAAGAGCTCGTTCCAGGCGGCCAGGCGGGCCGTGAGCTCCTCGGAGAGCCCGAGCCGGCCGGGGTCCGTGAGGCCGACGGTCCACAACGGCCACTCGGCCCCGTAGTCCGTCATCAGCCGGACGTGGCGCCGCCCCTGCCCGTTCTCCACGGCTCGCACGGTAGGCCGGCGGCACCCCGGCCGCACGAGGTCTCAGCTGACGTACCGCCGGGCCTTCGAGTTCCGCTGCGCCTCCTCGAGCGCGGCGAACCGGGCCTCGGCGTGCGGCGGCAGCACCCGCCGCTCGCGCAGCACCCACGGCAGGCCGCGGACCGCCTGCACCAGGCCGCGGGCGGTCACCCGGTCGCGGGGCACGGTGCGCAGCAGGTGCACCGTCCGCCGCAGCGCCGGGCGGAACGGACGCCGCAGCCACGTGGTCCACAGGGTGTTGCGGATGCCGTCGGCCCGCCGCTTGTGCGGATCCCGGGCGGTGCTGGCCTGGTGGTGGATGGTCAGCGCGGGCAGGTAGCACAGCTCCCAGCCGCGGGCGGCCAGGTCGCCGGCCATCAGCTCCTCCTCGCCCCCCAGCCACAGCCGCGCGGAGAACCCGCCCACCTCCTCGAACGCCTCCCGGCGCAGCACGGAGGCACCGGCCAGGAAGGAGCCGAGCGCCGGGCCGGGGAGCCAGTCGGCGCCGCGGACGGGGGAGTCGCGCAGCTCGGCGACGATCGGGTCCTCGACACCGCCCGGCTCGACCAGGATCCGGGCGGTGACGACGGCGAGCCGCGGGTGGGCGTCCAGCGTGTCCGCCGCGGTGCGCAGCGCCCCCGGCTCCCACCAGGTGTCGTCGTCGCAGAAGGCGACGTAGGGCGTGTCGAGCCGGGCGACGCCGAGGTTGCGACCGACCGCGCCCAGGTTCTCCGGGCTGGCGATCAGCTCGACCTGCGGGAACTGCTCGCGCACGGCATCGGCGGTGCCGTCGGTCGAGCCGTTGTCCACGACCACGACGTGCGGCTGCTCGGGCAGGGCCACCAGGCGTTCCAGGGCCAGCAGCAGTTCGTCCCGCCGCTGGTGGGTGATGACGACGACGGCCACGCGCGGGTCGGGCCCGGCGGGGCGGTCACCGGTGGCAGCCGCGGGGGTGGTGCCGGTCGTGCTCACGCGCGCTCACCGGCCAGCACGCGCAGGTCCGCCCGCACCGCCGGGGGGACCGGTGCCCGCCGGCGGAGCGCGGCCGGGACGTCGGGCAGCGCCCGCAGCAGGCCCTCGACGCCGGGGCGACCCGCGCGCACGGCCCGCCCGGCCGTCCGGACGACGTCCCGCATCGGGAGCCGCATCGCCGCGGTGAGCAGCCGGCTGCGCCAGATCCCGGTCTGCCGCCGTCCGGGGGCCTCGCGCCGGGGGGACGGGTGGTGGTGCACGGTCACCTCGTCGACGTAGGCCAGCCCCCACCCGGCGGCGGCCAGGTCGAGGGCCAGTCGCTCCTCCTCGCCGGGGAACCGGACCACCGGGTCGAACCCGCCGACGGCCTCGAACGCCTCGGTGCGCACCAGCGCGGCGCAGGCGACGAAGCCCAGCAGCGAGGGGCCGGGCAGGTCCCGCGCGGTGCCGAGGGGGCTCGCGGCCATCTCCGCGCAGACCGGGTCGAGCCGCTCCTCGGGCCCGACCAGGATGCGGGCGTTGAGGAGGGCCAGCCGGGGGTGGGCCCGCATGATCGCCACCGCGCGGGCGAGGTCGCCCGGTGCCCACCACGAGTCGTCGTCGGCGAAGGCGATGAACGGGGTGCGGGCGCGCGCGGCACCCAGCGTCCGGCCGTGGGCGCCCTCGTTGCGGTCCAGCGGCAGCAGCGTCACCTCGGGGTGCGCCTGGCGCACCGCGTCCACGGTGCCGTCGGTGGAGGCGTTGTCGACGAGCACCACCGGGGCCTCGTGACGCGGCAGCGTCGCCAGCAGGTCCTCGCGGCGGTTGCGGCTCGCGACGACGACGGTCACGTCGGGGGAGGGAGCCCGGTCGGTCGGGGAGGGCGCGGTCACGGGGTCACCGTGCCCGCGCCTCCGGCCAGCCAATCAGCGGTCGGAGTGGCGTCCGCCATGCCCGCTGCCGGCAGCGCCCAGGGGTCGGCGAACAGCCCGCTGGCGGGGGAGGCGCCGCAGAGGGCGTCGGCCGCCAGCAGCACGGCCGCGGCGGTCCACGTGGTGCGCTCGACCGGCCACCGCGCGTCGTCCGGGTAGACGAACCCGGTCCAGTAGGAGCCGTCGTCGTCCCGCAGGTGCTGCATCGCGGCCACCTGCTCGAGGGCGGCGTCGCGCTGCCCGGCGACGACCAGGGCCAGCGCGAGCTCGCAGGTCTCGGCCCCGGTCACCCACGGCCGGTCCGCGACGCAGCGGATGCCGAGCCCCGGGACGACGAACCGGTGCCAGTCGCCGGCCAGCCGGTCGCGGGCCGCGGCACCGGTGACGGCGCCGCCGAGCACCGGGTAGTACCAGTCCATGGAGTAGCGGGACCGGTCGGCGAACGCCTCCGGTCGCCGGCGGAGGGCCGTGCCGAGGTCGGCGACGGCCAGCTCCCAATCCGGCTGGGCCTCGCCGGCCAGCTCGGCCAGCGCCAGGCCGCAGCGCAGCGCCTGGAACAGGCTGGCGTTCCCGGTGAGCAGCGCGAGGTCGTCGGGGGTGCCGTCGGGCCGCAGCGCCCACGAGACCGCTCCGCCGGGCAGCTGCATCCGGGTCACCAGGTCCAGGCCGGCCCGCACCGCCGGCCACAGCTCGGTGACCAGCTGCTCGTCCCCGGAGACCAGCCAGGAGTGCCAGAGCCCGACGGCGAGGTAGCCGGCGTGGTTGCTCTCCGCGGCGGGTGCGGACTCCTCGCCGCCGCGGTACTCGGCCGCCCAGCTGCCGTCCGGCCGCTGCCGGCCGGCCAGCCACCGGTAGGCGGCCGCCGCCCGGGCGTGCTCGCCACCCAGGTCCAGCGCCATCGCCGCCTCGACGGAGTCCCAGGGGTCCAGCTGCCCGGTGGCGAACCAGGGGAGCGCGCCGTCGCGATGCTGCTCGCCGGCGATCCAGGCGACCGTCTGCCGCACCTGGTCGGCGCCGAGCACCCCGGGCAGCTCGGGCAGCTCGGGCAGCACCGGGCCGCCCCGGTCAGCGGGCCGCAGCGGACCGCTCCAGGTCCAGCCCGGCCGCCGCGGCCGCGCCGGCCCCGGCCGGCTTGTCGGCGTAGACGACGAAGCTCTTGCCGATCAGCGGGTCGAGGACGCGCTCCAGCGCCCGGGTGAGCCAGGGACGCGTGGTGAGGTCCCAGACCAGCAGCCGGTGGTAGGCCCGGACCGCGGCGGTGTCCTTCTCGACACCGACGGCGCACTTGAGCCACCAGTACGGGGCGTGGAGGGCGTGCGCGTGGTGGCTCGCCCCCGGGACCAGGCCGGCGGTGGCCAGGCGGGCGCGCAGCACCTCGCCGCGGTAGATGCGGATGTGGCCGCCCTCGTTGGCGTGGTACTCGTCCGACAGCGCCCAGCACACCCGCTCGGGGCCGTAGCGCGGCACGGTCACCGCCACCCGGCCACCGGGCTTGAGCACGCGCACGATCTCGGCCATCGCCGCGGCGTCGTCCGGGATGTGCTCGAGCACCTCCGAGGCCATCACCCGGTCGACGCTCGCGTCGGGGAAGGGCAGGTGCAGCAGGTCGCCGCGCACCACCTCGAAGCGCGCACCGGCCGGGGCCTCGCCGGCCTCGGCGATCGCGCCGAGCCAGCGCTTCGTCGTCTCGACCTCGTGCCGGCCCCAGTCGACGGCGACCACGCGCGCGCCGCGGCGGTAGGCCTCGAAGGCGTGCCGCCCCTCGCCGCAGCCCAGGTCGAGGACGGTCATCCCTGGGCGCAGGTCGAGCCGGTCGTAGTCGACGGTCAGCACGGGGTTCCCTTCCGGTCCAGCGTCTCGGCGTACCACTCGGCGGTGCGCGCGGCCGTGGCCCGCCAGGTGTAGGTGTCCAGGACCCGCCGGCGGCCGGCGCGCCCCAGCTGCTCGGCCAGCGAGGGGGAGTCGAGCACCAGCTGCAGGGCGGCGGTCAGCTCGCCGACGTCACCGGCGCGCACCCGCAGCCCCGCCTTCGTGCCGACCACCTCGGGCAGCGCACCGGCGTCGGTGGTCACCAGCGGGGTCGCGCACGCCATGGCCTCCACTGCAGGCAGCGAGAACCCCTCGTAGAGGGAGGGGATCGCCACGACGCTCGCCCGCTGGAACAGCTGGGTCAGCTCCGCCTCGGGCACCGGGCCGGTGAAGCGGACGGCGTCGCGCAGCCCCAGCCGGTCCAGCGCCGCCTCGGCGGGACCGCCGGGCCGGGCGGAGCCCACGACGGTGAGCCGCACGGGTCGCTCCGTGCGCAGCTTCGCCAGCGCCTCCAGCAGGTGCACCAGCCCCTTGAGCGGCACGTCGGCGCTGGTGACCGCGAGGATCGAGTCGGGCTCACGGGGCTGCCCGGCCGGCGGCGGGGTGAACTGGTCGGGGTCGATCCCCACCGGGATGACGCTCATCCGCTCCGGCGCCAGCCCCATGCGGGCGGCGATGTCACGGCGGGAGTTCTCCGACACCGTGGTGACGGCATCCAGCCGCTGGACCACCCGCGCCTGCATGCGGGTGAAGGCGTACCACCGCCGCAGGGTGAGCTTGCGGCGCAGCGTCGGGGCCGCGGCCAGCTCGAGGTCGCGGTCGATGGCGATCGGGTGGTGCACCGTCGCCACCGTGGGCACGCCGGCCCGCACCAGCCGGAGGAGGCCGTAGCCCAGCGACTGGTTGTCGTGCACCACGTCGAACTCGTCCCGCCGGGGCAGCAGGTGGCGGGCGGCGCGCAGGCTGAACGTCAGCGGCTCGGGGAAGCCGGCGGTGCACATCGTGGCCCACTCCGCCACGTCGAGCCAGTCGCGGATCTCCGACGGGCGCGGGGTGCGGAAGGGATCGGGCTCCCGGTAGAGGTCCAGGCTCGGCACGCGGGTGAGCGGCACGCCCTGGTCGAGCTCGGGGTAGGGCTGACCGCTGAGCACCTCGACGCGGTGACCGAGCTCGCGCAGCTCGCGGGAGAGCGCCCGGACGTAGACGCCCTGGCCGCCGCCGTGGGGCTTGCTGCGGTAGGACAGCAGTGCAATGCGCAACGACCGTCCCATGGACCGGACTCTAACGATCGCGCACCGGACGACGGCTACCAGCCGGTAGCCGGACCACCCGGCCGGTCGACGCCGGGCCTGGCACAGTTCCCGCATGATCCGTCACGTCGTGCTCTTCACCTGGTCCCCGGATGCCGACGCCGAGCGGCGGGCGCAGACCATCGAGGCGCTGCGCGGGCTGCGGCGCACGGTCGGCGGGATGACGTCGCTGGTGGTCGCCGACGACGCGGGCCTGGTCGACGGCAACGCCGACACCGTGCTGATCGCCGAGTTCCCCGATGTCGAGGCCTTCCGCCACTACGCGCAGGACCCCGTGCACCTGGCGGTCATCGCCGACCACGTGCGGCCCATCCTGGCCTCGCGGACGGCGATCCAGCACCGGATCTGAGGGGCGGTGCGGTGCCCGCCGACTAGCGTCTTCGCCATGACCTCCGCACAGCGCCTCCCCGGCCGGCACCGTCGTCCCGGCGCCCTGCTGGCCGGGGCGGCCGCCGTCGTGCTGCTGACCGGCTGCGGCGGCGGGGACGCCTCGGACCGCACCGCCGCGGCCGCCTCCTCGGCGGCGGAGGCCTCCGCCGCGCAGGCGACGGAGGCGCCCGGTCTGGCCTCTGGGCTGCTGCCCGCCGACGCCTTCGGTCCCGACGCCACCGTGGTGGCGGTGTCGCCGGAGCAGCTGCGCCTGGGCGCGGGCATCGCGGCCGCCGCGCCGGACGTGCAGATCACCCCGGACAGCTGTCGGGCCGCCGTGGACGGCACCCAGCCCGATCTGGCGGCGTTCGAGGACGTCGCCGCGCAGAGCGCGACCACCGGATCGGCGACGACGGTGCAGATGCTGGTGCGCGGCGGACCGCTGGACGGCGCCGTCGCGCAGATGGCCGACGCCGCCGAGGGCTGCCCCGAGGCGCAGCTCGCCTCCCCGCAGATCGGTGAGGCGGCGGTCTCCTTCGAGAACCTCCCGGTGGCCGACCTGGGTGACGGCTCGGCCCTCGTGCGCTACACGACTGCGATCACCGCCCCCGACGGTTCTCGGGTGACCGTGCCGACGCTGATCGGGGCGGTGGAGGACGACGACCGGCTGCTCCTCCTGGTGTCCCTGGACACCGGGCTCGCCGGCGCCACACCGGCCGACCCGGCACCCTTCGCCGAGCTGCTCCAGCAGGCCTACGAGACGCAGGCCGACGCGCTGGGCTGAGCCGGCCGCCGGCCACGCCGGCCATGCCACGACGGCCCGGCGCTCCGGGCCGTCCCGGGGGTTGCCCTGTCCCGGGGGTTGCCCTGTCCCGGGGGAGGGGGCGACACGGGTAGCGGCCTCGGAGCTCGTGCCCTGCCCGCCCCTGTGGGCAGGGCACGAGCTCCGCCAGGCCCCCCACCCGGAGTCGTCCCGGACCCGCGGCGGGACGGCGTGCTCCGCGGGCGGTTGCGCCCTGCCCGCTCCGGTGGGCTGAGGCGTCCACAGGAGCGGTCGCCGTCCACAGATCGACCCGGGGCCGCTCGCCGCGGCCCGGGCGCGAGCAGGGTCGCCGCATGGACGTGCCCACCGCGCAGCACCCCGCCGACCAGCTGGAGATCCGGCTCTCCGACCCCGGGGAGGTGGCCGCTGCGCTACCGCACCTGCTGGGCTTCCACCCGGCCGAGTCGATCGTGCTGATCGGCCTGGGCGGCCCGTCGGGCGGGCGGGTCGGGCTCACGGTCCGGGGCGACCTCCCCCCGTCGGGCGACGGCGCGGGGATCGCGCGGCTGCTGGTCGACAGCCTGCACAGCGACCGGCCCGCGGCCGCGCTGGTCGTGGTGGTCTCCGAGGCGCCCGACGACACCGGTCAGGGCGGCGCGGAGGAGGGGCCGGCCGGCGTCCTGCCGCACCGGACGCTGGTGCACGAACTCGTCCTGGCCCTGGCCGCCACCGGCATCGCCCCGCGCGACGCGCTGCTCGTCCGGCGCGGGCGCTGGTGGTCCTACGACTGCCCGCACCCCTGCTGCGCACCGTCGGCGGGGACGCCCCTGCCCGGCGGGGTCAGTGCGCTGGCGGCCGCCGCGATCAGCACCGGGCAGGTGGTGGCCCCCGACCGGGCGGCGCTGGCCGAGCGCCTCACCTCGCCGCCCGGGCCGGGTGGGGGCATGCGGGCCGCCTGTCTCCGCGCCGCCGAGGAGCGCTCGGCCCGGCTCCGGGAGGTGGGGTGGGCGGCGCTGGCCGAGGAGTCGTGGGCCGCGGTCCGGCGGGCGGTCGCGCGGTACCGGCCGGGCCCGTCCGGCGAGGGACCGCTCGGTGGTGACGAGCTGGCCGGTCTGGCCTGGGCGCTGCGCGACGTGCAGGTGCGCGACCGCGCCCTGCAGCTGGCGCTCGGCGCCGACGCCGCAGCGGCGGAGGTGCTCTGGACCGAGTGCGCCCGGCGGTTGCCCGCGCCGCTCGACGCGGCCCCGGCCACCCTGCTGGCGGTCAGCGCCTGGTTGCGCGGCGACGGGGCGATGGCCGGCATCGCCCTCGACCGGGCCCTGGACGGCGATCCCGGGTACAGCCTGGCCCATCTGCTCCGCCAGGCCCTGGATGCCTGCCTGCCGCCGGCGGGGCTGCGCGACCTGCTGGCGCGGGCTGGCACCGACGGCGGCAGCCGCCAGCCGGGGTGAGCCGTGCGCCGGTCCTCAGAGCAGCTCGGGCCGCCGCCACTGCTCGCCACGCACGTGCTCGGCCAGGAAGGCGAGCACGGTCTCATACCAGAGGCGGCTGTTCCCCGGCGTCAGCACCCAGTGGTTCTCGTCGGGGAAGTAGAGGAACTTCGAGGGGACGCCGCGCTTCTGCAGGCCGTACCAGAGCGCCAGTGCCTCACCGATCGGCACCCGGTAGTCCCTGTCGCCGTGGATGACCAGCATCGGGGTGCGGATCTGGTCCACGTAGCGGTGCGGGGAGTTCTGCTCGTACCGCCGCGGTTCGGTGAACGGGTCACCCCACTCCTTCTCCCAGTAGTACGCGGCGTCGGTGGTGCCGGTGAACTGCTCGAGGTTCCACAGGCTGGCGTGGGTGACGATCGCCCGGAACCGGTCGGTCCGGGTGGCGATCCAGTTGGCCATGTAGCCGCCGAAGGAGCCGCCCATCGCCGCCGTCCGTGCGGCGTCGACGTCGGGTCGCTGCTCCGCGGCGTCCACCGCCGCCATCAGGTCGGTGTAGGGGGTGTCGCCCCACTCGCCCCAGCCCCGGCGCACGAAATCCTGGCCGAAGCCCTGGGACAGCGCCGGGTTGGGCAGGAGGACCGCGTAGCCCTGGGCCGCCAGCACCCACGGGCACCAGCGCCAGGACCACGAGTTCCAGCTCATCAGCGGGCCGCCGTGGATCCAGAGCACCAGCGGGGCCGGTGCCTCCGCCGAGGCCCCGTCGGGTAGCACCAGCCACGACTGCACGCGGGTGCCGTCGGCCGCGGTCGCCTCCACCTCGTGCAGGCTGCCGGGCAGCCGGTCGATCGCCGCCGGGCTCGGCAGCGGCTCCGGGTCCTGCATCGGGGCCGTCGGGTCCAGGCGGACCGGCAGCGGCGGCGAGTCGTACGCGGACCGCAGGGCGTACAGCGCGCTGCCGTCCCGGGCGACCTGCAGGTGGCTGTAGGCGCCGTCGGCGGTGAGCCGCACCGGCTCCCCGCCGTCGACGGGTACGCAGAAGATCGCGTGCCGGCCGTCCTCGTCGGCGAGGAAGTGGACGGCGGTGCCGTCGGCGGCGAACTGCGGTGCGCTCGGCCAGCGGTCGAAGTCGGGGGTCAGCTCCCGGGCGGAGCCGTCGGCGACCTCGACCAGGAGCAACGTGTAGTCCGGCGGCTCGGCGTAGGAGGACATCGCCTCCCGTACGCAGACCAGGCGGGCGCCGTCCGGGGAGAAGGCCGCGGAGTGGACGTCGGCCAGCGGGTCGTCCACCAGCACCCGCGTGTCGCCGGAGCCGGTGTCGGTGAGCACCAGCCGGGTGCGCCGGCCGGCCGGCCCGTCGGGCACCTCCTCGGCCCGGGCCAGCAGGCGGCCGTCGGGGGAGAGCGCGATGTCGTCGCCCGACCCGTTGGGCGGGGACGCGTCCGGGGTCAGGTCGCGCAGCTCCACCGGCGGGTTGCCGGCCGGCTGCTCCTCGGTCGGGAGCTGCCCGGCCCAGAACAGGTGCGGAGCCGCCGGTCCGAGGTCGTGGTCCCAGTACCGCACCGGGTACGCCTCGTGCAGGATCGCCGAGACCCCGGCCTCGCTCCGGGCCTTGCGCCGCTCCTCGTCGGCATCCGGGTCGGAGCCGCCGGGCATGGTGGCGGAGACGACCACGACGTCCCCGCTGCCGGCGGCGACGACGAAGGAGCCGATGCCCCCCGGGCGTCCCAGCACCGGCCGGGCCTCGCCTCCCTCGGCGGGGAGGCGCCACAGCGACGGCTTCGGCTCGGCCGCCGGCTCCGCGCCGGGGTCGGGCCGGGCCGAGGTGAACAGCAGCGAGCCGTCCGGCGCCCAGGCGGGGGCGGATTCGCCCGGTGCGCTGC
Organism: Blastococcus sp. SYSU DS0828; assembly: GCF_054050975.1. Taxonomy (NCBI): domain Bacteria; kingdom Bacillati; phylum Actinomycetota; class Actinomycetes; order Geodermatophilales; family Geodermatophilaceae; genus Blastococcus; species Blastococcus sp. SYSU DS0828. Next base: position 186,840 of record NZ_JBJHAK010000005.1, on the reverse strand, counting down.
GGGTGAGCCGCCGGGCGGGCCGCGCACCCCGCGGGTCGAGCTCCCACACCGCCGACTGCCACTTCTTGCCCTCGCGGTCCAGCGTCTGCAGCGAGACCGCCAGCCGGGTCCCGTCCGGAGAGAGCGCCAGGGCGCCGATCCGCGGCAACGCGGTGAAATCGGCCAGCCGGTGGAACGGCGTGGGTGCCGGCTCGGGGGAGGTGTCTGCGGGTGCCGGAGCGGACGAGCTCACCAGGGCCTTCTCTCGCACGGCAGCGGGGGACCGCCTCACCGTAGTGAGCCGGGCAGCGCCCCGCTGTGCGTCAGCGCACGTCCCAGGCCTGGAGGAACTCCTCCGGGCCCAGCGTCGCCAGCTCCGTGTCCACCGCCCGCAGCATGTCCCCGGCCGCGAACGGGTCACCGGCCGGGAAGCGCAGCACCTCCCTGCCGTCGTCCCGTCGGGTCACCACGACGTCGTGCACCGACGGCGCGGGCAGCAGGCCCCACAGGAGCCCGGAGGCGAACGCCCCGGCCACCCGCAGGCGGTGCAGCAGCGCCCCGCCGGGCCGGGGCAGCAGCCGCGCGAGGAACACCTCGGCGGCCCGGGGAGCCGTCGCCGCGTGCTCGTCCACGCCCACCTCCTGCATCCGGTCGGCTCAGAGGCGCGGCGCGGCCTCGAGCGGGGTCAGCTCCTCGTCGACGGCGCTCACGAACATGTGCTGGGCGACACCGGCGGGCAGCACGTACCCGTCCAGGCTCACCGATCCGTCGACCAGCTGGGCCGTCATGGTGACGCCCGGGCGCACCCCGTGGTCGGCCAGCGCACGCAGCAGCTCGGCGTTCTCCTGCAGCTGCTCGCTGATCCGGCGGATCACCACCGGCCGGCCCTCTGCCGAGGCGGTGGTCGACAGCAGCGTCAGGGAGTCGAGGACCGCGGAGGTCTCACCGCCCAGCGGTTCGTCGCCGCGCAGGGCCTCCAGCCCGGGGATCGGGTTGCCGAACGGCGACACGGTGGGGTTGCCGAGCAGGGACAGCAGACGGCGCTCGACCGCCTCGCTCATCACGTGCTCCCAGCGGCAGGCCTCCTCGTGGACGTCGGCGTAGTCCAGGCCGATCACGTCCACGAGCAGGCACTCCGCGAGCCGGTGCTTGCGCATGACCGCGGTGGCCAGCTGGCGGCCCTCCTCGGAGAGCTGCAGGTGCCGGTCGCCCTCGACGGTCAGGAGGCCGTCGCGCTCCATCCGGGCGACCGTCTGGCTCACCGTCGGACCGCTCTGGTGCAGGCGCTCGGCGATGCGGGCCCGGAGCGGGACGATGCCCTCTTCCTCCAGCTCGAAGATCGTCCGGAGGTACATCTCGGTCGTGTCGATGAGGTCGTTCACAGGTCTCCTCCGTGTCGGCGTCCAGTCTACGGGGCCGGAGGGCGGTCACCGGCCCCCCGGCGAGCGGTCTCGCCGAGGTACCGGTCACCACGGGACCCGGTAGCGTCGGCGACCGAGCCGCCGCGCCCGGCCGGGCGCGCCGGAGGGGAGGTGCCGTGAGCGACTCGGTCGCCGTCGTCTGGGACGACGCGCTGCTCGGCTACACGATGGGAGGCGACCACCCGCTGCACCCGGTGCGGCTGGACCTGACGATGCGGTTGGCCGACGGCCTCGGCCTGCTGTCCAGCGACCGGCTGCGGGTGCTCGCACCGGAACCGGCCGGCGAGGACCTGCTCACCCTGGTCCACGACCCGCTGTACCTGGAGGCGGTGCGCCAGGCGCCGGCCGATCCCGGCGTCGGCCACGGTCTGGGCACCCCGGACAACCCGATCTTCCCGGAGATGTACGAGGCCGCGGCGCTGATCACCGGGGGCAGCGTGCTCGCCGCCCAGCAGGTGCACAGCGGCGCCGCACAGCACGCGGTGAACATCTCCGGCGGCCTGCACCACGCGATGCGGGGGGCCGCCTCGGGTTTCTGCATCTTCAACGACGCCGCCATCGCCATCGCCTGGCTGCTGGGCCAGGGGTACGAGCGGATCGCCTACGTCGACCTCGACGTCCACCACGGTGACGGGGTCCAGGCCGCGTTCTACGAGGACCCCCGGGTGCTCACCGTGAGCATCCACCAGACGCCGCTGACGCTGTTCCCGGGCACCGGTTTCCCGGAGGAGACCGGCGACCCCGGCAAGGCCCTGGGCAGCGCCGTCAACCTCGCGCTGCCCAACGGCACGGACGACTCGTCCTGGCTGCGGGCGTTCACCGCCGTCGTGCCCAGCGTGCTCAAGGCCTTCGCGCCGCAGATCATCGTGACCCAGTGCGGGTGCGACGCCCACCACGAGGACCCGCTGGCCGACCTCGCGCTCACCGTCGACGGGCAGCGCGCCAGCTACAAGGCCATGCACGAACTGGCCCACGAGATCTGCGACGGGCGCTGGGTCGCCCTCGGTGGCGGTGGGTACGGCCTGGTGCGCTGCGTGCCCCGAGCGTGGACCCACCTGATCGCCGAGGCCGGTGGCGCGACGCTGGACCCGGCCACGGAGATCCCCGAGCCGTGGCGCGAGGACGTGCTGCGCCGCGGCCTGCGCGCCCGACCGCCCACGCACATGACCGAGGGCGGGTACACCGGCTTCTCCCGGTGGGACACCTTCACCGAGTCCCGGGTCGACCGGGCGATCATGCGCACCCGTCGTGCCAGCTTCCCCTACTTCGGCCTCGACCCGGACGACCCCCGTGACTGAACAAGGACCCCTCTCCCCCCCACCGCTCGCAGGCTCGCAGCGGGCCCCTGGGGAGGGGTCGCCCGACGAGCAGCAGCAGAACCCGACGCCGCCGCCGCACTGGGAGGCCGACATCGTCGCCGCCGACGGCGGCACGGTGCACCTGCGGCCGATCTGCCCCGAGGACGCCGCCGGCCTCAACGGGCTGATGGAGCGCAGCAGCGACCAGACCCGCTACTACCGGTTCTTCGGGCCGATGAAGCGGCTGTCCGAGCGCGACCTGCATCGGTTCACCCACGTCGACCACGACAACCGGGTCGCCTTCGTCGTGCTGCTGGGCGACCAGGTCGTCGCCGTCGGCCGCTACGACCGGTACCCCGGCACCGACGACGCCGAGGTGGCCTTCCTGGTCGAGGACGCCCACCAGGGGCGGGGGCTGGGCTCGGTGCTGCTCGAGCACCTCGCCGCCGCCGGCCGGGAGCGGGGCATCAAGCGCTTCGTCGCCGAGGTGCTGGCGCAGAACAGCAAGATGGTGCGGGTCTTCCGCGACGCCGGGTACAAGGCCGAGCGCTCGTACGAGGACGGCGTCGTCCACCTGACCTTCCCCATCGAGCAGACGGAGGACGCGCTCGCGGTCGCCTACGAGCGCGAGCAGCGCAGCGAGTCGCGGTCGATCGCCCGGCTGCTGACGCCGTCCTCGGTGGCCGTGGTCGGCGCCAGCAACGACGCCGGCAAGATCGGCAACGCGGTGCTCCGGCACCTGCTGGACTACGGGTTCGCCGGGCCGGTCTACCCGGTCAACCCCGGCGCCCGGCACGTGCGCGGCGTCCCGGCGTACGCCGACATCGAGTCCATCCCCGACGACCTCGACCTGGCGATCCTGGCCGTGCCCGCCGACGAGGTCGCCGGCGTGGTGGAGGCCTGCCGCCGGAAGCGGGTCCGCGGCCTGGTCGTGATCTCCGGCGGCTTCGGGGAGGCCGGGCCGGAGGGGCGTGAGGCCGAACGCCGGCTGGTCGCCGCGGCCCGCGCATCGGGCATGCGGGTGGTCGGGCCCAACTGCCTGGGCGTGGTCAACACCGACCCGGAGGTGCGGCTCAACGCCAGCCTCGCGCCGATGGTGCCCGGCCGTGGCCGGGTCGGGTTCTTCGCCCAGTCCGGCGCGCTCGGCGTCGCGCTGCTCGAGCGGGCCCGCAGCCGGGGCATCGGGCTGTCCACCTTCGTCTCCGCCGGCAACCGCGCCGACGTCAGCGGCAACGACCTGCTGCAGTACTGGTCCACCGACCCCGGCACCGAGGTGGTGCTGCTGCACCTGGAGAGCTTCGGGAACCCCCGCAAGTTCGCCCGGCTGGCCCGCACCGTCGGGCGCACCAAGCCGGTCGTCGCGGTGAAGAGCGGCCGGCACGTCGGGGTCACCCCGGGCCTCGCGGGCACGTCGGTGGCGGTGCCCGAGCAGTCGGTGGCGGCGCTGTTCGCCTCGGCGGGGGTGATCCGCGTGGAGACCGTCGCGCAGCTGTTCGACGTCGGCACGCTGCTGGCCCACCAGCCCGTGCCCGCCGGGACCCGGGTCGCGGTCGTGGGCAACTCGACCGCCATTGGGGTGCTCGTCGCCGACGCCGTCCTCGAGGAGGGGATGGAGCTGGCGCACGACGCGCCGGTGGACATCGGGGTCGCCGGCAGCCCCGAGGAGTTCCGGGCCGCGCTGCAGGCCGCCGTCGACGACGAGGGCGTCGACGCGGTGATCGCGGTGTTCCTGCCGCCGCTGATGGCCGGGTCGGCCGAGTACGGGCCGGCGCTGCGTGAGGTCTCGGCCGGGTCGGGCAAGCCGATCGTGGCCAGCTTCCTCTCCGCCGAGGGCATCCCGCCCGAGCTCGCGGTGCTCGACGAGCACGGGATGCCCGCCCGCGGCTCGGTGCCGTCGTACAGCACGCCCGAGCGGGCGGTCATCGCGCTGGCCAAGGTGGTGGAGTACGGCCGATGGCGCCGCCGCCCGGTCGGCGAGGTGCCCGACCTGCCCGACGTCGACGAGGCCGCCGCCCGCGGCCTGGTCCGCCGCGTCCTGGCCGAGGGCGCCGGCGGGCGCGAGCTGGTCGACCACGAGCTGATCGAGCTGCTCGGGGCCTACGGCGTCCCGGTCCTCGCGACGCGGACGGTGACCAGCGCGGAGGACGCCGTCGCCGCCGCGGACGAGATCGGCTACCCCGTCGTCCTGAAGTCCACAGCGCCGTGGTTGCGGCACCGGTCCGACCTCGGCGGGGTGCGCCTCGACCTCGTCGACGCCGACGCCGTCCGCGCCGGTTACGCCGCGATCCCGGCGGGCGATCCGGTGATCGTCCAGCAGATGGCCGCCCCCGGTGTCGCCACCGTGGTCGAGATCGTCGACGACCCGTCGTTCGGGGCGCTCGTCAGCTTCGGCGTCGGGGGCGTGGCCACCGACCTGCTCGGCGACCGGGCGTACCGAACGCTGCCGCTGACCGACCTGGACGCAGCCGAGCTCGTCCGCGCGCCGCGCGCCTGGCCCTTGCTCGACGGCTACCGGGGTGCGGAGCCGGTCGACGTGGAGGCGCTGGAAGACCTGCTGCTGCGGGTGGCCCGCCTCGCCGACGACCTGCCCGAGGTGCTGCACCTGCAGCTGGAGCCGGTCATCGTGGGTCCGAAGAACCCGTGGCACGGTGGCCGGTCGCTCGTGGTGGCCGGCGGCACCGCCCGCATCGGTCCGCCCACCGCCCGGGTCGACCCCGGGCCCAGGAGGATGCGCTCGCCGGTCTGAGACGCCGAGAGCCCGCCCCCGGAGTCGGGGACGGGCTCTCGTGCCCGGCAGTCACCTCGTCGAGGTGAGCCGCTCTGCGCGCAACGGCGTCCTGGCGCGGGGCCGGAGGCTCCCGGCAGGACGTCCGTGGACACGCTCAGCGCAGCCGGGGGACGGCTCGTGGCCGTGGTGTCGTCCGGAGGACGACAGTGTCATCGCTCAGGCGAGATAGTCGCGCAGGGCGTCGGCGCGCTGCGGGTCGCGCAGCTTGGCCATCGTCTCGCGCTCGATCTGGCGCACCCGCTCGCGGGAGAGACCGAACTGCTTGCCGATCTGCTCCAGCGTCCGGGGCTGGCCGCCGTCGAGGCCGAAGCGCAGCACGACGACGTCCCGCTCGCGGTCCTCCAGCGTGGAGAGCACGGTGCGCACATCGCCCTTCATCATCTGGAAGGCCACGGCATCCTCCGCGACGGCGGCGTCGGCGTCCTCGATGAAGTCACCCAGGCGGGACTCCTCGTCGGCGCCGACGGTCTGGTCGAGGCTGACCAGGTCGCGGCTGTACTCGAGCAGCTCGGTGATCCGCTCCTCGGGCAGGTCGAGCTCCAGCCCCAGCTCCTCGGCGGTGGGCTCCCGCTCCAGCTCCTGGTGCATGCGCCGGCGGGTCCGGACGACCTTGTTGACCTGCTCGGCCAGGTGGACGGGCAGCCGGATCGTGCGCCCGGAGTCGGCCATGGCGCGGGTGATCGCCTGCCGGATCCACCAGGTGGCGTAGGTGGAGAACTTGAAGCCCTTGGTGTAGTCGAACTTCTCGACGGCACGGATCAGGCCGACGTTGCCCTCCTGGATGAGGTCCAGGAACGTCATGCCGTGGCCGGTGTAGCGCTTGGCCACCGAGACGACGAGCCGGAGGTTGGCCTCCAGCAGGTGCGCCTTGGCCGCCTTGCCGTCGGTCGCCAGGATCTTGTAGTCGCGCTTGCGGGCCGGGGTGAGGCCCTCCTGCTCGGCGAGCAGGCGCTCGGCGTAGAGCCCGGCCTCGATCCGCTTGGCCAGCTCCACCTCCTGCTCCGCGGTGAGCAGAGCGGTCTTGCCGATCGTGTTGAGGTAGACGCGCACGAGGTCGGTGGAGACCAGGCCGCTGGTGTCGGGCTCCCGCCGGGGGGCGCGCACGTCCAGGGTGTCGGTGGGGGAGGACTGCAGCAGCGTCACGATGGGTCTTCGTCCTTGCCTTGGGTTCGGATGCACCTGCCGGGCGTCGTCGGGCGGCGGTGCGGTCCAGGCGTGGAGCGGGTCCACGGCTACGGGGTCACCGGCCGGTCCCGCTCTTCTCTGTCCGGTGTGGTACGCCCTGCACAACGGCCGCCACGGGGGTTCGTGTTCCGCTAACCCGCCGTTCACAGCAAACCGACAGGGAGTGTCTTCGGTCACCCCTCGGTACCCGGGGCCGCGGGGTCCCAGTCATGTCATTTGGCCCCGGGCGGTTCCGCAGGTCAGACCTCCAGGAGGAGGGTCATCGGCCCCTCGTTGACCGACGAGACCCGCATGCTGGCACCGAAGACCCCGGTGGCCACGGTCGCGCCGCGGCGGCGCAGTTCGGCCACGACCTCGTCGACGAGGGGTTCGGCGAGCTCGCCCGGGGCGGCGTCCTGCCAGGACGGGCGGCGGCCCTTGCGCGTGTCGGCGTAGAGCGTGAACTGGCTGACGACGAGGAGCGGCAGCCCGAGGTCGGACGCGGACACCGCGCCGTCAGGCCCCGGGAAGATGCGCAGCTCGTGGATCTTGCGCGCCATCGCGCGTGCCCGGTCCGCGTCGTCGTCCCGGCCCACTCCGACCAGTGACAGCAAGCCGGGGCCGATCTCGCCCACGACTCCGCCGTCCACAGTTACAGCCGCTGTACTCACCCGGCTCACCACCGCTCGCACCTCGGCATTCTCCCGCGCCCCCGCCGGCGACGGGCGGGGACCTGCGGACCCGCATGGAGGTCGGGGCCGGCGCACAGCCCCGCCACAGCCGCGGCGCCGATGGTGCTGCCGGATCGGTCGCGGCACACCGACCGGGAGAAGCTGATCATGGCCACGACGACGGCCGGTGCCGACCCTGGGCGGCGCGCCCCCAGCGGCGCGCCGCCGTCGTCGTCACCTCCCGGTCGAAGTGAAGGGGAGCACCGAGGCGCCGTCGCCCATCTTGCTCGCGCCGACCACGGCGAGCGTGCCATCGGCCTGCAGGATCACCGCCGCGACGTCGTCCAGTGAACCGAACCCCTTCTCCCGCGCCGCCGAGTGCAGGTCCGCCTCGATCATGCGGTGCCGGCGCAGCGCGCGGTCCACCGGCTGCCCGTCGTGGAACAGCAGCGTCGGGCCGGGGTCCACCAGCCGCCTGAGGGCAGACCACCGCGCCCGCCCCGCGGCGAACAGCCACTGCAGCGCGACGAGGAGCGCGAACGTCACGAACGCCTCCGACAACGGCACCTCGGAGGCGGTGAGCACCCGGCCGAACGCCGAGCCGAGCGTCACGGTGATGACGAAGTCGAACGGCGTCATCTTGGCCATGTTGCGGGGGCCGGTGCCGCGCAGCAGCAGCACCAGCCAGATGTAGCCGAAGGTGCCGACCAGGAGGATGCGCAGGATCGGGTCCCAGCCGTCCCAGAGGAACTGGGTCTGGTTCACGCGGGTGACCTCCGGAGGTGTCAGGGCGCCACTGTCGACGCCGATGACCACCTCAACGGGAGGGCCTCGATCGCGCCAGCCGGGAACGGTGGGACCGGGCGGGCAGCTCCGTCGGACGACGCCTTCGCGGCGCACCGGTCGACGACCACATCGCGCCAGGGTGTCGGCGGTAACTTCGTCCTGGTGCGCCCACCAGTGAACGCGAGTTCTGCCCCACCCGAGCGGCCGTCGCGCCTGCCTCCCGCCCCCGGTCACGTCCTCCGCGGCGTGGCCATGGGCGCCGCGGAGGTCGTGCCGGGGGTCAGCGGGGGAACGGTCGCCCTCGTCGTGGGGGTCTACGAGCGGCTCATCGACGGTGCCGGGCACGTCGTGACCGCGTTGCGGCTGGCCGTGACGGGCCAGTGGGCGCGAGCCCGGGAGCAGGTGGGCCGAGCGGAGTGGTCGACCATCGTCCCGGTGCTCGTCGGCATGCTCTTCGCCGTCCTCGCCGCCGCCCGCCTCCTGGAGCCGGTGATCACCGACCACCCCGTGGGCGCCCGCGCGGTCTTCTTCGGGATGGTGCTGTTCTCGATCATCGTGCCGGCCCGGATGGTGGGGCGCTGGTCCTCGCGCGACGTCGCCGCAGCGGTGCTGGCCGCCGTCGCGGCGTTCGTGCTCACCGGCCTGCCGCCCGCAGGTGACGTGGACCCACCCCTGGCGGTGGTCGTCGTCGCCGCGGCGGTGGCGATCTGCGCGCTGGTGCTGCCCGGGCTGTCAGGTTCCTTCCTCCTGCTGACACTGGGCCTCTACCAGCCCACCCTGACCGCGGTGAACGACCGCGATCTCGCCTACGTGGGCGCCTTCGCCCTGGGCGCGGCGCTCGGGCTGGGGATGTTCGTGAAGGCCCTGCAGGCAGCCCTCCACCGGCACCGAGCCCTGACCCTGGCGATCATGAGCGGCCTCATGGTGGGGTGCCTGCGCGCGCTGTGGCCGTGGCAGGACGAGGAGCGGACCCTGCTGGCACCGGACGACGGCGGGCTGCCGATGTTCGCCCTCGCCATCGGCGCCGGCCTCGTGGTCACCGCCTTCGTGGCCATCCAGGCCTACGTCGAACGGCGGGCCGCGCCCGAGGGCGCGCGGCCGCACAGCCACCCCCGCTGAGGACCGTCTCGCGGGCATCCCCGAGCCGACCAGTGCCAGGCGTGCCCGTCCGCGCCGGCTGGTCGGAGGCGGCCAGGCGCCTCCGCGTCAGTCCCAGCGGAAGAGCGCAGCGGCGAGGACTACGCCTACGACCGTCGTCGCGCCCAGGCTCAGCAGATGGAGGGGGTCGACCGCGACGCCGGCCCAGGCCGAGGACAGGGCTTGCACGGCTGCTCCGAAGGGGAGCCGTTCGCCGAGGAGGGCGAGGGCGTCCGGCAGGGAGTCGCGGCCGCCGAACAGCCCCCCGAGGGCGCCGAGGGCGAAGAAGGTGACGAGTCCGATCGCGACCGCGGAGTTGGGTGTCGGCGCCGTCGCCGCGACGATCATGCCGACGGCGTACATCGCGGCCATCGCCAGCAGGAGCACGCCCGTGGCAACGCCGAGACGCACCGGGAGGTTGGCGTCGAGCACGCCCACCGCGAGTGCGAGCGCGAGTGCGATGCCGATGAGTGCCTGGAACACGCCCACGGCGACCTGTGCGGCGAGCACCATGACCGGCGAAGCCGGGGTGACCGAAAGGCGCCGCAGGATCCCGGTGCGACGGTAGTAGGCCAGGAAGCTCGGCAGGTTGATGATCCCGATGGTCGCGACGACGATCGTGAACACCAGTGGCAGGACGAAGACGTCGAAGACGGTGCGCCCGTTGGTCACGACCTCGTCGCCGGCCGCCGAAGCGTTCATCACCAGGATCAGCAGCGGCACGACGATCGGCACGACGAGGCCGGAGGTGTCGCGCGCGACCATCTTGGCCTCGCAGGTGATCAGGGTCAGCCACGACGTCAGGCCCGGGCGGTGACGCCGCATCGTCGCCTCGGTGCTCATCCGTCGTCCTCCAGTTCCTTGCCGGTCAGGGCGACGAACGCGTCGTCGAGGTCGTCGGCACCTGCCCGGGTCACCAGGCCGCCGGGTGTGTCGACGGCGATGGTGCGGCCGCTCTCGAGGAGGGCCACGCGGTCGCAGAGGCGTTCGATCTCCTCCATCGCGTGGCTGACCAGCAGGATGGTGACGCCTTCGTCGCGGAGGCGCTCGATCGTCCGCCACATCGCCCGCTTGGCCCGCGGGTCGAGGCCCGTCGTGAGTTCGTCCAGGATCGCGACCTGCGGGCGACCGGCGAGCGCGAGGGCGACGGACAGTCGCTGCTGCTGGCCGCCGGAGAGTTTCTCGAAGCGCGCGTCGCGGTGCTCTCGCAGCCCGACCAGTTCCAGGAGCTCCTCGGCGGGCCGGGGGCGGGGGTAGAAGGTGCGGTAGAGCGCCAGCAGTTCGGCGACCGTCAGGGCGTGGTGCAAGTGGGCCTGCTGCAGCTGGACGCCCAGGACCTGGCGCACCTGGGCCCGGTCGCGGTGCGGGTCGAGGCCGAGGACACTCACCCGTCCGCGGTCGGGCCTGCGCAACCCGGCGATCATCTCCACCAGGGTCGTCTTGCCCGCGCCGTTGATCCCGAGGACGCCGAACACCTCACCCCGGTCGACCCGCAAGGTGACACCGCCGACGACCACTCTGTCGCCGTAGTGCTTGTGCAGGTCCTCGGCATCGATCACCGGAGCTGCAGTTCCCATGGCTGCGACGCTAGGTGCGGCCTGCGCCCGGTCGCCTGTGCCGATGGTCAGGAGCTGTGACCATGACTTCCGGCACCTGGCCGGCTCTCGAGCGGCCCCTAGGCTCCTCGTATGCGACGACTCGGACCCGAGGAGTGGTCGGGCCTCGCCATGCTCGTCGTGACCGTCGTGGTCGTCGGGCCGGTGCTGTTCGGAGTCGCCGAGACATCGATCCCCCGTGGCTGGTGGATCGTGCTGTTCGCCGGGTTCATCGTCACGCTGCTGTCCGCCGTGGTCATCGAGCGACCGGCTGCGCTCAGGTACGGGGCTCTCACCACGGCCGTCGTCCTCTCCTGGTCGGTCGTCCTGGCCGCCCCCCACGTGGGGCTGCTGCCGGTCCTCCTCGTGGTGACCGCGGCCGTAAGCGTCCACGTCGCGCCGCTGGGTGCCGGCATCCTCCTGGTCGGGCTCAACACCGCCGTTCTCGCCTACTCCACCGGTCGGGACGGTGCCTCCCCCGAGGTGCTCGTCGTCTCGGGCTTCTACCTGCTGATCCAGTTGGCCGCTGTCCTCAGCTCGGTGGCCATGATCCGCGAGCAGCGGATGCGGCGGGAGCTGACCGAGGCGCACATCGACCTGCAGGCTGCCGCCGTCCTGCTGTCGGACTCGGCGCGCACGGCCGAACGGGTGCGGATCTCCCGCGAGCTGCACGACCTGATCGGGCACCAGCTCACCATCCTCAGCCTGGAGCTGGAGGCGGCACGCCACCGGCCAGGTGAGCAGGCACGCGAGCACGTCGACCGAGCGGGCCGGGTCGCGCGGGACCTGCTGGCGGACGTCCGGAGCACCGTGGGCCGGCTGCGGACCGAGTCGCCGGATCTCGCCGAGGCGCTTCGTCAGGTGGCCCGGGACATCCCGGGGCTCGACGTCTCCGTCGCTGTCGACCGCGATGTACGCGCCGGCGAGGAGGAGACCGCCGCGTTCGTCCGTGCCGTGCAGGAGATCCTGACCAACACGATCAAGCACGCCGGTGCCCGCACCCTCCGGATCGAGGTGCGTGCCGAGGGCTCCCGAGCCGTCCTGACCGCTGTCGACGACGGACGCGGTGCGCGGGAACCGACGCCCGGCAACGGGCTGCGTGGGATCGCCGAGCGGTTCGAGGCGCTGGGCGGTGACGTGACCTTCGACGGGAGCGAGGGCTTTCGCGTCACCGCCCGGGCGCCGGTGACGTGACGCGGGTCGTGGTGGTGGACGACCAGACCCTCGTCCGCCAGGGCATCCGCACACTGCTGGAGCTCTCCGAGGTGGCGGTGGTCGGCGAGGCAGACGACGGGCAGTCGGCACTGGAGGTCATCGCGGCCACGGCGCCAGACGTCGTCCTCCTCGACCTGCGCATGCCTCGCCACGACGGCATCTGGACGCTGGAGCAGCTGCACCAGCGCGGTATCGAGATCCCTGTGCTCGTCCTGACGACCTTCGACGACGACACGCTGGTGCTCGGAGCCCTCCGAGCCGGGGCGCGGGGCTACCTGCTCAAGGACGTGACCCTGGAGCAGTTGACCGATGCGGTGCGCACCCTGGCCGAGGGTGGCACGCTCATCTCCCCATCGATCACCGATCGGCTGCTGCGGGCCGTCCGCTCCGGGGCCCCACCGGCTGACGCCGGTGCCCCGGCGGTCCAGGCGCTGACCACCCGCGAGCTGGAGGTCCTGCGGCTGATGGCCGAGGGCTGTACCAACCGGGAGATCGCGGGGGCGCTGTTCCTGGTGGAGGGCACGGTGAAGAACCACGTCTCGGCCATCCTGCTCAAGCTGGGCGCACGCGACCGGACGAATGCAGTCCTTCGTGCCCTGCACGAAGGACTGCTCACGTGATCGTCGTAACCGCAGAACGGGGCGGGGCCGAGGTGGCCGGGAGGGACAGGCGTGTGATTCGCACGGGCGTGTGCGGGCCGTGGCCGAGCGAGTTCCAGCACGGTGCCCGCCTGCGCTGCACCCGGCCGGCGCAGGAGCGTGGGGGCGCATCTCCGTAGCGGGGCTGCCGCGGACGCTCCCCGGAGGCATGGGTCGGCGCGTCTGGGTATGGCGGGCAGTCGCAGCGGTCCGGGCCTACCGGAGCACGCCGCTACCGGAACTGCGAGGGGGATGTCGTGCCGACGGACAGGGACACGGAGAGCGTGGGCAGCACGGTCGTCCGGGGAATGCGCAGCACGGTCGGGCGGGAGAGCACCACCTTCGGCTTCTCCATCCTCGCCACCGTCACCTTCGGGGTCTGCCAGGTGACGCAGGGGCCGCCCGACCTGCCGCGCATCTTCCTCTACGCGGCGGGCGCGGTCATGTCCTTCACCCTCCTCGAGGGCCTCCTCTCGGCCGGCTTCCGGCGGCCGATGCCCCAGCACCCCACCCAGACCCTGGCGCTCGGCACCAGTCTCAACATCCTGTCCGTGCTCGTCGGCCTGGGCGCCGCGGCGTTGCTGAGCGCCTTCTTCTCGCACGTCGCCGTCTGGGCGCTGGCGCCGTTCCTCGGCGGGGTGGTCTACCTGCTCACCGAGAGCCTGGAAGCAGCGTTCGCCGAGCGGCTCCTCGTCTCCTCCGGTGACGAGGACGCCCGCGAGGTCTCGGACTAGCCTCCGCCGCCGGTCCACCCGTGCAGACCGTCCCGGGAGTCGCGGGACGCCCTCTCCGGTCGCATCCTGCGCACGGCCCCGGGCTAGGGACGGCGGAACCGCGTTGCCTCGTCGCCTCGTCCGCGACATGTCACCCCGGTCACGACCCTGCCGCCGGACGACCCCGATGGAGCGGCGATCGAGACGAGCCCTTCTTCCTCCTGCCCTTCGTGCACCTCGCCGGCCTGGTCCTGGGTTTGCACCGCCACGTGCAGTCGATCATCGAGTGGCCCGATCCGCCGTGGGTCCTGATCGTCGCGGGCCTCGGGGCGCTCTGGGCCGGCGGCGAGGTGCTGCTGCGGCGCACGCACAGGGCCGCGGAGGACCTGGTCGACGAGGTCGCGCCCTGAGCCCCTAGTCCCAGGGCCAGTCCTCCTGCGCCCGCAGCACGCCCTGCACGAATCCCCACGCGGTCACCAGATCGCTGAGGAGGGCGCCGAGGTCGGCGTCCGTGGCCAGGTCGACGTGCTCGAAGGAACGAACAGCCGCCACCTCCGCCTCGGGGAAGGCCCGCTGGAGGCGCACGAGTTCCGCGACCGGTACGGCCGGGTCGTCGAGGGCGTGTGCGGCCAGCACATCGGCCTCGACGTCGTCGGCGACGTCGACGGGGGAGAACGTCTCCACGAGGGCGTCCCCGGGCGGCGGGAGGCTCCGGGCGAGGTCGGCCACCAGCATCGGGTCGTCGGTGGTCGCCATGCGGTAGACGTGGCGCGCGGCGGCGGGCAGACCGCTCGGATCGCGCCGCTCGAGCGCGCGGCGCAGCGGCTCCCGTTGATCCTCGGGCACCAGCTGCGTCGCCGCGTCTTGGAGCACCGTGCGGACGACGGACTCGTCGGAGCCCTGCCACGGGTGCACCTCACCGTCCACGACAGAGACCCCGGTCACCGCCGCCTGGAGGACCCCGACCAGGTCGGCGTAGGCGCCGAAGGTCGCGACCAGGTCGATGCAGCCGGCCACGCGCTCGTCGGCGGCCGCGACCAGGGCGAGGGACCCGCCGTAGGAGAACCCGAGGAGCACCAGCTCATCGCCACCGCGGCAGAGCTCCGCGGCCACCTCCACCACCCGGTCGAGGTCGTCGACGTCCAGCACCTGCCCGTAGAGGCTCAGCTCGGGGACCACCACCTCCCGCCCCGCGGCGGCGAGCGACGAGGCCAGGGACACGACACGCTCGTCGTCCCGCCCGGCGGGGGCCGCACCGGGCACCACGAGGACCGGCGGCGCGACAGCAGCGGGCGAGTAGCGGTCGACGACCACGTCCCCCAACTGCTGCTCGCTGCGCTCGACCGGTGGCGCCCACGGCCGGGGGAGCGGCCCGTCGAGCGCGCTGTCGAGCACGAACACGGCCTTCGCGGTCGCGCGCAGTGCCGGGTGGCACACCAGCCCCGCGACGGCGAGCACGGTCGTGACCAGCACCAGCGCCAGGGTGGCCCGGAGAGCTGGACGGCGCGGCATCTCCCGATCCTCTCGCGGTCCGCGACTCCCTGCGGAGCCCACCGGGGCGTCCCCTCGGGGTGGAGGGCACCGGGGGAGGCGCGGGTGCTGCGCGGCGGAGCCGGGCACGTGCGCTGCGGTTGCGGGTCGACGCTCGCAGAGCGGGTGCGTCCGGCTGGGCTCACTGGCCCGGGCGATCCTCGCCGGCTTCTCGACGACGCTGGCGGACGAGGGCGGCGAGGTGACCGACGACGAGGACGGCCATGCCGGCGGTCGTCCACCAGAGCTCCGCGACAGCCGCGGCTGCGCCCATGACGACGGCCGCAGCCATCAGCCACCAGCGTGCCGAGCTGTCCCACCGTGGCCACTGCATCTGCTCCAGGCTAGGGGCGGCGGCACCACGCCGTCACGGGGCCGGGCCCTGGGCGGCGTCTCGCTCCGGCGCACTGCGGTCGTGGAGGAGCGCGGTCGCCAGGAGGGCGTCCCGCTGACCCGTGGCTGGATTCGCGAGCGTGCCGACCCTCCGCATCGCCCGGGACGCCGCCGCCGACGAGCTGCTCGGCCGGGACGCCCTCGCCCTGCTGGCCGGGAGGCTGCTGGACCAGCACATGCGTCGACGAAGCAGCTGAAGAAGTCGACTGCAGTTCGCCCGCCGCGACGAGGAGGGCCGGTTCTGACCGCGGCTTCCCGCGGAGCGGCCGCGGCGCGAGAGTCCCTCGCTACCCGCGTGGCCCCTGGAAGGGCGGCAGCCGACGCGCCCGGTGACCCGTGACGGGGTGGAGTTCGCGCTCCGTGCCGTATGGGCGGGAGAGGCGCTGGCGACCTTGCGGCGGTAGCGCCGGGATCTTGGATCTGGCCGGTTCCTGGGGCGAGTCCGCGGAGCAGCCCCAGGAACCGTGATCCATGTCAGGCGACGAGCTTGGCGGTCACCTCGGCGAGGCGGCGGCCCTGGTAGCGGGCCGCGGCCAGCTCGGCCTGGTTGGCGGTCGCCGCCTGGCCGCCCGAGGCGTTGGAGACGCCGTAGGGGTTCCCGCCGGCCTCGAACAGCAGGGGGTCGGTGTAGCCGGGCGGCACGATGACCGCCCCGAAGTGGGAGAACACGTTGAACAGTGTCAGGATCGTCGACTCCTGGCCGCCGTGGACGTTCTGCGCGCTCGTGAAGGCGGTGGCGCCCTTGTTGGCCAGCTTCCCGGTGAACCAGAGCCCACCGAGGGTGTCGATGAACTGCTTCATCTGGGCTGCAGGGGTGCCGAATCGGGTCGGCGTGCCCAAGGCGTAGCCGTCGGCCCACTCGAGGTCCGCCGGCGTGGCCACCTCGACCTGATCGGCGGTGGTGTCCACGTGGGCGCGCCAGAGCGGGTTGGAGTCGATGGCCTCCTCGGGAGCCAGCTCGGGGACTCGACGCAGGCGAACCTCGGCCCCGGCTTCGCGGGCGCCGTCAGCAACAGCGGCGGCGAGCTGGTGGACGTTCCCGGTCGACGAGTAGTAGACGACAGCGATGTTGGGCACGGGTCTCCCTGTAGCGCGTTGGTTCGGACATGACGGGCAGCAGTCGGCGTATCTCATTGAATGCTCAACTACTGTTGCGACGCTACCGCGCGCCGGCTCGTTATGCATGTCGGGAAGTGGCGCCCGGCGCCCAGGATGCGGACGGCGTGGTGGTGACCGGGGTAGAGCGAAGCCGGAAGTCAGCGCTCGTTCACAAAACCTGGAACGAGCTCTCTGGCAGGCACATCGTCCACCGGCGGAACCATACGGCCCGCGGTGCTCGGTGGTGATTGCCACGGGATCGCTCTACGGCACCATCTCGGGTGTGCCGACCCTCTGCATCGCCCAGGACGACGCCGCCGACGAGCTGCTGAGCCGCGACCCGCTCGCGCTGCTGATCGGGATGCTGCTGGCAGCACATGCGTCGACGAAGCAGTGACCGTTCCCGAAGTGGCTCGTGAACCGGTCGGCGGTGCCGGTGGACCGGCCGATCGTGCACCGGTCACGAGGTGGGGCATCGTGAACGGTGGGTCTTCGGCCAGAAGGTGTAGGGCAGCGGCCAGGCCAGCGCCCAGATGATGACGCCGGCGGTGAGCCCGTTGATCCAGCCGGCCAGGTGCGCCGTGCGCGCGGCATCGTCGGCGGAGAGGACGGCCAGGCCGAGCAGGCTGCAGGCGACCGCCCACCCGGCGAGCGCGCGGGCCCACAGCTTCCACTCGTGGCGAGCGCGTGCCTGCCCGTACTCCGGGGGGCGCGCGGGTGGCGGGCCGCCTGCGAAGCGGTGGGCGAAGCGCTGATCGGCCCACCGCAGGGTGAGCGGCCCGAACGCCACGGAGAAGCCGATGTAGACGGCGGCGAGCCCGTGCGCGGCGCCGGCTGTGCTGCCCGAGCGGAGGTCGAGGAAGGAGGCGATGAGCAGGACCAGGTCGAGCACCGGGGCGCCGGCCAGCAGGACCGCGCTGGTGCGGCGCAGGCGCAGGAGGTAGCGGGTGACCAGGCAGGCGCCGAGCAGGCACCAGAAGCCGACCTCGCAGGCCACGATGAGGGCGATCAGCAACCCGCTCACCTGATGGGCTCCGCTCCAGCCGCCGTCCCGGTGGCAGCAGGGCCCGCGTCGGCCGGGCGTGGCGCACGGTGCATCAGCCAGGTGCGTGGACCACCGTCGGGCAGGTCGACGACGTCGGTCACCGTGAAACCGAGGCGCTGGTAGAAGCGCACGTTGCGCGCCGCGCTGGTCTCCAGGTGCACCGGCAGCCCGTATCGATCGGCGCGGGCGAGCCCCGGTGCGAGGGCGACGGCTCCCATGCCCCGCCCCTGGTGGCTCCTGTCCACGCCGACGCTGGCCAGCAGGAGATGTGCGCCGCCGGGCCGGTGCGGGCCGAGCACGGCGTCGGCTGCGGCGGCCGTGGCCGCGCGGTCACCGGCCAGGTCGGCGACCGTCGCCCCGATCTCACGCCACACCTGGTCGGGGATGGCGGTGCCGGGCAGCCAGACGGCGACCGTCGTCAGGCGCTCGGCGGTGTAGCCGAGATCGACGTGCCCGTAGGGCAGGGCGACGGCGGTGAGGTACAGCTCCTGCAGCGCGGTCAGCCGTCGGTCGTGGTCGTCGGCGGCGACGGTCCAGCGGGTCCAGGGGTAGTCGGTGAAGGCGTCAGCGAGGAGCGCGGCCGCGGCCGGGAGGTCGCCGGCCGTGGCGGGGCGTAGGTGGAGCCTCATCAGTTCTCCGGCTGGGGGCGGGCGGACGCGAGGTGGCGGTAGGCGGCGGGAGTCCAGGCGGCGAGCACCTTGGGCCGCAGGGTGGCGCCGAGGCGGCGGTAGAAGCGCTGGGCGTCGGCGTTGTCGACCTCCATGCCCCAGCGGATGAGCAGCTGTTCGGGCGCGGCAAGAGCGGCGAGGGCGGCCATGAGATGGCGGCCGACGCCGGCGTCGCGGTGGCCGGGGCGGACGTAGAGGTCGTCGAGGTTGAGCACGTCGCCGCCGGTCCACAGGTGCAGCTGGCGAAGGGCGGAGACGTAGCCGACGGCCTGTCCGGCGCGCTCGGCGAGCAGCACGATGGCATCGGGGCGGTCGAGCATCCGGCGCCACTTCTCCACATCGACGTGCACGTGTGCGCTCTGGTCCTCGTGGGCGGCGATCTCGCCGGCCATCGCGGCGACGGCGGCGGCGTCGGCAGGTGCGGCCCGCCGGATCGCGACGTGTGGGGGCGCTGCGGCGGGGGCGCTGAGGTCGGCCGCGGGCGGGTGGGGCATGGTCGGCTCCTGGAGGTGGCGGGGACCGGTTGGAGGGGGACGGGCTGCGGTGGAGTGGTGCCGGCGCCGGGGCCCGTGGAGCCGGGCCCGGCTCCCGGTGGTCAGCGGGTGGCGATGGCGGTGAGCACGTCAAGCCTCGCGGCCCTGCGGGCGGGCAGCAGCCCGGCGGCCAGGCCGGCGAGCACCGCCGCGGCGGTGACGGCGAGCAGCCTGACCACGGGGACCTCCATGACAAACGGGTTGTCCCCGGACAACCCGGCCAGGGTGGCCGCGGCCAGACCGAGACCCAGACCGACGCCCACGACCGCGGCGACGGCGGCGATCAGCGCCGCCTCGGCGCGGACCATGCCGGCCAGCTGCCCGCGGGTCATGCCGACCGCGCGCAACAGGCCGATCTCGCGGGTCCGCTCGACGATGGACAGCGCCAGGGTGTTGGTGATGCCCAGCAGCGCGATCAGCACGGCGAACCCGAGCAGCACGGTGATCAGACCGAGCACCTGGTCCACGGCGGCGGCCCGACCGGCCGCGGCCTCGGCCTGGTCGAGCACCTCGGCGTTGGGGAAGTCGGCGACCGCTGTGCGCAGCGCCGTCCGCGCGTGGGCCGGGTCGGTGCCGTCGGCGAGGGCGACGTAGACGGTGGCGTCGACGTTCTCGCTGAAGTGGGCGGCGTAGGTGTCCAGGGAGATGACGTAGCTGGTGGACAGCGCGCGGGCGGAGTCGTCGGCCATCAGCCCGACCACCCGCAGCCGCTGGTCACCATCGCGCGGGAGGGTCAGCGCGAGAGTGTCGCCGACGGACAGGCCGCGCTCGGCAGCAACGCTGTCGGCGAGCACTATGCCGCCGTCGGTGAGGGCGGCCAGGTCGCCGGCGGTCATGTCGATGTCGGCGACACGGGGCAGGGTGGCCGGGTCGACCGCGGTGAGCGCGCTGGTCGTGCCGGCGTCGAGCCAGTGGCCGTAGCGGACCGCGGAGACGGTGGCGACCTCGGGCAGGGCGGCGACGCGGGCGGCGATCTGCGGGGACAGTCCGCCGAGCATCTCGTCGCGGCTGCTCTGCACCAGCAGGTCGGCGGTGATCGCCTCACCGGTGGTCGCTCCGATGGCCTTCACCGAGCTGCCGAGCACCGTGACGAAGCCGATCAGCGCCAGGCTCAGCGCCAGGGCCATCGCGGTGGCTGCGGTACGCCGCGGGTTGCGCACCACGGACTCCCGGGCCAGCTGGCCGGGCACGCCGAGGCCGGTGAGCGGCCGGCCGACCGCGAGCGCGAGCCGCGGCGTCAGCACGGGGCTCAGCACGATCAGGCCGAACAGCAGCAGCACCGCGCCCAGCGCGACGCCGGCGATGTCGCGCAGCAGCGCGGCGGCAAGCAGGCCCGCCAGGCTGAGTGCGGAGGCCGCCCAGCCGGCGATCAGCCGGCCGCGTCGGGGGGCCGTCGGCACGGGGTCGGAGCTACGCATGGCCTCCACCGGCGCGGTACGGGCAGCCCGTCGGGCCGGACCCAGCACGGCCAGCAGCGTGATCACCGTGCCGGCGGCCAGCCCGACGACGATCGTGCGGGCGGTGACGGTCAGCGGGCCGTCGGGCAGCGCCAATCCGACGCCGGAGGCCAGCCCCCGCAGGGCGTAGGCGGCGCCGACTCCGGCGGCGGTGCCGCCCGCGGCGCCGGTGACGCCGACCAGCAGCGCCTCACCGAGCACGGAGACGAACACCTGCCGGCCGGTGGCTCCGGCGGCACGCAGCAGCGCCAGCTCCCCGGCGCGCTGGGTGAGCACGATGCCGAAGGTGTTGGCGATCAGGAACCCGCCGACGACGAGACCGGCGGCGGCCAGCGCCAGCAGCACGATGCGCAGGTAGTCGATGCTCTCCTTGGCGGCGTCGGCGCTGGCGGCGGCGGCGTCCTGGGCGTTGGCCACGGCGTAGTCCTCGCCGAGGGCGGAGGCCAGATCGCCGCGCAGATCGGTCACGGCGACGTCGTCGGCGGCGAGCACGTCGAGCGAGGTGACTCCGGCGCCGAGGTCGAGCAGCGCCTGCGCGGTGGGCAGGTCGACCAGCGCCACCGTGCTGTTGGCCAAGCCGTCGCCGTCCCCGACGCCGGTCAGGCCGACCACGCGCAGCTGCCGGCTGGCGGTCGCCGACACGGTGACGGTGTCGCCGAGAGCGATGCCGTGCTCGGCGGCGGTCGCCGAGTCGAGCACCACCTCCCCGTCACCGGCCGGGGCGCGGCCGGCCCGCAGGCTGTAGGCGGTGAACGGGGCCTCGGCCCAGGAGGCGAGGATGGTCGGCCCCGCCAGTCCCACGGACTGCCCGTCGACCTGCAGCTGCCCTGGACCCGAGACCACCGCCTGGACCCGGTCGACACCGGGGGTGGCAGCGATGCGGTCGGCGAGGCCGACCGGTAGCGGGTCGCGCTGCACCTCGACCCCCATCGCGGCGTCGAAGGCGGCCGCACCCCGGACGGTGAGGTCGACGCCGGCGGCGGTGGCGCGGAACTGCTCGTCGAGCAGTCGACTGCTGGTGTCGGTGAGCACGAGGCTGCCGGCGGCGAACGCGACACCGAGCGCGACGGCCAGCCAGGTCAGCGCGAGCCGGGACCGGTGCGCGAGCGCGTTGGCGAGAGCCAGACGGAACATCTCGGCTCACACCCCCGCTCGCGTGTCGAGGCCGGCCATGCGGGCGAGCACCGTCTCGGCGGTGGGGTCGGGCAGCTCGTCGACGATGCGGCCGTCGGCGAGGAAGACGACGCGGTCGGCGGAGGCGGCCGCGACCGGATCGTGGGTGACCATGACGATCGTCTGGCCCAGCGTGCGGGTGGCGTTGCGCAGGAAGGACAGCAGCGCGGCGCCGGCGCGGGAGTCGAGGTTGCCGGTCGGCTCGTCGGCGAAGACCAGCTCTGGGCGGGCGATCAGCGCCCGGCCGACGGCGACGCGCTGCTGCTGCCCCCCGGACAGCTGCGCCGGGCGGTGGTCGAGCCGGTCACCCAAGCCCAGCATCGCCACCAGCTCCTCCTGCCACGCCGGGTCGGGGCGCTCGCCGGCGAGCGTGAGCGGCAAGCTGATGTTCTCGGCGGCGGTCAGCGCCGGGATGAGGTTGAAGGCCTGGAAGACGAAGCCGATCCGCTCGCGACGCAGCAGGGTGCGGTCGCGCTCGGACAGGGTGGTCAGGTCGGTGTCGCCGAGGAGGACCCGGCCGGAGTCGACGGCGTCGAGGCCGGCGAGGGCGTGCACGAGGGTCGACTTGCCCGACCCGGAGGGACCCATGACGGCGGTGAACTCACCGGCGGGGATCGCGACCGAGGCGCCGTCCAGGGCTCGGACGGTGGCCTCGCCGCGGCCGTAGGTCTTGACCAGGTCGATGGCGCGGGCGGCGATCGGCGGCTCGTCTTCCGTCGTCGCGGCGGCCGGGACGGCGGAGGAGCGGGTCATGGTCTCTCCTGCAGAGGCGGGCCGAGGGTGCGGTGGGAGAAGAGGGCGGGCGGGCATGGCGTCTCCAGGGGGCGTGTGAGGCGGGTGGTCAGCGGGTGCGGCGGCGCAGGGAGCGGGCCACGGCCGCCCGCGCGAGCTGGTGGGTGCGGGCGTCGTGGAGCAGTTCGGCCTGGCGGGCGTGGAAGAGCTCCTCGTGGAGCAGGTTCACGGCGGGTGTCCCTTCGTGCGGGCGGTGCAGGGAGTGGGGGAGCGCCGGCGGCGGAAGCATCGCGGGCTTCCGCCGCCGGGCGGTCAGGGCAGGACGCGGTAGCCGGCCGCCTCGATCGCGGCGGCGATGTCGGCGCGGTCCACCGGCCGGGTGGCGGTGACGGTGGCCATGCCGCTGGCCAGGTCGACGGTGACGGTCTCGACGCCGTCGACGGCGGCGATCTGCTCGGTGACCGCCTGGCGGCAGTGCGCGCAGGTCATCCCGGTGACGCGGAAGGTGGTGGCGCCGATGAAGGTGCGCGGGGTGCCGGACAGCATGGGGAGCTCCTGGTGCGTGGGTGCGGCGTCGGTCGGGAGGAGCCTCGGCGCCGGGGTGGGTGCCTCTCACCGGGGAAATCGCCGGGATCTGTGCTGGGATCGGCCGGGTCAGTGCCCGTGCCCGTGCCCGTGCCCGTGCCCGTGCCCGTGGCCGGCGGTGCCGGCCGGGGGCTTGCCGCCGGGAACGGCGAGTGCGGTGAGCACGAACAGCGCGGCGAGGACGGCGGCGGTGACGGCGAACGCCCGGCCGTAGCCGTCGATGAGCCCGGCGGAGGTGGCGAGGTTGCCGGCGACGGCGGTGAGCGCGGCGACGCCGAGGGCGGCGCCGATCTCGTGGCCGGTCATCATCAGCCCCGAGGCCAGCCCGGAGCGCTCGGCGGGCACGTCGCTCATCGCGGCGACGGCGATGGCCACGAACATCGGGCCGACACCGGCACCGACGAGCAGGAAGCCGGGCAGCACGTGGGCGGCGTAGGAGGTGCCGCCGGCGCTCGTGGCCAGCAGCAGCACGCCGGCGGCCAGCACGACCAACCCGCCGAGGATGAGGGTGCGGGCGCCGAGGTGGCCGATGACCTTCGACGCAGCGGCGGCGGCGAGGGTGATCGCGGCGGCCAGCGGCAGGAACTGCAAGCCGGCCACGACCGGCGTCGAGCCCACGATGGCCTGCAGGTACAGCGAGGTCAGGAAGATCGCGCCGACCACCACACCGGTGACACCGGCCATCACCGCCGAGGCCGAGACCAGCGACCGCATCCGCCAGGTGGCCGGCGGGATGAGCGGATCGGCGGCGCGCCGCTCGAGCCGGGCGAACGTCGTGAGCAGGGCGGCGGCGGCGACCAGCGCGAGCCAGGTGCGCGGCGCGGCCCAGCCGGCCGAGCGGGTGGCCTCGATGCCGAACACCAGGGCCAGCAGCCCGCCGACCAGGGTGAGCGCACCGGGCACGTCGAGGCGGCGCAGCGCACCGGTCCTCGCGTTGCCGCGGGTCACGGTGCGCAGGGTGCCGAGCACGACGGCGATGCCGATCGGCACGTTGATGAAGAAGACCGCCCGCCAGCCCAGCGCGCTGGTCAGCGCCCCGCCGAAGAGCACGCCGGCGGCGATGCCGAGGCTGCCGACGGTGCCCCACACCGCGAGCGCGGTCTGCCGCTGCTTTCCGGCGTAGGCGGTCATGATGATCGACAAGGCGGCCGGGGTGAGCAGTGCCGCACCGGCACCCTGCGCCGCCCGGGCTCCGATGAGCGTGAGCGGGGTCTGCGCCAGACCGCTGACCAGCGACGCGGCGGTGAACAGGGCGATACCGGCGAGGGCCGCGCGGCGCCGGTCGAGCAGGTCGGCGATCCGGCCGCCGAGCAGCAGCAGCCCGCCCGACAGCAGCACGTAGGCGCTGATCGTCCACTGGTAGTCCGCGGCCGACAGGCGCAGGGACTCGCTGATGGACGGCAGGGCGACGTTCACCACCGACACGTCCAGGATGACCATGAACTGGGCGGCGATCATCAGCGCGAAGACCGTCCACGGCCGGCGCGGCTCGTCCGCGGCAGGTGCCGCGTGACCGTGGCCGCAGGCGTGCGGGTGCTGGTGAGCGGGCGCCGCCGGTTCGATGGTGGGGTGGGCCGACATGGCTCCTCCTCGAGGTGGGTCTGCGGGTCTGGCTGCCACGCTCGCCGCCGTCGAGGGCCCTCACGCCGGGAAAACCACCGGGATCGCGATCACGGGACCTGTCCGCCGCGGTCGGTACGGTCCCGTTCGTGCTGGCCGGACGGGATGCCGAACGCGCGGCGATCGCTGCGCTGCTCGGCGCCGCCCGCGCCGGGGCCGGCGGATCCCTGGTGATCCGCGGCGTGGCCGGGTCGGGCAAGTCGACGCTGCTGGCCGACGCGGTCAGCGCTGCGGCCGGCATGCAAGTGCTGCGCACGTCGGGGGTGGAATCGGAGTCGCCGCTGGCGTTCGCCGCGTTGCAGCGGCTGCTGTGGCCGCTGCGCGCCCGCCTGGACGCGCTACCGGCGCGGCAGGCCGCCGCGCTGGGCGCGGCACTGGGCGAGGCCGACGGCGAGGGCGATCGGTTCCTGGCGTTCCTGGGAACGCTGAGCCTGCTCGCCGACGCCGCCGAGGAGGCCCCGGTGCTGGTCGTGGTCGACGATGCGCACTGGCTCGATGACGCCTCGGCCGCGGCGCTGCTGTTCGTCGCTCGCCGGCTGCAGGCCGAGCGCGTCGCGCTGCTGTTCGCCGCCCGCGAGGGCGAGGGCTACGGCTTCGAGGCGCCCGATCTTCCCACCGCCGTGCTCGGTGGCGTGAGCGGTGCCGACGCCGAGGAGCTGCTGACCGCCCAGGGCAACGGTGAGGTCGACCCGGCGGTGCGCGACCGGCTGGTGACCGCGACCGGTGGCAACCCGCTCGCGCTCGGTGAGCTCGCCGCCGCGCTGACCGGTGACCAGCTGGCCGGGCGGGCGCCGCTGCCGACCCCGCTTCCGTTGACCGGCGGGGTCGAGCGCGGGTTCCTCGACCGGGTCCGTCGCCTGAGCGCGCCGGCCCAGCGGCTGCTGCTCCTGGTCGCAGCCGACGACACGGGCCGGCTGACCGTGGTCCGCGACGCCGCCTCGCGTCTCGACATCGCCGACGACGCCCTGGACGAGGCGGAAGGGATCGGGCTGCTCCGCGTCGACGGCGACACCCTGGCGCTGTACCACCCGCTGGTCCGCTCGGCGGTGTACCGGGCGGCCACCAGCGCGCAGCGCCGCGCTGCCCACCGAGCGCTGGCCGACGTCCTCGGCGCCGACCCCGACAGGCGCGCCTGGCACCTGGCCGCGGCGGCCGATCGGCCCGACGAGACGGTGGTCGGCGCGCTCGACGGCGTCGCCGAGCGCGCCGCCGCCCGCGGAGGACACGAGGCCGCCTCCGCCGCCTGGGCCCGCGCGGCCGAACTGACCGTCGACAGCGCCGCCCGCGGCCGGCGGCTGTTCTCCGCTGCCTCCTCGGCCTGGCTCGGCGCCCATCCATCGCACGCCGCCGGGCTGGCGGCCGCCGCCGCGGCCGACCTCACCCACCCGGTGCAGCGCGCACGGCTGCTGCTGCTGCAGGGCCAGATCGAGTGGAACACCCACTCCCTCGACGACGGCTACGACCTCGTCCTGGAGGCCGCCACCCTCGCCGCCACAGCCGACGAGGCGATCGCGCGGCCGCTGGCGATGCTCGCCGCGGCGCTGTCGGCGTTCGGGGCGCGCTCCCCGCGCCCGGTCGACCCCGCCACGCTGGTCGGCCAACCTCCCGCCGACGCACCGGCCACCGGCCGGGCGGCCTGGGAGCTGCTGCAGGGGTTCGCCGCCGTCGGCCGGCGGGACTGGGCGCACGCCGCGGCCGCGTTCCGGCGCGCGTTCGACCTGACCGACGCCGAGCCGCTCGACGGCGACCACGTGCTGCAGCCCAACCTCGGCATCGCCGCCTGGCTCATCGACGACGACGAGCGCAGCCTGCGGCTGCACGCCGAGCAGCTGACCGCCGCCCGCCGCGCCGGCGCGCTCAACATGGTCGAGCACGCCCTCACCCGCGGGTTCCCCGCGCAGCTGGCGACCGGGGCGTGGACGAGAGCCGCCGCAGCCGCCGCCGAGGCGCTGCCGCTGACCGCGAGCACCGGCTCCACTGGGCTGACCGCCCTGCCCACCGCGCAGCTGGCGGTGATCGCGGCCCTGCGCGGGGACGATGCCGCCAGCCGTCACCTCGCCGACGTCGCCGCGGTCCGCGCGGCGCACCCGGTCGGAATCACCGACAGCCTCGTCACCGACCTGGCGCACTGGGCGCAGGCGCTGCGCGGCGCCGACCGGCCCGCGCCCGCGCTGCACCACCTGGAGCAGCTGCAGAACCCGATGCTGCGCCGCATGGCCGCCCTGGACGTCTTCGACATCGCCGTCCGCGCCGGCCGGACCGACGTCGTGCGCACGTGGCTGGCCGAGGTCGAGCAGTTCGCCGCGGCCACCGGCATCGCCTCGGCGGTCGCCGTCACCGAGCACGGCCGCGCGCTGCTCGCCGACGGCCCGGACGCCGAGAAGCACTTCCTGGCCGGCCTCGATGCGCACGCCGCCTCACCGCGGCTGCCCGACCGGGCCCGCACCCAGCTTGCCTTCGGTGAGCACTTGCGGCGCACCCGGCGGCGGGTCGACGCCCGCGAGCACCTGCGGGCCGCGCTCACCGTCTTCGAGGAGCTCGGCGCCGCGCCCTACGCCGAACGGGCCGCCCAGGAGCTGCGCGCCTCCGGGGAAACCGCCCGCCGCCGCGACGTCACCACCACCACCGAACTGACCGCGCAGGAGCGCCAGGTCGCCGCACTCGTCCGGCAGGGCCTGTCGAATCGGGACGTCGCGGCGCGGCTGTTCGTGTCCCCCCGCACCGTCGACTTCCACCTGCGCAACGTGTTCAGCAAGCTCGGCGTGGCCTCCCGGGCGGAGCTCACCGCTCTTCCGGTCGACTAGCCGCAGGGCTCGGGCCTGCTCCGGCGCCGTGCGGGCGTCCGGAACCGACCTGGAGGTTCTCCCCGGGTGCCCGGACCGGCCGGCGCGACGTTCCCGGCCGGCACGTTCCCGGCCTGCCCTGGCAGACCTGCCGCGGCTCCGCTCTGCTCGCCTCCTCGGCGCTCACGCCCGGGCGCTGGCCGCCCGGCTCATCGCGGACGCCGCCGGGCCGCAGCAGCCCACCGGCCCGGCCCCGGCAATCCCGGCGGTTCTCCCGGCGTGACGCCGGCGGTCCGTTCCTAGCGTCGGCCTCAGCCCACCGAGCCACTGATCCGCGACCGACCGCGCACCCGAGGAGCCCTGGATGGCCCACCACCCCACCCCTGCTGCACGTCCCGCGCGGACCGGCCTGCTCGCCGGGCTGCTCGCCGCCGCGGCCGGTGAGATCGCCGCCTCCGCCACGCGCCGTGGCCGCTCACCGTCCTCCGGCCTGGCCCGCGGCCTGGTCGACGCCGCCCCCGCGATGCTCGTCGACGGCGGCGTCGCCCTCGTCGGCCGGGCCGACAAGCCCGGCCTGGCCGTGCTCGCGGCCGGTGCCAGCGGCCTCGCCGCCGCCGCTGGCGGCACCGTGGCCGGCCGTCGCCCGCTGCTCGGTGCCGCCGTGGCCGCTGCTCCGCACGCCGTCGGCGGCTACCTCGCGCTGCGCCGCGGCGACGCCTCGGCCCGGGACACCGCAGCCGCCACGGCCGCCGGCATGTTCACCGCCGCGGCCGCGGTCGCGGTCGCCCCGCTGACGGTACCGCCGTCGGCGGTGCTGGCCGCCGCCGCGGCGGCCACGGGCGCGGTCGTCGCCACGGACCGCCGCGCACGTCGCCGTGGCGCCGCCGCGCTGCGCGACCAGGTGGCGTTGCCGACCCCCGTCCGGTCGCTGCCGCCGGTGCCTGCCGCCGACGCGGCACCGCAGCCGGGCGTCGCCCCGCTCCTGGCCGAGCCCGGCGAGCTGGTCGTCATCGACGTCACCGTCCCCGAGCCGCGCACCGACCTCGGCACCTGGCGACTCGAGGTGGACGGCGAGGTGGAGCGGCCGCTGTCCCTGACCCTCCGCGAGCTCCTCGCCCTGCCCCTGGAGGAGCGCGACCTGCTGGTGATCTGCGTGCACAACCCCGTCGGCGGCGACCGGATGGGCTGCGCCCGCTGGACCGGCTTCGGCCTGGCCGACCTGCTCGAGCGGGCCGGCGTGACTGACGACGACGGCTGGCTGGTCGCCGAGGCCGTCGACGGCTACGCCAACGTGCTACCGCTGGCCGTGGCCCGCCGGCACGGCTTCCTCGCCGTCGGGATGGCCGGGCAACCACTGCCCCGCGAGCACGGCAGCCCCGCCCGCCTGCTCGTCTCCGGCCGGCACGGGCAGGACGGCAACCTCAAGTGGTTGCGGCGCCTGACCGTCACCGCGACACCTCCGCCGTCCTACTGGGGCTCGCGCGGCTGGACCGACGGCACCTACCCGGTGCACCCGGCCTCCCGCATCGACGCCCCCGGCCCGCATGCCCACATCCAGCCCGGCGAGGTCACCATCCGCGGCTACGTCTGGGCGCCGCCCATCGGCGTCGATCGCGTGCAGCTGCAGATCGACGGCGGCCCGTGGACCGAGGCCACCCTCGGCGTCGACCTCGGCCCGGACGCCTGGCGGCCATGGGCGGCCCGATGGGCGGCCACGCCCGGTACGCACCGGCTGCGCGTACGGTGCCGCACGACCACCGGCCAGTGGCAGGAGGAGGAGACCACAACACCCTTCCCGCACGGCGTACGGGGCCTCCACGCCATCACCGTCCACGTCGGCGGCAGTCCCGCCGGCCCGGCGCTGCGCCGGCTGGTCGGCCTGGGCGTCACCCGTACGAGCTGGGCGGTGCGGAGTGTCGCCGCATGGCGTCATCCCGAGCCCAGCGGTCCGGCCGCAGCCCGGCCCGCCGACCCAGCCAGCTGACCACACGCATCGCCACCCCCACCCACACCTCTCACTCCCACCGTTCTGCGCCGATCGCAGGAAGGGTGTTCCGATCAGCGCTCTGTCCCTGACCTCACAGGAACTCGCCATCGAGACGCTGCCCCTTGTCCGGGGGCGATTGCGGCAGGACCGCTCTGCGGCACCATCTCCGACGTGACCACCTTGCGCATCGCCCAGGACGACGCCGCCGACGAGCTGCTGAGCCGAGACCCGCTGGCCCTGCTGATCGGGATGCTGCTGGACCAGCAGTTCCCCATGGAGCGGGCCTTCGGGGCCCCGCGCCTGCTGGCCGACCGGCTCGGCGTGGACAGCCTCTCGGCCGAGCAGCTGGCGGCGATGGACGCCGAGGAGCTCGTGCGGGTGTTCCAGGGACCGCCGGCGTTGCACCGCTACCCCGGTTCGATGGCCGGCCGAGCCCAGGAGGTGTGCCGGACCCTCGTCGAGCGCTACGACGGCCGCGTGGAGGGGCTGTGGGCCGACGCACCCGACGGCGCCACGGTGCTGAGGCGGCTGAACCAGCTGCCGGGCTTCGGGGCGCAGAAGTCGAAGATCTTCCTCGCGCTGCTCGGGAAGCAGTACGACGTCACCCCGCCCGGCTGGCGGGAGGCGGCCGGTGACTACGGCGCCGACGGCTCCCGGCGCTCGGTCGCCGACATCACCGGCCCGGAGACCCTGGCCGAGGTGCGGGCGTTCAAGCAGGAGCAGAAGCGGGCCGCGAAGGCGGCGAAGCAGGTGACGACGGGCTGACCGGGGCCCCTGCACCGGGCCCCGCCCGGTGGCACCATGGGGGTGGTCCGGGGAGCCGGCGGGGCTGATCCCCCGCGGCCACCGGCCAGCGGAGGGAAGGGTGCCCGTGGCCTCGAGCCAGCAGTTCCCGCGGTCGCGCAAGCCGGAGCCGGTGCTGATCACCGAAGCTGCGCCGAGCCTGACCGACCAGCAGGCCGCCCGCAGGCGGCGCTACGTGATCACCATGGCGATCCGCGGTCTGGCGCTGATCCTGGCTGCCGTCTTCTACAAGATCGTCTGGCTGATGATCATCCTGGCGATCCTCGGCACGGTGCTGCCGTGGGTCGCGGTCGTCATGGCCAACGACCGGCCGCCCAAGAGTCGGACCCGCCTCGCCGGGGTGGATGCCCGGCCGGACCGGGTGCTGGAGAACCCCGCCCGGACGGGGCGCGTCATCGAGGGATAGCCGGTGAGGGCGGGCCGGCGCGCTCCGGGCTGACCGACCACCCCGGCCGCGCAGGTCACGACCGCGCCGGTGCGGAGCGCCGCCGCGACGGCGGCGGCCGCCGGGCGTCGGCGCCCTCGGCGGACAGGACCGGGCGGGGAGCGGTGCTCGCGCCCGGCACCCTGTCAGAATGGTCGCCGGGTGCGCCGAGCACCGCGGCGATCCCGGCCGCGCGGCCGTCGCACGACTGCACCGTCGAACAGGGAGACCGCATGAGCAGCAGCGACATCCTCGAGCGGCCGGACGTCCGCGACTCCGACACCGGCAACGCCAACGAGGTCTTCCACTACGTCAAGAAGAACAAGATCGCCGAGAGCGCCGTCATGGGCACCATGGTCGAGGCGCTGTGCGGCGAGGTCTTCCCGGTGACCAAGAGCCCCAAGCCCGGTAGCCCCGTGTGCCCGGCGTGCAAGGAGGTCTACCAGCAGCTCCGCAAGGAGTAGCGCTACCGCAGGCCGAGCCGGCGGGCCTCCTCGTCGAGCTTGGCCTGCCGCCGCTCCCGGCGGCGGCGCTCGTGCCGGCGCAGCGGCGCCGGCCAGCGGGCCTGGATGGTGGCGTTGAGCTCCGCACCCAGGAGCACCGCCATGCCGAAGAAGAAGCAGAACAACAGGGCGCCGATCGGTGCCGCCAGCGCTCCGTAGGGCAGGGCGGTGGTGAGGAAGCTGCCGACGTAGGCGCGCAGCAGCAGCGCGGCCACCAGGAAGAACCCGAGGCTGAGCAGCGCGCCGGGCAGGTGCCGACGCCACGGCAGCCGGTTCGGCAGGGTCACGTGGAAGAAGCTGGTGAGCGCCAGCAGCAGGCCGATCACCACGAGCGGCCAGTACACGGCGTTGATCAGCATGTCGGTGGTGCTCCGCCAGTCGGCCGGGACGAGGCCGACGAGCGTGCCGCGGCCGAGCACCAGGAGCGGGAGCGTCAGCACCGCGAGGAGAAGCCCGACGACGAACAGCCACAGCGCCTTCAGACGGGTGCGGATCGGGCCACGCACGTCGCGCTGGTCGTAGGCGATGACGATGGTGTTCATGAAGGTCGCGGTCGCCGAGGACCCCGCCCACAGCGAGACCAGGAAGCCGACGCTGACCACCTCCAGCCGGCCCGAGCCCAGGATGTCGGCCAGCGTAGGCCGTACCAGGTCGTCGACGACGTCGTCGGTCAGCACCTCGGACGAGGCGTTCAGCAGTTGTTCCTCGATCATCGTGACCGCGTCGTCGCCGATGAGGGAGCCCAGGTAGCCCAGCGAGCCGAGCAACCCGATGAGCAGCGGCGGTACCGACAGGATCTGCCAGAACGCCGCCTCGGCCGACAGGCCGATGATGCGGTCCTGCCAGGCCTTGGCCAGCGTGCGCCCGAGCACCTGCAGCGGCACCCGCAGCGGGGTCGGCCACCGGCGCAGCCGGGAGGGCGGTGGCACATCGGCCCGGGTTGCGCCGGAGGCGCCGGGAACGGGGGGCTCCGGCTCGTCCGCGCCGGCCCGGGCGGGCGAGCCGCTGGGGAGGACGGCGCTCACCTGCACAGTGTGCACGCCGCGCCAGCGGGGACCGGCGGGACTCCCGGCGCCGGCGCCCCGCGGAACGCCTCGGGCGGCCGGCGTCAGGCCGCCCGCGGACGCGGCGGGCGCCGGCCTCCGGGCGCGGGCGGGCCGCCCGGTGCGGTGCCCTCGGGGCCCGGCGGGGCCGGCTCCTCGGCGGGGACGCAGTTGATCACGGGTTCGGCGGCGTAGCGCGTGCGGAAGGGTTCCCGCTTGATCTCCGCACCCGTGTCCAGGTCGCGGAAGACGCGGGTCACCGTGATGTCGAACCCGGTCGAGCCGGACTGGGGCTCGCAGGTGGGGCTGTCCGGCTTGTTCTGCACGACCGGCTGGCGGATGTTGTAGCGCTCGCTGCTGATCGACTCGATCTCGTAGCGCGGGGTCCCGTAGAAGGTGACGGTGATGGTCCCCGGCGTCCAGGCGGTGTCGATGTAGACGCCCGTGTCCCCGTCGTTGCGCCACTTGAGGTCGATCGAGTCGTAGTAGACCGTCGCCTCGCGGCCGGCCGGGTAGCGGCTGATGTAGTAGCTGTGCGGCTTGTGGAAGACGTCCTCGAGACCGGCGAAGAAGACGGCGTTGAACATCGTCGTGGCGAACTGGCTGATGCCGCCGCCCACGGCGGTGGTGAACTCGCCGTTGTTGATGACGCCGGCCTCGACGTAGCCCTGCGCCAGACCGCGGGGTCCGGTGAAGCCGTTCAGGCTGAACGTCTCCCCGGGCATGACGATCGCGCCGTCGACCTCTTCGGCCACCACCCGGATGTTCGTCCCGCTGGCCGGGTTGCCGATGTTGGTGGTGAAGCTGGAGATCTCCTCCCGGATGCCGAGGGCCTCGGCCTCCTCGGTGGTGAAGTCCGCGGGGACAGGGCCCAGTTCGGCGGTGACGGTCCGGGGCGCGTCCTCGGTCAGCACCGGCAGCAGCTGCTCGGCCAGCCGAGCCGGCGCGATACCGGTGCCGTCGACCGACGGGACGACGCGCACCGAGCCGCCGGAGACGTCGAAGGTGGCGTCCTGCGCCGGGGCGCCGAAGACCGACAGCTCGTCGCCGAGCGCCGCCTGCAGCGACCCGGGGTCCAGCTCGACGGCGAGCTCGCCGTCGTCCTCGGGGGTGAAGGCGAGCGCGTCGGCGATCGCCGTCACCGGCACCTCGGCCGAGGTGGTGCCGTCCTGGCTCACGACCTGGACGGGCGCGGAGAGCGCGGGGGTGACCGTCTCCTCGAGGACGCGGCGGGCCTCCTCGGCGTCGACCCGGACGGGGGTCTCTTCCACGGGCAGCTCGATCGGCGTGCCGGGGTCCCCGCCGGAGGCCAGGGCGTCGGTGATCGCGTCGGCGGCGCCCTCCCGGTCGAGGGTCCGGCCGTCCACCGGCTCCACGACCGACGGCGTGGTGCCCTCGATGGCGATCGTGGCGTCCTGCGGAGCGCGGTCGACCTGTGCGGCGATGGCCTCGATCTGCGCGTTCAGCGCCGTCTCCTCGCCGGTGATCACCGGCTCCACCTCGCGGTCGGAGACGAGCGTGACCAGGCGCGTCCAGGGGTTGAGCGGCTGCTCCTCGGCCGCGTCCACGGTGCGGGGGACGTCGAGGGTGATGCCCGCCGTGGCGGGGGAGAGGGTGGCCGTCACGTCGGCGGCGGTGACGGGGTGGTCGGCCACGACCCGGGGGGCGAGCTGCTCCTCCAGCCGCTGGGCCGCCATCGCGGGGGAGAGCCCGCCGACGTCGACACCGGCGACGACGGTGTTCCGCGGCACCTCGCCGGAGGACGCGACCAGGTCGATGCCGTAGAGGGCGGCCAGCGCGGCCAGGACACCGGCGGGGACCAGGGCGGCGCGGCGCCGCCACCAGGGGCCGCGAGGGCCGCCGTGGTTCTCCTGTCCCGGCGGCGGGGGACCGGCGGCATCGGCGTCCTGGGTGGCCGGCTCGGGGGGCGCGGCGTCCGTGGCGTCCGTGGCGTCGTGGTCGTCGACGGGAGGGATGACGCCGGTTCGCGCGCTGTCGTCGTCCGCGGCGGGTGCCTCCGCGTCCACCGGGATGCGGCGGGTGCTGGCGGCGTCGTCGTCCACCGGGTCCGACCCGGTGGCGGCGTTCTCCGCGGTGACCGGGGACGCAGCGGGCGTGCCGGGCTGCCAGTCCCGGCCCACCGGACGGGTGTCGTCCGCCCCGGCCTGGTAGGCCGGGACCGAGCCCGTGGGCGGTGGTGGCCCGTCGCCGGCGTCGGGACGCATGCGCACCGTCTCGTCGGATGCGGGGTGGTGCTGGGACATGGGGGTTTCCTCCGGTCGCCGCCGACCGGGGGCCCCCACAGACGACGGAGCCGCCGGCCCGGCGCCCGCACGAGGCGGGACGTCGGACGCGGCGGCGTCGTCGGGTGAGGCGGTCATCGCGGGCGCGACGATAGCGCCTCTCTCACGCAGTTACGCGCTGCTCGCCCTCAGTGTCGATGATGTCGACGGCGATGTCACGCAGCTTGCCCTCGTACTCGCGGGCGTGGTGTCCGCAGAACACGAGGTCGCTGCCGTTGGCGAGCACGACACGGACCTTGGCAAGTGCGCCGCAGCGGTCGCAGTGGAAGGGCACGACCAGGTCGTCGGCGGCGGGGGTCGTCGTCAGCGTCTGGGTCATCTGGGTCATCACTCGCTCTCTACCGCACGGACCCGCGGCTGCGGATCGGCCTCCTGCACAGCGCCAGGATGGCCCCTCGGATTCCCGTTCCCGCCCGGTTCATCCCGGACTCGCCGAATGAGATGAGTCCGTAACACGCCGGGCGTGGGT
This sequence comes from Blastococcus sp. SYSU DS0828, assembly GCF_054050975.1. Taxonomy (NCBI): domain Bacteria; kingdom Bacillati; phylum Actinomycetota; class Actinomycetes; order Geodermatophilales; family Geodermatophilaceae; genus Blastococcus; species Blastococcus sp. SYSU DS0828. The sequence goes on along the minus strand of NZ_JBJHAK010000005.1, from coordinate 152,285 downwards.
GGAGCGGGTTCAGCAGGGGACGTCACTGGCTGGGACGGGTGGTGCACGTGCTGGTGATCATCTGCCGGGCCGTCGGGTGACCGGTCCGGCCGTGGGTCCGCTGCTGTTCTGACGGGCCCCACGCTACGCCGTCTACCCGACAGGTGTCGGCGTACACCGCCACCGGCACTCCGTGACCCGTCCGGGTCATGGCGCTGCGCGAGGCCGACGGCGGTGTCCGGGACCGGTGCCGGCGTCCTAGTCCAGGTAGTCGCGCAGCACCTGGGAGCGGCTGGGGTGGCGCAGCTTCGACATCGTCTTCGACTCGATCTGACGGATCCGCTCACGGGTCACGCCGTAGACCTGGCCGATCTCGTCGAGGGTGCGCGGCTGGCCGTCGGTGAGGCCGAAGCGCAGCCGGACCACGCCGGCCTCCCGCTCGGAGAGGGTCTGCAGCACGCTGGTCAGCTGGTCCTGCATGAGGGTGAAGCTGACCGCGTCGACGGCGACCACCGCTTCGGAGTCCTCGATGAAGTCACCGAGCTGGCTGTCGCCCTCGTCGCCGATGGTCTGGTCGAGGCTGATCGGCTCCCGGGCGTACTGCTGGATCTCCAGCACCTTGTCCGGGGTGATGTCCATCTCCTTGGCCAGCTCCTCCGGGGTGGGCTCGCGGCCCAGGTCCTGGAGCAGCTCGCGCTGGATGCGGCCGAGCTTGTTGATGACCTCGACCATGTGCACCGGGATGCGGATGGTGCGGGCCTGGTCGGCCATGGCGCGGGTGATGGCCTGGCGGATCCACCACGTGGCGTAGGTGGAGAACTTGTAGCCCTTGGTGTAGTCGAACTTCTCGACCGCGCGGATCAGGCCGAGGTTGCCCTCCTGGATCAGGTCCAGGAACGCCATGCCGCGGCCGGTGTAGCGCTTGGCCAGGGAGACCACGAGGCGGAGGTTGGCCTCCAGCAGGTGGTTCTTGGCGCGCTCGCCGTCGCGGACGATCCAGTTGAGGTCGCGGCGCATCTGCGGGGAGAGCTTCTGGCCCTCCTCCTCGGCCTGGCGCAGCCGCTCGGCGCCGTAGAGGCCGGCCTCGATGCGCTTGGCGAGGTCGACCTCCTCCTCGGCGTTGAGCAGCGCGACCTTGCCGATCTGCTTGAGGTAGGCGCGGACCGAGTCGGCCGAGGCGGTGAGCTCGGCGTCCTTGCGGGCCTGGCGGAGGGCCTCGGACTCCTCCTCCTCGTCCCACTCGAAGTCGGTGCCGCCCTCGGCGGTCTCCTCCTCGGCGGCGACCTCGACACCGTCCTTGCCGGTGACGACCGTCTCGTCGAGCTTGAGGCCCTCGGAGCCGGCGTCGACGACCGCGACCGCGCCGTCCTCGCTGGCCACCGCGGTGAGGACCGTGCCCTCGCCGGCCGCCGTGGACGGGGTGATCGCCGGCTTTGCGCGGCCCTTGGCCGCGGTCGTGGTACCGGCGGCCTTGGCCGGTGCCTTCTTCCGCGCAGCGGCCGGCTCGCCGGCCGGCTTCTTGGCACGGGTACCGGCTGCGGCCGTCCTGGCGCGCGGGGTGCTCGCTGCGGCTGCTTCCGGTGCTGGCTGATCGGCGGGCACTCAGGTTCCTTCCCGTGCTGGGTGCGTTCCCCGGGGGACCGTGTGGCCCGCGGGCAGCGGCTCCGGCCCTGTGCTCGGAGCGGGAGGGGACCCCACGGACCGGCGCGGCGTTTGGCCACGATCGGGTATGGGAATCCCTCCCGGCTGGAGCGCGGCGGGCTGGGGCTCCACCATTGTAACGACGTCGCCGGGTGAAACCAGCGCCTCGCACCCCGGCCCCTCGCTCCGAGGGGGCGGTCGGCTCACCCCGGGAGGGTCACCCGGCGCCGGGACGCCGCGGTCAGGCCTCGCCGCGCTCGGCCGCAGCCAGCGCGGCCCCGACGATCCCGGCGTCGTTCTGCAGCTCCGCGGGCACCACCGGGGTGCGCGTGGACAGCAGCGGGACCCACTTGTGGGCCTTCTTGCTGACCCCGCCGCCCACGATGATCAGGTCCGGCCAGACGCCGGCCTCCAGGACGTCGAGGTAGCGGTCGACGCGCTGCGCCCACTCGGGGTAGCTGAGCTCCTCCCGCTCCCGGGCGGCCGCGGAGGCGCGCTTCTCGCCGTCCTCGCCGTCGACCTGGATGTGACCGAACTCGGTGTTGGGCACCAGCTTCCCGTCGACGAACAGCGCGCTGCCGATGCCCGTGCCGAACGTGAGCATGAGCACCACCCCGCGCCGGTCGCGGCCGGCGCCGTAGCGCATCTCGGCCAGTCCCGCGGCGTCGGCGTCGTTCAGCGTCTCCACCGGGCCGGGGACGCGCTGGGCGACCCCCGCGGCGAGGTCCGTGCCCAGCCAGGTCTTGTCGACGTTCGCGGCCGTGTGCGCGACGCCCGACTTGAGCACCCCCGGGAAGGTCACCCCCACGCGTCCGGACCACCCGAACGACCCGACGATGCGAGCCACGACGTCGAAGACGGGCTCGGGCAGCGACGGCTGCGGCGTCTCGATGCGCAGCCGCTCCCCGATCAGCCGTCCCTCGTCCAGGTCGACCAGGCACCCCTTGATGCCGCTGCCGCCGATGTCCACCCCGAAGCCCTGCACGCCGACAGGCTAGTGGAAGGCCCCCTTCGCCCCCCGCAGCTCGCATGCTCGCAGCGGGCCCCGACGAGGGGTCCCCTCCCTGCGGCAGGATCGCCGCATGACCTCTGCGCACGCACTTCCCTCCGACCGGCCGACACCGGGCGCGCTGCTGGAGCTCGCGGTGACGGCCGCACGGGAGGCCGCCGCCCTGGTGGCCCGCGGGCGGGAGTCCGCCGGCGAGCACGTCACCACCAAGTCCAGCCCCGTCGACGTCGTCACGGCGGTGGACACCGCCAGCGAGGAGCTGCTGGTGCGGCGGCTGCTCGCCGCCCGGCCGGCGGACGGGGTGCTGGGGGAGGAGGGGGCCGCACGCGAGGGGACGAGCGGGGTGCGGTGGATCGTCGACCCGATCGACGGCACCGTGAACTTCCTCTACGGCATCCCGGCCTACGCCGTCTCGGTGGCCGCCGAGGTCGACGGGGTGGTGCGGGCCGGCGTGGTGCTCAACGTGGCCACCGGGGAGCTGTTCTCGGCGACGTCCGGCGGCGGCGCGTGGCTGGAGTCGCCCGGGCGGCCGCCGCGCCGGCTCACCGTTCCGACGCCGGAGGCGCTGGACCGGACCATGGTCGCAACCGGCTTCGGCTACCGGGTCGAGCAGCGGAGGGCCCAGGGCGCGGTGGTGGCGCAGCTGGTCACGCGCGTGCGGGACATCCGGCGGTTCGGCAGTGCCGCGCTGGACCTCTGCGCCGTGGCAGCCGGCCGGGTGGACGCCTACTACGAGCTCGACCTGAACCCGTGGGACCACGCGGCCGGCGCGCTGGTGGCCGCCGAGGCGGGCGCGGTGGTGACGGGCCTCGACGGCACGCCGGTCGGCGAGCCGATGGTCGTCGCGGTGGCCCCCTCGGTGGCCGAGCCCTTCCTCGCGCTGGTGTCCGAGCTGCACCGCTGACCGGCAGTGCGGCTCAGCAGTCCTCGGCGGCGCTCTCCGGCGCGGTGAGCGCCGTCTCGACCTCCTCGGGGGTGGCCAGGCTGTCGGGGAAGGTGAACTCGGGGCCGAGGACGAGGTCGACGACCGCGGTGGCCCGGGTGTCGCGGTAGTCCCCGACGCCCGGCGCGTGCACCGCGAGGAAGCGTGCGGCGTCGTTGCCCGGCGAGCCGTGGCGGACCTCCCCGACGCCCTCCACCTCGCGGCTGCTCGGGTCGTTCGCGACCTCGCTCACCGTGAAGCCGCGTGCGGCGAGCTCGTCGGCCACCGTCTGCGCGAGCCCGCCCTGGTCCGTGGCGTTGAGGACCCGCACCGAGACGGCTGCCGGGTCCAGCGACGGGGGCGCCGCCTCCGCGGTGGCGCACGCCCGCGCGTCCGCTGCCTGCTGCTCCCGGTCCTGCCGGACCACCGTCCACCACACGGCTCCGGCGGCCAGCGCGAGGACCAGCAGGAAGATCAGCGGGGGGAGCGGGCGACGGCCACTGCGCGGGCGCACCGGAGGCTGGACGGTGCGCTCGGTCACGGGAATGCTCCTCGGGCGGGATCCGGCAGGCGGGGGGCCGACCGGCCGGGACGGGACGGACGGCGCCGACGACTGGTGCGGACGGCTGTCAGCAGCGAGCTTAGGGGCGGACGGCGTCCCTAGATCGCACCGTCGTCCAGCGCGGCGCGTCCCCGCTCGACGCAGGGGTCGATCCGGTCGGCGTAGCCCGCCGTGTCCTTGCCCGCCATGGCTCCGGCGGCCGAGCGGGCGACGATGCCGGCGACGATCGCCGCGAACTTGAAGTAGGCGAAGCCCACGTACCAGGGCAGGTCGGAGAGGTCCAGGCCGCTGCGCTCGGCGTAGCGTGCCGCGACCTCCGCGCGGGTGGGGAAGCCCTCCAGAGCCGTCACCGTGCTCTGCCCGGCGACGCTCCGCTCCCCGGCCTGCGGCCAGTAGACGTGGAGCATGCCCAGGTCGGCCAGCGGGTCGCCCAGGGTCGACATCTCCCAGTCCAGCACCGCCCGGACGCGGCCGGGCACCTCCGGGTCGAGGAGGCAGTTGTCAAGCCGGAAGTCGCCGTGGACGATCCCGTGCCGCTGGGTGGTGGGCACGGTCTCCGCCAGCCGGGCGGCGAGGGCGTCCAACCCCGGACGCTCGCGGTCGCGGGTCGCCTCCCACTGCTGGGTCCAGCGACGCACCTGGCGGGCCATGAAGCCCTCCGGTCGGCCGAAGTCGCCCAGGCCCACCGCGACGTGGTCGACCGAGTGCAGATCGGCCAGGACGTCGACCAGGCCCTCGCCGATCGCGCGCCGCCGGGCGGGATCGTCGGCGTAGCCCTCCGGGATCCGGTCGATGACGTGCAGGCCGACGACGCGCTCCATCACGTAGAACGGCGCGCCCAGCACGCTCGTGTCGGTGCACAGGTGCAGTGTCCGCGGCACCGGCACCGGCGTGGGGACCAGCGCGGAGATCACCCGGTGCTCGCGGGCCATGTCGTGCGCGGTGGCCAGCACGGCGCCCGTCGGCGGACGCCGGAGGATCACCGCGTCGTCCGCGGACCCGCCCTCGGGCGTCACCACGTAGGTGAGGTTGGACATGCCCGCGGCGATCAGCTCGACGTCCACCGATCGCCATCGCTCCTCCCCGAAGACGGAGGCCAGGTACGGCCCGACGACGGCTGGATCAGCACCCGGGGGAGTCGCCACCGGCGCAGGGTAACCTCTGGCGCTCCGCCGCCCGCCCGGCCCTTCCCGGGCCCGATGTGTCACCTCCGCAGAGTCGGGCACAAATCGGGGCCGGACGGCGTTGGGGGGCTGCTGGCCACTCCGCGAGGAGAGGCCGGCGCAGTGGACGGGCGCCCGGTGAGGGACGCCCCACACCGACCCACCGGTCGCCCACCGGCGATCGGCCAGGACGACGGCGCGCACCCCGCGCCGCGTCAGACGAGCGGGCACGACGCCCGCGAGAACCCCGGAGGAGGGGCACACCCCATGGCCACCGACTACGACGCCCCGCGCCGCAACGAGACCGACGAGCTCGGCGAGGACTCGCTCGAGGAGCTGAAGGCTCGCCGGGCCGAGGCCCAGTCCTCGTCGGTCGACGTCGACGAGACCGACTTCAACGAGAACCTCGAGCTCCCCGGAGCGGACCTGTCGAACGAGGAGCTGACCGTCCGCGTCCTGCCCAAGCAGGAGGACGAGTTCACCTGCTCGCGCTGCTTCCTGGTGCAGCACCGCAGCCGTCTGGCCTCCACCCGCGGCGACCAGCTGCTCTGCCGCGACTGCGCCTGAAAGGACCCCCGTGCCCCCCGCCACTCGCAGGCTCGCGGCGGGACCCTGCACGGGGGCCGTTCCAGTACCTCACCTGGGGGACCGATGACCGAGGGGCCGCGGACCGGGGCGCCGCGTGACGTCCCACCGCCACGACCGGTGGCGCCGTCGGACGGCGCCGCGCCGGTCGAGGAAGGCCCCCTGGCGCGCGCCGGGCGGGCCGTCGCCGACGCCGTCGCCGGGCTGACCGGGAGCGGCGCCGACCGGGCGGCCGGAGGCGGCCTGCGCGACGTCGTCGGTGCCGTCGCCGGCGCCGTGGCCGGAGCGTTCGGCGCAGGGGGCAGCGGCCCGCCGACGCCCGGCCCGGCCGACGCCCGGGTTCCCGGCGGGGACGGCCGGGCACCTGGCGCCCTGCTGGGCGACCTCCTGGCGGCCGCGGTGCCCCGGCTGCCGATCCGTGACCGGGAGCGGCTGCGCGCCGCCCATCCCGGTCTCTCGGACGACGAGATCGCCGAGGCGCTCGTCCAGCGTGCCGGCCGGGCCACCTCCGGGATCGGCGCGGCCACCGGCGGGCTGTCCGCCGCGCACTGGTTCGCGCCGCCGTCGCTGCTCGCCGTGCCCCTGGAGCTGGGGGCGGAGACGGTGCTGGTGGCCGCGGTGGAGGTCGTCCTCATCGGTGAGCTGCACGAGCTGCACGGCCGACGACCTCCCGGGGACGCCGCCGCGCGCGCCCAGGCATACCTGGCCGGCTGGTCGCAGCAGCGGGCCGTGGCCGGCGTCGGCGCCGCGGGGCTCGGCTCCGTCCTGGGCACCGCCGGTATGCGCGCCCTGCGCCGGCGCATGACCCGCCGGCTGGCCGGTGCCGTCCCCGGCGCGGCCCCCTTCCTCGTCGGCGCCGCGCTCTCCGGCCGGGTCAACCGCCGGGCGACCGAGGGCCTGGCGCGCCGCGTCCTGTCCGACCTGCGCGGGCCCGGAGCGTGAAGGCGGGGACCTTATAGGGTCGCCGACGTGCCCGATCCCTCCGCCGAGCTGGACGTGCCCGTCCTCCTCACCGCACCCGACGCCGCCGTCCCGCGCTACGCGCTGGCCGGTGACGCGGGCGCCGACCTGGCAGCAGCCGAGGACGTCGAGCTGGCCCCCTTCGAGCGGCGGCTGGTGAGCACCGGCGTCGCGGTGGCCATCCCGGAGGGCTACGCCGGTTTCGTGCACCCGCGCTCGGGGCTGGCGCACCGGGTCGGGCTCAGCATGGTCAACGCGCCCGGCACCATCGACGCGGGGTACCGGGGCGAGATCATGGTCAACCTCATCAACCTCGACCCGGCCGCCCCGCTGCGCCTGTCGCGCGGCGACCGCATCGCGCAGCTCGTGGTGCAGCCGGTGGTCCGCGCGCGGTTCGTGCCGGTCCCCGAGCTGCCGCCCAGCGAGCGCGGCGGGGGTGGGCACGGCTCCACCGGCGGGTACCAGGCCGGTGCGGCCGGGTCCTCCGACACTCCAGCACCCGAGGGGAACTGACATGCCGTTCGGACGACGGCGCAACCGCATCGACCGCAGCCTGCGCGAGCGGGGCGTCCCCCCGGAGCCGCAGCAGCGCATCCGGGACGTCCCGCCCACGAGCGGTCCCTGGGACGAGGCCGACGCGCCCGACGACGGTCTGGCGCGCATCGACCTGGGTGCGATCCGGCTGCCCGCACTGCCCGGCATGGACCTGCGGGTGGAGCTCAACCAGCAGCAGAAGGTGATCGGCGCGACCCTGCGCCACGGGGACTCGCTGCTGCAGATCGCGGCCTTCGCCGCGCCCCGGGCGGCCGGCATCTGGGACGACGTCCGCGCCGAGCTGGCCCGCAGCGCCTCGGGTCAGGGCGCGTCGCTGCGCGAGGTGGAGGGCCCGTTCGGCGCGGAGCTCGTCGGCACCGTCGTGGCGGCCCCGCCGGCGCAGCCCGGGCAGGCCGCCCAGCCGTCGGTCCGGCGACCGGCCCGCTTCCTCGGCGTGGACGGACCCCGCTGGTTCCTGCGGGGGCTGCTCAGCGGTTCCGCGGCCGCGGGCGCCGAGGCCGAGGCGGCGGCGTTGGAGACGGCGTTCCGCGGCATCGTCGTCGTCCGGGGCAGCGAGCCCATGCCGGTGCGCGAGCCGCTCCCGCTCGCCCTGCCCCCGCAGGCCGCGGCCCAGCTGGCCGCGCAGCGGCCCGCCCCGGGGACGGCTGCGGGCCCGCGGTCGCCGGACGGCGGGCCGGCTGCCGGCCCGGCCTGACGACGCGATGCAGGGAACACCCGCGCGCGTCCCCGTGGGCACCGTGGCGCACTACGCTGGAACCGTGACGGAGACCCGACCGGCGGGCTGGTGGTCGCGCACGTTGCAGCGACTCACCGCCGACGACCACGCCATCGACGCGCAGGAGCTGCGCGCGGGAACGGCCACCGCCGGCTGCGAGCCGGTCAGCACCTGCCGCAAGGGCGCGGTGGTCACCGTCACCGGTCGGCTGAAGTCGGTCGTCTACACGCCGCGCGAGACGGTGCCCACGCTCGAGGCCGAGCTGTTCGACGGTTCGGGGTCGGTGACGCTGGTGTGGCTGGGCCGGCGGCGGATCGCGGGCATCGAGCCCGGTCGGTCGCTGACCGCGCGGGGGCGGTTCGCCTCCTTCGAGGGCCGGCAGGTCATCTACAACCCCTGGTACGAGCTGAGCGCCGGCTGACCACCGCCCAGCGGCGGGGAGCCGTCATGCGTGGGCCGGGCAGCGATCGGGGGAGACGAAGGTGACCGCAGCGGGCCGGCCGGGCGACGGCGAGCACGTTCCCGAGGCGGGCGCGCCGGCCTCCCCGTTCGACCGCGAGCAGCTGCTGGCGCAGCTCGGTGGCTGGCGCGGCATGCTCGACGCCACGCTGCCCACGGTCGCCTTCATCGTGGCCAACGGCATCGCCGGGCTGCGCACCGGCATCTGGGCGGCGGTGGTCGCGGCGGTCGCGGTCTTCGTGCTGCGGCTGAGCCGCCGGCAGAGCGTGCAGCAGGCGGTGAGCGGCCTGGTCGGGGTCGGCATCGCGGTGGCCATCGCCGCCAACACCGGTCAGGCCCGCGACTTCTTCGTGCTCGGCATCGTCCGCAGCCTGGTGGTCGGGGTGGTGCTCCTGGGCTCGATCCCGCTGCGCTGGCCGCTGGTCGGGGTGGTGGCCGAGTTCCTGGCGCCGAGCCACCTCGGCGCGATGGCCACCCACTCGCTGCCCTGGAGTCGTCGGGCGGCGCGCGAGGACGCGCCCGCGCCCGCCACCGCGCCGCCGGTGCCCGACCCGGCGGCGGTGCCGCAGCTGCACTGGCGCCGGGAGCCCCGGCTGCTGCGCGCCTACTCCTGGCTGACCGCGCTCTGGGCGGCCTCGTTCTTCCTGCGGGCGGGGGTGCAGTGGGTGCTCTACCGCGCCGACGAGGTGGAGCTGCTCGGCACGGCGTCGGTCGTGCTCGGCCTGCCGCTCACCGCGGTCGTGCTCGTGGTGACCCTGTGGGTGGTCGCCCGGCTGCACCGGCACCGCGCGCCCGGCCCGCCCGTCACCTGATCACGACTCCGGTGCAGGGGCACGTGCGGCCCCGTGCAGAGGGTCGCCCGAGCCTGCGAGGGGTGAGGAGGACGGGGTCCCTCGTTCAGCGGTCGATGCGGCCCGGGCCGTCCGGCGCGAAGACGTGCTGCAGCTCCTCCTCGGTGTCGCCGTGCGACACGAACAGCAGCTCGTCGCCGGACTCCAGCGGTTCGTCCGGCGACGGGGTGATGACCCGGTCGCCGCGCAGGATCGTCGTCAGCACCGTCTCGCGGGGCAGCGGCACCTCGCGCAGGGCGTGGCCGACCCAGGGTGTGTCGTCGCCCAGGGTGATCTCCACCAGGTTGGCCGCGCCCTTGCGGAAGCTCATGAGCCGGACGACGTCGCCCACCGACACGGCCTCCTCGACCAGGGCGGCCAGCACCCGGGGGGTGGAGACGGCGACGTCGACGCCCCACGCCTCGGTGTAGAGCCACTCGTTGCGCGGGTCCTTGACCCTGGCGACCACGCGATTGACCGCGAACTCGGTCTTGGCCAGCAGCGAGACGACGAGGTTGGCCTTGTCGTCGCCGGTCGCGGCCACCACGACGTCGCAGGTGGCCAGCTGCGCCTCCTCCAGCGAGGAGACCTCGCAGGCGTCGGCCTGCACCCACTCCGCGCCTGGCACCGACCGGGTGCGGACCTTGCGGCTGTCCTTCTCGATGAGCATGACGGTGTGGCCGTAACCCAGGAGTTCCCCCGCGATGGACCGTCCCACTGCGCCGGCCCCGACGATCGCGACCCGCATCAGTGACTCCCCTCCTGGGGGCCGCGCTCGACGACCTCGTGCACGCGTGCGGTCAGCTCGTCGGTGACGGCGACGACGAGCTGGTCGCCGTCCTGGAGCACCGTGACCGGCGTGGGCAGCTGGGCTTCACCGAAGCGGACCAGCCAGGCCGCGCGGGCCCCGGTGGCCGCCTCGAGGGCGGCGAGCTTGCGCCCCACCCAGGCGTCGGTGACCGTCACGCGCACCAGCAGCACCTTGCCGGTGGGCTCGCGCCACAGCTCGCTCACCTTGACCGAGAGGAGTTCGCGCAGCAGCCGGTTCACCGTCCAGGGGACGGTGGCGACGCTCGGGATGCCCATGCGCTCGTAGACCTCGGCCCGCTTGGAGTCGTAGATGCGGGCCACGACGTGCTGGACGCCGAAGGTCTCCCGCGCCACGCGGGCCGAGATGATGTTGGAGTTGTCGCCGCTGCTGACCGCCGCGAAGGCGCCCGCGGAGTCGATGCCGGCGTCCAGCAGGGTCTGCCGGTCGAATCCGAGGCCCTTGATCTGGCGCCCGGTGAACTCCGGGCCGAGCCGCCGGAAGGACTCGGGGTCCTGGTCGATCACGGCCACGCTGTGCCCGATCTGCTCCAGGCGCCGGGCGATGGCCGAGCCGACACGGCCGCAGCCCATCACGACCACGTGCACGCGCGTCACTCCCGCAGATCTCCGGCGGCGCCGGCGCCGACCGCCCGCGCATCACCGGCCGCGAAGCTACACCCGCGCACGGTCCGCCAGCGGGCAGGACGCCGGTATCCCCCCGTCGGGGCGAGGTGCGCCGAGTCACGCCCGCGGGCCTCCCGCACGTCCGTACCATCGCGCCGTGCCAAGCCTGTCCGACCTCGGACAACTCCCGAAACGCCTCGTCCTCGGCCGCCCCGTGCGCAGCGACCGGGCGGGGGAGTCCCTGCTGCCCAAGCGGCTCGCGCTGCCGATCTTCGCCAGCGACCCGCTCTCCTCCGTGGCCTACGCCACCCAGGAGATCCTGATCGTGCTGACCCTGGCGGGCACGGCGTTCCTCTACCTGGCCCCCTGGCTCGCGCTGCTCGTCGTGCTCCTGCTGATCACGGTGGTGCTCTCCTACCGGCAGGTGGTGCGTGCCTACCCCTCCGGTGGCGGCGACTACGAGGTCGCGATGAAGAACCACGGCCAGTTCGCCGGCCTCGTCGTGGCCAGCGCGCTGCTGGTCGACTACGTGCTCACCGTGGCGGTGTCGGTCTCGGCCGGCACCGACAACATCATCTCCGCCTTCCCCGCGCTCAACGAGCACCGCGTGGCCATCGCGCTGGGCCTGGTGGCGATCCTCGCGGCGGCGAACCTGCGCGGGCTGCGCGAGTCGGGCCGGACCTTCGCGCTGCCGACGTACATGTTCGTGGCCGGGATCATGATCATGATCGTCACCGGCCTCATCCGGGACTTCTTCACCGACAACCCGGTCGTCGCCGAGAGCGCCCAGTACTCGATCACCCCGGAACCCGGTTACGAGCAGGTGGCGGGGCTGGCGCTGGTGTTCTTCGCGCTCCGCGCCTTCGCCTCCGGCTGCACCGCGCTGACCGGGGTCGAGGCGATCGCCAACGGCGTTCCGGCGTTCCGGCCGCCGAAGAGCCGCAACGCCGCCACGACGCTCGCGCTCATGGGCGGGCTGGCCGCCTTCATGTTCGCCGGGGTCACCGCGCTGGCCCTGCTCGGCGACGTCAAGTACACCGAGTTCCCCTGCGACCTGGTGGGCTTCACCGCCTGCGAGACCGAGCCGCAGCGCACGGTCATCGCCCAGCTGGCCGCGGCGACCTTCGGCGGCGACACCTCGGTCGGCTTCTACTACATCCAGGCCGCCACCGCGCTCATCCTCATCCTGGCCGCCAACACCGCGTTCAACGGCTTCCCGCTGCTGGGATCGGTGCTGGCCCAGGACCGCTTCCTGCCCCGGCAGCTGCACACCCGCGGCGACAAGCTGGTGTACAGCAACGGCATCCTGCTGCTGGCCGGCTTCGCCGGGCTGCTGATCGTCGTCTTCGAGGCCGACGTGACCCGGCTGATCCAGCTCTACATCATCGGGGTGTTCACCAGCTTCACCATCGGCCAGTGGGGGATGGTGCGGCACTGGAACCGGGAGCTGCGCGCGGAGGACGACCCCGTCACCCGCCGGCGCATGCGCCGTTCCCAGGCGATCAACTTCGTCGGCGGGTCGCTCACCACCGTCGTGCTGCTGATCATCGTGGTCACCAAGTTCACCCGCGGCGCCTGGCTGGTGCTGCTGGCCATGCCGGTGCTGTTCCTCCTGATGAGAGCCATCAACCGGCACTACTCGAACGTGTCGCAGCAGCTGGAACCCGACACCGACGCCCGCACGCTGCCGAGCAAGGTGCACGCCGTCGTCCTCGTCTCCAGGGTGCACAAGCCGACGTTGCGCGCGCTGGCCTTCGCCCGGGCCACCCGTCCCGACGCGCTCACCGCGCTGACGGTCAACGTCGACGACGCCGAGACCCGGGCGCTGCAGGCCGACTGGCAGCGCTACGACATCCCGGTGCCGCTGACCGTGCTGGAGTCGCCGTACCGGGAGATCACCCGCCCGGTGCTCGACTACGTCAAGAGCATCCGGCGGGACAGCCCGCGCGAGCTGGTGGTGGTCTTCGTGCCGCAGTACGTCGTCGGCCACTGGTGGGAGAACGTCCTGCACAACCAGAGCGCGCTGCGGCTGCGCGCCCGGCTGCAGTTCCAGCCGGGGGTCATGATCACCACGGTGCCATGGCAGCTGGAGAGCACCGCCGGGCACGACGACGACGCCGACGGGCGGCGCGGCGGGCCCGCGCCCGGTGACCTCCGGCGGGGCTACACCGACGACGAGATGGACGTGACCCCGTATGGATGAAGGACCCCGTTCTCCTCACCCCTCGCAGGCTCGGGGCGGGGCCCTGCAGCGGGGCCGTAGGCGCTCCGCGGCCAAGGCGCCCGACGCTCCCAAGGGCCTGGGATGGACCGGGCGGGAGTTCGAGGTCGAGGTCGGTCCGGTCGCGCACGGCGGGCACTGCGTCGCCCGGCACGAGGGCCGGGTGGTGTTCGTCCGGCACACCCTGCCCGGCGAGCGGGTGCGGGTGCGGGTGACCGAGGACCGGCACCCCGGCTTCTGCCGCGCCGATGCCGTCGAGGTGCTGGTGGCGGCACCGGGGCGGGTCGAGCGCCCCTGCCCGTACAGCGGCCCCGGGAAGTGCGGCGGCTGCGACTGGCAGCACGTGGAGCCGGCCGAGCAGCACCGGCTCAAGGCCGCGGTGGTGCGGGAGCAGCTGGTCCGGCTCGGCAGGCTCGACCCCGAGGACCCCGTGGTGGCCGGCCTCGCCGTCGAGGAGCTGCCCGGTGGCGCCCTGCGGTGGCGCTCGCGGGCCCGCTTCGCCGTCGACCACGGCGGCGCGCCCGGCCTGCGGCGGCACCGGTCGCACGACGTGGTGCCCCTCGACGACTGCCCGATCACCGTGGAGCCGGCGGCGCGGGCGGTCCTCGGACGGCGCTGGCCGGGGGCGGGCGCCGTCGACGTCTCGGTCGACTCGGCGGGCACGGTGACCACCGCGCGGCTGGATCGCCGGGGCCGGGTGCAGGCCACCGAGGTGCTGCGGGCGGGGGAGGAACTGCCCGCGGAGCCGGCCGGCCGCGCCGAGCGGCGGGCGGGCGGGCGCGACTGGGAGGTCGAGGGCACCGGCTTCTGGCAGGTGCACCCGGCCGCGGCCGACGCGCTCGTCGCGGCGGTGACGGAGTTCGCCGCGGCGGCTCCGGGGGAGCTCGTCCTCGACCTCTACGCCGGCGCGGGCCTCTTCGGCGGTGCTCTCGCCCCCGCCGTCGGCGAGCAGGGCCGGGTGGTGTGCGTGGAGCAGGACCCGGGCGCCTGCGCCGCGGCCGACGCCAACCTGGCCGCGCTCCCGCAGGCCGAGGTGTGGCAGGGCGAGGTGGACGCCGACGGGCTGGGGGGCCTGCTCGCCGAGCTCGGCGCCGCGCCCGACGTCGTCGTCCTGGACCCGCCCCGCGCCGGTGCCGGGACGGCGGTGAGCCGGCTGCTGGCCGGCAGCGGGGCCCGCGCCGTCGTCTACGTGGCCTGCGACCCGGCCGCGCTGGGCCGGGACGTCGCGGCGTTCGGGGAGGCCGGCTACCGGCTGGCCGCGCTGCGCGGGTTCGACGCCTTCCCGATGACCGCCCACGTGGAGTGCGTGGCGCTGCTGGTGCCGGCCGGCCGGTGACCGCGACGGAACCGCCTCCCGTCCTGCTGCCGTCACCCGCCGGATGCCCATTGGATACCGTCTCCCTGTGCCCACGTGGGAATACGCCTCGGTCATCACCGCGAACGACGCCGAGTCGCAGCGGGCCGGAGTGAGCGTCAAGCTCCCCGGCGGTCAGTCGGAACGGCAGCAGGGCGACACCAGCTCGGTGCTCAACAAGCTCGGTGCCGAGGGGTGGGAGCTCGTCAGCTACCACTCCAGCGGTGCCGGCACCTGGGGGTTCGAGCAGTTCTGGCTCAAGCGGCAGGTCGGCTCCTGACGACGGCGCCGCCCGCCGGCTGACGCGGGCACCCGGGCACCGGCACGCCGTCGAACGGATGTTCGACCGGTGCGGCAGACTGGTGCCGTGGACAGGACGCTGCCGCCGGGCTGGCCGGAGGAGGTGCGCCCACCCGGCGCGCCGGACTGGGAGCGCACCGCCGTCGCCTGGCTGTTCGACCTCGTCCCGCCGGACTACCGCGCGCACGAGGTGCTCCGCCGGTACCCGGTGCTGCTCGCCCGCTTCGCCGGGGACCACGTCGCGGCCGGCCTGGAGGCCGCGCGCGCCGGCTGGCGCACGCTGCGCGTCGAGCTGGCCGACCAGCTCCCGCCCGAGGCCATCGAGGCGGCGATGGGGGCCTACGAACGGGAGGGCGCCCGGCTGGCCGCCGCCGCCCGCGGGGTGGAGGTCGTCGGCGGTGCGCTGCGGGGTGAACGGTGGGTTCCCCGGCTGTGAGCTGCATCCGCAGCACCCGCTCGACCGGAAGTACCCGTGAAGCGCAGCTACAGTGGGTCGGCGGCTGCTCAGCAGCCTCCGCCCAGACCGAGAGGACACCGCCGCACCGTGCCGCTCCTGCGATCGCTGCGGGGTCCGGAGGACCTTCGAGCCCTTCCCCCCGAGCAGCTGCCCGCCCTCGCGGCGGAGGTCCGTGACGCCCTGGTCACCAGCGTGGCCAGGACCGGGGGGCACCTCGGCCCGAACCTCGGCTGCGTCGAGCTGACGATCGCCCTGCACCGGGTGTTCGACTCCCCGCGCGAGCCCATCGTCTTCGACACCGGCCACCAGTCCTACGTGCACAAGATGCTGACCGGCCGCGTCGAGGGCTTCGAGCGGCTGCGCCAGCGAGGTGGGCTCTCCGGATACCCCAGCCGCGCCGAGAGCGAGCACGACTGGGTGGAGAACAGCCACGCCTCGACGTCGCTGTCCTACGCCGACGGCCTGGCCAAGGCCTTCGCCATCCGCGGTGACTCCCGCCCCGTCGTCGCGGTGATCGGGGACGGCGCACTGACCGGCGGCATGGCCTGGGAGGCGCTGAACAACATCGCCGCGGCCCAGGACCGCCCGGTCGTCATCGTGGTCAACGACAACGGGCGCTCCTACTCGCCCACGATCGGCGGGGTCGCCGACGCACTCGCCACCCTGCGGCTGCGCCCCGGGTACGAGGAGGCGCTGGCCGCCGTCCGGCAGGCGCTGCACCGGGCCCCCGTCGTCGGCACCAAGCTCTACGACGCGCTGCACGCGATCAAGAAGGGCCTCAAGGACGTCCTGTCACCGCAGGGCATGTTCGAGGACCTCGGCATGAAGTACGTCGGCCCGGTCGACGGTCACGACGTCGAGATGATGGAGTCCGCGCTGCGGCGCGCCCGCTCGTTCGGTGGGCCGGTGATCGTGCACGCCGTCACCACCAAGGGCTTCGGCTACCCGCCGGCCGAGACCGACCAGATCGACGCCTGGCACGCCACCGGCGTCTTCGACCCCGACAGCGGGACCAGCGCCCGCAAGACCGGGCGGCCCTGGACGGACGCCTTCGCCGACGAGCTGGTGCGGGTCGGCGCCGAGCGTCCCGACGTCGTCGCCATCACGGCAGCGATGCTGCACCCGACGGGGCTGGCGCCGTTCGCCGAGCGGTTCCCCGAGCGCACCTTCGACGTCGGCATCGCCGAGCAGCACGCGCTCACCTCGGCCGCCGGGCTGGCCATGGCTGGGCTGCACCCGGTCGTCGCCGTCTACTCCACCTTCCTCAACCGGGCGTTCGACCAGCTGCTCATGGACGTCGCGCTGCACCGCCAGCCGGTGACGGTGGTGCTCGACCGCGCCGGGGTGACCGGTGAGGACGGCGCCTCGCACAACGGCATGTGGGACATGTCGATCCTCTCGGTCGTCCCGGGGCTGCGGCTGGCCGCGCCGCGCGACGAGGCCACCCTGCGCGAGGAGCTGCGCGAGGCGGTGGAGGTCTCCGACGGGCCGTCGGTCGTGCGGTTCCCGAAGGGCTCCCTGCCGCCGGACATCCCGGCGGTCGAGCGACGCGGGCCGGTCGACGTGCTGCGCCGTGGCGAGCGGCGGGACGTGCTGCTGGTCGCCGTCGGTTCCATGGTGCCGATGTGCCTGGCGGTCGCCGAGCGCGCTGCCGACCACGGCATCGAGGTGACCGTCGTCGACCCGCGGTGGGTGCTGCCGGTCTCCGAAGAGCTGCTCGAGCTCGCCGCCGGCTCCCGCCTGGTCGTCACCGTCGAGGACGGCGGCCGCGCCGGGGGGGTGGGGACCACGCTCTCCCAGGCGCTGCAGGACCGCGACGTCGACGTGCCGGTGCGCACCCTCGGCCTGCCGCAGCAGTTCTTCGAGCACGGCAGCCGTGGCCAGGTGCTGGCCGACGCGGGGCTGACCGAGCAGGACGTCGCCCGCCGGATAGCCGAGTGGACGGCCCGGCTCGCCGAGTCCCGCGACGAGCACGTCGTCGAGTCGGTCGAGGAGGGCCGGCGATGACCGTCGTCGCCGAGATCCAGGTGGCGCCGTCGCCGCCCGGCACCGCGGAGGACCCGCACGCCCACGTGGAGGCGGCGATCGCCGTCATCCAGGCGTCGGGGCTGCGCTACGAGGTCGGGGCGCTCGGCACGACCCTCGAGGGCGAGGCCGACGAGGTGTGGGCGACGCTGCGGGCCGCGCACGAGGCGATGCTCGCGGCCGGCGCCGCCGGTGGGCTCTCGCACATCAAGGTCGCGTCGGTGAACCGCACGATGGAGAGCCTGACCGCCAAGTTCCGCTGAGTCCGTCCGGCGGGGCCGGCGGTCATGCAACCTCCGCGACGCCGGTTCCGTCTTCAAGTCATGCACGGAACGGACATGCCGTGAGGACGGCTCGGGACGAGGCGTTCCACGACTTCGTGGTCCGCCACCGCGGTGACCTGCTGCGGACCGCGACCATGCTGGCCGCGGGGGACACCCATCTCGCCGAGGACCTCGTGCAGATCGCCCTCACCCGGCTCTACCTGGCCTGGCACTGGGTCCGCGCGCCCCGGGCCCGCCTGGCCTACGCGCGACGCATCCTCGTCAACACCCTGGTCGACGAGTCACGACGCCCGTGGCGGCGACGCGAGCGCTCCCACGGAGAGCTCCCCGACGTGCCGGCCGACCACGCGCACACCGAGACCGACGACCGGCTGGGCCGCGTGGGGGCGGCCCTGGCCGAGCTCCCGCCGCGGATGCGGGCCGCCGTCGTCTTCCGCTACCTGCACGAGCTCAGCGTCGCGGAGACCGCGGACGTCCTGAACTGCTCGCAGGGCACGGTGAAGAGCCAGACCTCGCGCGCGCTGGAGCACCTGCGTCGCGCGCTGGGTGCGGCCCCGGTGCCGGATGCCACACCCGATCGGGCGGGTCCGGTACCCGTCGACGAGAACCGCACCGCCTCGACCTGCGGGAGGAACCGGTGAACCTCTCCGCGCTGCTCCGCGAGGCCGCCGCCTCGGTCGACACCACCGTGCGACCCGAGACCGTGCGGGCCGACCTCGCCCGCGGTCGTCGTGCGCTGGCCCGTCGGCGGGTCCGGCGTTCCGGCGTCGCCGGGCTGCTCGCGGCCGGCGCGCTGGCCGGCGCCGCTCTGCTGGGCGGCGGTGCGGTGCCGCCGTCCGCGCCGCCGGACGAGCCGCCCCGGATCGCGACGGCCGGGATCGCGCTGGTCGACTACACCGGTGTCCAGCCGGCCGGCTTCGTGGTGGACGCGGTGCCGCAGGGGTGGGTCGTGCAGGGGGTCACCGAGCACGCGCTCACCATCGCGCCGGCCGACGCGGAGAACACCGACCCGGCGCAGTACGCGGGCAAGCTGACCGTGCTGCTGCGCTCGACGCACGCTCCCGCCCCGTCCGGGGGAGTGCCGGTCCGTGTCGGGACGACCGACGGCGTGGTCGTGGACGGCGGCGTCGATCCGGACTCGCCGGGAGCCGTCGACATCGGCGTCGAGCACCTGCTGCACTACGTCGACCCGGTGACCGGCCAGCCGGTCGCCGTCCAGGTCCCGCGGGCGCTGGGCTGGTCGCCGGAGCAGGCCGCCCGCTTCGCCGAGGGGGTTCACATCACCGAGGAGGCCGTGCGCGGCGTCGGGTGAGCCGCTCCTGACCGGAGGGGGCTGCGCGGTCGGTCCCGGCGCGCCGAGCGGTACGGGACCGGGCACGGGCGTCCCACCCCGGGCGTCGCAGCACGGCGGGCGGGTGCCGGTTCAGTCGCGGCGCAGGGCGCGGAGCATGTCGCACAGGGGCGCCCAGGCCTCCTCGATCGCCGCGGCCGTGTCCGGCTCCGCCGCGATCCACAGCGCGGCCTCGTTCATCGCCCCCGACAGCAGGGCTGCGGTGGCGCCAACCGGACGGTCCCCGAGCCGGCCGGCGTCGTGCAGCTGGGTGAGCGCCTCGGCCAGCAGCCGCCCCGACCCGGCGGCGTCGGCCGTCCGCCACTCCTGCCAGCCGAGGACGGCGGGCGCGTCGACGAGCACGATCCGCCGCATCCCCGGCGCGGAGCTCGCCGCGAGGAACGCCCGGCAGCCCGCCTCGAGCCCGCGCCACGGGTCGGTCTCCGCCTCGGCTGCGGCTGCGACCGCATCGGCCACCCGCAACTGGACGCCGCTGACCACGGCGCGGAACAGCTCGGCCTTGCCCGCGTAGTGGTGGTAGACGGCGCCCCGCGTGACCCCGGCCGCCGCGGCGACCGCCTCGAGGGCCACCCGGGCGTACCCGTCACGGGCGAACAGCTCGGTGGCCGCCTCCAGCACGCGTGCGGCGGTGGCCTCGCTCTCCTCCCGGCTGCGTCGTGGCACCGGACCTCCTTGTATACGTACAGCGTGCAGGTATAACGTCGGCGACACTTACCGACAGACTGTACGTAAGGAGCCGTCATGTCCGTGACGAGCGTGTACCCCGTGCTGATGAGCCACGACGTCGAGGCGACCGCAGGGTTCTTCCGGCAGCACCTCGGCTTCGAGCCGACGTTCGAGTCCGACTGGTACGTCAGCCTCCGCCGGGAGCGCTGGGAGCTCGCCGTGCTCGATCCCGACCACCCGACCGTGCCGGCGTCCCACCGCGGCGCGGCTGCCGCCGGGGTGCTGGTCAACATCGAGGTCGACGACGTGGACGCCGAGTACCGCCGGCTCGTCCTCGACGCCGGGCTCACCGCGGTGCTGCCGCTGCGCACCGAGGCGTTCGGGCAGCGGCACTTCGTGCTCGCGGGCCCGGAGGGCGTGCTGGTCGACGTCATCACGGTGATCCCGCCCTCGGGGGAGTACGTCGACAGCTACCGCTGAGCGGTGGCGGACGACGAACGGCCCCGCGCGTCGTCGTCGACGTGCGGGGCCGTGCGTCCTGGCTCACCGTGTGGGGTCCTGGCTCAGCGCTGACCGTGAGCCAGGACCCGGAACGATCAGGTCACCTGATCATCATCACGCGGGGAGGGAGGCGACGCCCTGGGGGAGGAACCGCGAGCCGGTGACCTTCTCCGAGGCGCCGGTGCGGTCCAGGTAGGCCGAGATGCCGCCCAGCCAGAACGGCCACCCCGCACCCAGGATCATGCAGAGGTCGATGTCCTGCACCGCCTGCACGACGCCCTCGTCCAGCATCAGCCGGATCTCCTGCGCCAGCGCCTCGACCGCGCGGTCGTGCACCTGCTCCGCGGTGAGCGGCTCGTCGCCGGCGAAGGCGTCCGCGAGCTCCGGGTCGACGACGCCCGGCTCGACGAAGACGCTCGACTTGCCGAGCTCGACGACGCGCTTGAGCCCCTCGCCGACGGCGAACCGGTCCGGGAAGGCCTCGTGCATGCGCTCGGCGACGTGCAGCGCGACCGCGGGGCCGACGAGCGAGAGCAGCTCGAACGGCGTCATGGGCAGGCCCAGCGGGTCGAGCGCCCGCTCCGCCACCTCGACCGGCGTCCCCTGCTCCACGGCCGAGGTGACCTCGCCCAGGAACCGGGTGAGCAGCCGGTTGACGACGAACGCCGGGGCGTCGGCCACCAGCACGCAGCTCTTCTTCAGCGACCTGCCGACGGCGAAGGCGGTGGCCAGCGTGGCGTCGTCGGTCTGCTCGGCGCGCACGACCTCCAGGAGCGGGAGGACGGCGACCGGGTTGAAGAAGTGCAGGCCGACCACGCGCTCGGGGTGCTCGAGCTTGGCGGCCATCTCGGTCACCGACAGCGCCGAGGTGTTGGTCGCCAGCACGCAGGTCTCGGACACGATCGCCTCGACCTCGGCGAACACCTGCTGCTTCACCGACATCTCCTCGAAGACCGCCTCTATGACGAGGTCGGCGTCGGCGAAGACGTCCTTGGACAGCGAGCCGGTGACCAGGCCCTTGAGCTGGTTGAGCTTGTCGGAGCTCAGCCGCCCCCGCTGGGCCAGCTTGTCCAGCTCGCCGTGCACGTAGGCCACGCCCTTGTCCACGCGCGCCTGGTCGATGTCGGTGAGCACCACCGGCACCTTCAGCTGGCGCACGAAGAGCATCGCCAGCTGCGAGGCCATCAGCCCGGCGCCCACGACGCCGACCTTGGTGACCTTCCGGGCCAGCGACTTGTCCGGCGCGCCGGCCGGCCGCTTGGCCCGCTTGTTCACCAGGTCGAACGAGTAGAGCGAGGCCCGCAGCGGGTCGCTCATCAGCAGCTCGGTGAGTGCGTCGTCCTCGGCGGCGGTGCCGGCGGTGAAGGCCTCGCCCTCGACACCGGCCCGGGCCAGGTCGAGCAGCTCGACGGTGCGGACGGCGCCGGGGGAGGCGTTGCGGGTGCGGGCCGCCACGATGCCGCGGGCGCGGGTGATCGCGTCGTCCCAGGCCGAGCGGTCGATCTCGGGCCGGGAGACCGCCACCGAGCCGTCGAGCACGCCGACGGCCCACTCGATCGACCGCTCCAGGAAGTCGGCCGGCTCGAACAGGGCGTCGGCGATGCCCAGCTTCGCGGCCTTCGGCGCCGGCGTCATCTTGTTCTGCGCCAGGGCGTTCTCGACGATGACGGTGACGGCGGCGTCGATGCCGATCAGGTTCGGCAGCAGCTGGGTGCCGCCCCAGCCGGGCACCAGCCCGAGGAACGCCTCGGGGAAGGCGACCGCGGCCGTGCCGCTGATCGTCCGGTAGTGGCAGTGCAGCGCCAGCTCCAGCCCGCCGCCCAGCGCCACGCCGTTGACGAAGGCGAACGTCGGGATCGTCGAGTCCTTGAGCCGCCGGAACACCCGGTGGCCGGTCTCGGCGATCTGCCGTGCCGTCGCCTCGTCGGTCACCGACGGGACGCCGGAGAGGTCGGCGCCGACGGCGAAGATGAACGGCTTGCCGGTGACGGCGATCGCCGCCGGGGCCGGCGTGTGCGCCGCGACCTCGTCCAGCGCGGCGTCCAGGGACGCGAGGCCGCCCGGGCCGAAGGTGGAGGGGCGGGTGTGGTCGTGCCCGTTGTCCAGGGTGATCAGCGCGATCTCCCCGGCCAGGCCCGGGTGGGTCACGAACCGCACCAGGGCGCGCGTCACGACCTCGTTCTCGAAGACGGCGTTCGTCACTTCTGGAACCCCTCCCAGTTCGGGTTCTCCCAGATCACGGTGGCGCCCATGCCGAGGCCGACGCACATGGCGGTCAGCCCGTAGCGGACGTCGGGCCGCTCGGCGAACTGGCGGGACAGCTGGGTCATGAGGCGGACGCCGGAGGACGCCAGCGGGTGGCCGACGGCGATCGCGCCGCCCCACGGGTTGACGCGCTCGTCGTCGTCGGCGATGCCGAAGTGGTCGAGGAACGCCAGCACCTGGATGGCGAAGGCCTCGTTCAGCTCGAACAGGCCGATGTCGGAGATGGAGAGGCCGGTGCGGGCCAGCGCCTTCTCGGTCGAGGGCACCGGGCCGATGCCCATGACCTCGGGCTCGACGCCGGCGAAGCCGTAGCCGACCAGGCGCATGCCGATGTCGAGGCCCAGCTCCTGGGCGACGTCCTCGGCCGCGAGCAGGCAGCCGGTGGCGCCGTCGTTGAGACCGGCGGCGTTGCCGGCGGTCACGTGCCCGTGCGGGCGGAACGGCGTCTTGAGCGTGCCCAGACCCTCGAGGGTGGTCTGCGGCCGCGGCGGCTCGTCGACGGTGGCGACGCCCCAGCCGTGCTCGGCCGAGCGGGTCGCCACGGTCACCAGCTCCGGGCCGATCTGCCCGTTGGCGACGGCCTTGGCGTACTTCTGCTGGCTGGCCAGCGCGAACGCGTCGGCGCGCTCCTTGGTCAGGTGCGGGAACCGGTCGTGCAGGTTCTCGGCGGTGGAGCCCATGACCAGCGCGGAGGGGTCGACCAGCTTCTCGCTCACGATCCGCGGGTTCGGGTCCACGCCCTCGCCCATGGGGTGGTTGCCCATGTGCTCGACGCCGCCGGCGATGGCGACGTCGTAGGCGCCGAAGGCGATGCCGGACGCGGTGGTGGTCACCGCGGTCATCGCGCCGGCGCACATGCGGTCGATCGAGTAGCCGGGGACCGTCTTCGGCAGCCCGGCCAGCAGCGCGGCCGTGCGGCCGAGGGTCAGGCCCTGGTCGCCGATCTGGGTGGTGGCGGCGATGGCCACCTCGTCGACCCGGTCGGCCGGCAGCGCCGGGTTGCGGCGCAGCAGCTCGCGGATGCACCGCACGACGAGGTCGTCGGCGCGCGTCTCGGCGTAGATGCCCTTCGGACCGGCCTTGCCGAAGGGGGTGCGCACGCCGTCGACGAAGACGACCTCACGCAGCGAGCGGGACATGGGACCTCCGCAGGAGTTCGTAGCGGGCCCGGGAGGGCCCGTCCGGCTAGAAGTTACCCGCCGGTAACCGGAGGTCCAAGCGCGGCACGAACCCGATCGAGGGGGTTCCGGATCACGGTCCGGCAACGGCTCCGGGGTGTGCTTGCGGTCACAACCGACAGCTGCGCAAGATGACCCGCCGGAATTTCTCTGCAACCCCAACGAAATAGAGGTCCCTCTCATGGCGCGACGGCGCACGGTGACGACGGCGATCGCTGCGGCCCTGGTCTTCGGGCTGGCCGCGTGTGGTGGCGACGACAGCGGCGGCAATGGCGGCAGCGGTGGCGGCAACGGCGGTGACGCCGCCGGCAAGATCGGTGTCATCCTCCCCGACACCGCGTCCTCCGCCCGCTGGGAGTCCGCGGACCGCCCGCTCCTGGAGGCCGCCTTCGACGAGGCCGGCGTCGAGTACGACATCCAGAACGCGCAGGGCGACGCCCAGCGGATGAACACCATCGCCGAGCAGATGATCACCGAGGGCGTCACCGTCCTGGCGATCACGAACCTCGACTCGGCCTCCGGCGCGGCCATCCAGCGCCAGGCCGAGAGCCAGGGCGTGCAGACCATCGACTACGACCGGCTGACCCTCGGCGGGGAGAGCGACTACTACGTCTCCTTCGACAACGTGCAGGTCGGTCGCCTGCAGGGCGAGGGCCTGGCCCAGTGCCTGGGCGACGAGCCGGCGAACATCGCCTTCCTCAACGGCTCGCCCGACGACAACAACGCCACCCTCTTCTCGCAGGGTGCGCACGAGGTCCTCGACCCGATGGACCAGTACACCGTCGTGGCCGAGCAGGCCGTGCCGGACTGGGACAACCAGCAGGCCGCCACCATTTTCGAGCAGATGTACACCCAGGCCGGCGGTGACATCCAGGGCGTGCTGGCCGCCAACGACGGCCTGGCCAACGCGGTCGTGTCGATCCTGGCCCGCAACAACGTCGCCGGGCAGGTGCCGGTGACCGGTCAGGACGCGACGGTCGAGGGGCTGCAGAACATCCTCGCCGAGCGCCAGTGCATGACCGTCTACAAGCCGATCGAGGAGGAGGCCAACGCCCTGGCCGAGCTCGCGGTCGCCCTCGTCAACGGCGAGGAGCCCGAGGTCGACGGCTCGGTCGAGGACCCCGAGGGTGAGCGCGAGGTGCCGGCGGTGCTGCTCGAGCCGGTCTCCATCTTCCGGGACAACGTGAACCAGGTCATCGAGGACGGCTACCAGTCGGCCGAGGACGTCTGCACGGGCGAGTACGCGGCTGCCTGCGAGGAGCTCGGCATCTCCTGAGCCGGTCCGGCCGGGGCGCCCACCAGTCGGGCGCCCCGGCCGTCTGCCGCCCGCCCTGCGGGTCCCCGGCCACCCGCGGACCCCAGGGCACCAGACTGTCTCCCTCCGGCCCCCGACGGGCCGGCCCCCTGCGGAAGGACGCATCGGTGTCCGCACTCGAACAGAGCCCGACCACCACGACCTCGGAGCAGCCCACGCTCAGCCTGCGCGGGGTCAACAAGAGCTTCGGGGCCGTCCAGGTCCTGCACGACGTCCACCTCGACGTCTACCCCGGCAAGGTCACCGCGCTCGTCGGTGACAACGGCGCGGGCAAGAGCACGCTGATCAAGTCGATCGCCGGCATCCACCCGATCGACTCCGGCACCGTCGAGTTCGAGGGTCGGCCGGTGCAGCTGCACGGTCCGCGCGACGCGGCGCGCCTGGGCATCGAGGTCGTCTACCAGGACCTCGCGCTGGCCGACAACCTCGACGTCGTCCAGAACATGTTCCTCGGCCGGGAGCGCAAGCGTGGCATCGTCCTGGACGAGGCCTCGATGGAGGAGGCCGCGCGGGACACGCTCACCAAGCTGTCGGTGCGCACGCTGAAGTCGGTGCGCCAGCTGGTGTCCAGCCTCTCCGGTGGGCAGCGGCAGACGGTCGCCATCGCCAAGGCCGTCCTCTGGGAGTCCAAGCTGGTCATCCTGGACGAGCCCACCGCCGCGCTCGGCGTCGCGCAGACCCGTCAGGTGCTCGACCTGGTCCGCCGCCTCGCCGACACCGGCCACGCCGTCGTGTTCATCACCCACAACATGGTCGACGTGTTCGAGGTCGCCGACCGGGTCGCCGCCCTGTACCTGGGTCGGGTCGCCGCGGACGTCCCCATCTCCGAGGTCGACCGCACCCAGGTCATCGAGCTGATCACCTCTGGCCGCTCCGGCGAGCTGGGGCTCGCGCCGGAAGCGCTCGAGGACTGAGAGGACTTCCATGTCGAGCAACACCCTGACCGCCGCGGAGGCGAGCGGGCCGCACAAGCCGGCCGCCGGCTTCGAGGGCGACCGGCAGGACAACTCCCTGGGCGGCGCCGTCCGCGGCTACGTGAACAAGCTGCGGGCCGGTGACCTCGGCGCGCTGCCGGCCATCCTGGGCATCGTCGTCCTGGGAGTCCTGTTCACCGTGCTGCGGCCGGACACGTTCCTGACACCGATCAACCTGGCCAACCTGCTCACCCAGGCCGTCCCGATCACGGTGCTGGCGATGGGCCTGGTCTTCGTCCTGCTGCTGGGGGAGATCGACCTCTCCGCCGGCGTCGTGAGCGGTGTCTGCGCCGCCGTCCTCGCCCAGCTGCTGGTGCAGGCGGACGTGGCCTGGTACGTCGCCGTGCTGGCCGCGGTCGCGGTCGGCGCGCTCATCGGGCTGTTCACCGGCAGCCTCGTCGGCATCGTCGGGATCCCCTCCTTCGTGGTCACCCTGGCGCTGTTCCTGGGCTGGCAGGGCGTCACCCTCTGGCTGATCGGCCAGGGTGGGACCGTGCCCGTCCGGGACGAGGTCATCGTCGGCCTGATCAACCAGAACCTCCCGGTCGTGTGGGGCTGGGTGCTGGCGATCGGGGTCGTGGTCGTCTACGCCGTCGCCGAGCTGTGGCGGTGGCGCAGCCAGCGGGCGCGGGGGCTGGCGCACCAGTCGCTGGTCGTCGTCCTGCTCCGCGTCGCGGTCATCTCGGCGGTCGTGCTGGCGGCGACGGCGATCCTCAGCGTCGACCGGGCGCTGGCCGCCGCGATCGACCTGCAGGGCATCCCCTACGCGGTGCCGATCGTCATCGTGCTCCTGCTGCTGCTCACCTTCGTGCTGAGCCGCACCAGCTACGGCCGGCACATCTACGCGGTCGGGGGGAACGCGGAGGCGGCGCGGCGCGCGGGCATCAACGTCACCCGCATCCGGGTGAGCGTCTTCGTCCTGTCCTCCAGCCTGGCGGCGCTCAGCGGCATCTTCGCCGTCTCCCGGCTCAGCTCGGTCACCCCGGACGCCGGTGCCGGCAACACCCTGCTCTACGCGGTCGGGGCCGCGGTGATCGGTGGCACCAGCCTCTTCGGTGGGCGTGGCCGGGCCCGGGACGCCGTCCTGGGTGGGCTCGTCATCGCGATCATCGCCAACGGGCTCGGGCTGCTGGGGGTGGCCGCGTACCTCAACTTCATCATCACCGGCGGGGTGCTCCTGCTCGCCGCGGGCGTCGACGCGCTCGCCCGCCGACGGGCCGCCACGGCCCGACGATGACCCCTGCCGCCCGCCGTGCTCAGCGCCGGCGGGCGGCAGGTGACCACGCCGGCGCCGGCGTCGTCCGCACCCCGCGGGCGGCGCCGGCGTCGTCGTTCGTCCTCCTGACCCCGGCGCAGGGACCTGCCCTCCTGCGGCCCCGGCGCAGGGACCCACCGCGAGCGTGCGAGCGGTGGGGGGCGTCGGGGTCCTTCCTCAGGCGCGGGTGATCGCGTCGGCGAGCAGGTCGCGGGTGAGCTCGATCTGCCACTCGCGGGCGCCGCCGGCCCGCAGCGCATCCGCCACGGCGCCGGGCTCCCGAGGCTCCGGCGGGCTCCACATCAGCCGGCGCACCAGGTCGGGGGAGAGGATGTTCTCCACCGGCACGGCATGCTTCTCCGACAGCTCGGCGAGCCCTGCGCGGACCACCTGCAGCCGGGCGGCGGCCGCCGGATCGCGATCGGCCCACCGGTTCACCGGCGGTGGCCCGTCACCGGGCCTGCTGTGCGGCGGCAGCTCGTCCTCCGGCAGCGCCTTGCCGCGGGCCAGCGCGTTGTACCAGTGCGCCACCAGCCGGCGGTTGGCCCGGCCGCGGAACACCGGCAGCTCCAGCAGGGCGCCCTCGTTCTTCGGGTCGGCCTGGACGGCGGCCACCATCGCCGAGTCGGGCAGCACCCGGCCGGGCGCGACGTCCCGCTTGCGGGCCAGCTCGTCGCGCGCCTCCCAGACGGCCTTGAGCATGCCGAGCTGGCGCCGGCTGCGCAGGCCGTGCACGCCCGAGGTGCGGCGCCACGGGTCCTGCCGGGGCGCCGGCGGGCCGGCGGCGAGGATCGCCTGGAACTCCTGCCGCGCCCACTCGGTCTTGCCCTGTTCCTCGAGGATGGCGGCCAGCGCGTCCCGCAGGTCGACCAGCACCTCCACGTCGAGCGCGGCGTAGACCAGCCACTCCTCGGGGAGCGGGCGGGTGCTCCAGTCGGCGGCGGAGTGCCCCTTCTGCAGCGAGAAGCCGAGCAGCGACTCGACCACGGCGCCGAGCCCGACCCGGGGCAGTCCCGCGAGGCGGGCAGCCAGCTCGGTGTCGAAGATCCGGGCGGGGACCAGACCGATCTCGGCCAGGCAGGGCAGGTCCTGGTTCGCCGCGTGCAGCACCCACTCGGCGTCGGCGATCGCCTCCTGCAGCACCGACAGGTCGGGCAGGGGGATCGGGTCGAGCAGGCCGGTGCCCGACCCGTCGCGGCGCAGCTGCACCAGGTAGGCCCGCTGCCCGTAGCGGTAGCCGGAGGCCCGCTCGGCGTCGACGGCGACGGGGCCGCGACCCGCGCGCAGCGCTTCGGCGTACTCCACCAGCTGGGTGGAGGTCTCGATGACCGGCGGCAGCCCGTCGCGGGGGGCCAGCAGCGGGGTCGGTTCGGGGGCCGCAGCGGCCGCCGGGTCCTCCGGTGGCTGGGGGGTGGGCTCGGTGCTCAGTTGCCGTCCACCTTCTCGCCGCTCCTCGTCTGTCGGTCACCGGCGCCCGGGCCGGGGTCCACCGCGGCCGACCGCGCCGATCCTGGGGAGGAGCACCGGCGCAACGGGCTCCGCGCCGCTGTGCCGCACCGATGTTAGAGAGTCTCGCTACCGACCCGGTCGGAGGGACCCAGCAGCCGGACACCGGGCGGCGGGAGCCCGGCGGCGTTGCCGAGCACCTCCAGCCAGGCCAGCAGGTGCCGGTCCAGGTCAGCGCCGTCGGCCGTCCAGGAGGCGCGGATCTCGACGTCGACGGAGTGCTCGGGCCCGGCCAGCTCGCCGAACCGGGTCGAGGCGGTGCGGGTGACGGTGCCGCCGACGGTGTGGTGCGCCGCGCCGGAGTCCGACAGCGCGTCGGTGAGCCAGCTCCACGCCACCTCGGAGAACATCGCGTCGTCGACCAGCTGCTCGTCGGTGGCGGCGGAGAGGTAGCCGACGCAGCGCGTGGTGCCGTGCCACGCCTCGTGGCCCTCCGGGTCGAACAGCACGATGAACCGCGCGCTGGCGATCTCCAGGTCGTCCTCGTCGTCCCCGGCGTCGGGGTCGGGCACCCGGGCACCGATCGCGTAGGCGAAGGGGGCCAGCCGCTGCGGGGCGGGGATGCGGCCCAGTTCGATCTCCGGGCGGACGCGCACCACGGCCAGCGACTCCAGGGCGGCGCGGAAGGCGGCCGGGACGGCGTCGTCCCGGCTCCCGTCCCCGGCCTCGGCCCGGTTGCGCGGCTCCACGTCCGCAGAGTAGGCCCGGAGGCGGCGCGGCGGCGCCGACGCGCCGCAGGCCCGCAGGACGCGGCGGACCGGTGCCGCCCGGCCGTCTGGGAGGATCGGCGGTCGTGAGTCCCGCTCCCGCGTCGGCGTCCCCGGCCGATTCCGACCTCGTCCGTGCCGCTCGCGGCCTCCCGGTGAGCCGCACGCCCGTCTGGTTCATGCGCCAGGCCGGGCGCTCGCTGCCGGAGTACCGGGCCCTGCGCGCCGGCACGGCGATGCTGGCGGCCTGCCAGGATCCCGACCTGGTCACCGAGATCACCCTGCAGCCGGTCCGCCGTCACGGGGTGGACGCCGCCATCCTCTTCTCCGACATCGTGCTGCCGCTGGTTGTCGCCGGTGTGGACATCGAGATCAAGCCGGGCATCGGGCCGGTGGTCGCCGACCCGGTGCGCACCGTCGCCGACGTCGACGCGCTGCCCGACCTGGCGCCCGAGCAGCTCGGCTTCCTCCAGACGGCGGTGCGCTCGCTGGTCGCGGAGCTCGGTCCCACGCCGCTCATCGGCTTCGCCGGGGCGCCGTTCACCCTGGCCACCTACCTGATCGAGGGCGGTCCCTCCAAGGAGCACGCCCGCACGAAGGCGTTCATGTACGCCGAGCCGGAGGCGTGGAGCCGGTTGCTGCAGCGGCTCTCGGCGTCGGCGGCGACCTTCCTGCGCGCCCAGGTGGACGCCGGGGCGTCGGCGGTGCAGCTCTTCGACTCCTGGGCCGGCGTGCTGTCGGCCGCCGACTACGCCGAGCGGGTGCTGCCGCACTCGCGCGCGGCGTTCGACGGGCTGGGGGAGCGGGACGTCCCCCGGATCCACTTCGGGGTGGGCACCGGGGAGCTGCTGCCGCTCATCGGCGAGGCCGGGGCCGACGTCGTGGGGGTCGACTGGCGGGTGCCGCTGGACGAGGCCGTGCGGCGCGTGGGCCCCGACCGCTCCCTGCAGGGCAACCTGGACCCGGCGGTCCTGCTGGCCGACCGGGCGACGGTCGACCGGGAGGTGCGCCGGGTCGTGCGGCAGGCGGAGGCCGCCCGCGGCCACATCTTCAACCTCGGGCACGGGGTGCTGCCCGAGACCGACCCGGACGTGCTCACCCACGTCGTCGAGCTCGTCCACGAGCTGACCACGCGATGACCCGGTCCCGGCTCGTCGTCGTGGGGGCCGGCATCACCGGGCTGGCCGCAGCCTTCGAGTGGCGCCGCAGGCGTCCCGACGACGAGATCGTCGTGCTCGAGGCCGGTGACCGGATCGGCGGGAAGCTGCACCGCATCGAGCTGGCCGGGCACTGGTACGACACCGGGCCCGAGGCGATGCTGGCCCGCGTGCCCGAGGCGATCGGCCTGGTCGAGGCCCTCGGGCTGGGGGACCGGCTCGTCGCGCCGGCCACCACCCAGGCGTCGGTCGTGCTGCCCGACGGCCGCTTTCCGCTCCCGGCCGGCACCGTGCTCGGCGTGCCGGCGTCGGCGGACGGGCTCGACGGCGTCCTCTCGCCCGCGGGCGTCGCCCGGGTGCGGGCCGAGGTGGAGCTGCCGCCGCTCGCCGTGGACGGCGACGTCGCGGTCGGCGGGCTGCTGCGCGAGCGGCTCGGCGACGAGGTGGTCGACCGGCTGGTCGAGCCGCTGCTGGGCGGTGTCTACGCCGGTCGGGCCGACGAGCTCTCCCTGCAGGCGACCATGCCGGCGCTGTTCGCCCACCTGCCGGGCGCGGAGTCGGTGCTGGCCGCGGCCGCGGCCGCCCGGGAGGCGGGGAACCGGAGCCGGGGCGACGCCGACGGCCCCGTGTTCCAGACGGTCGACGAGGGCATCGGCGCGCTGCCCGCGGCGCTGGTGGCAGCGGCCCGGGCCGAGGTCCGGCTGCGCACCCCCGCGCACGGGATCCGGCGGACGCCCGCGGGGTTCGAGGTGTCGGTCGGCCCGGCGGGTGCGCCGGAGGTGCTGCGCGCCGACGCCGTGCTGGTGACCGCTCCCGCCGGCAAGGCGGCCCGGCTGCTCGCCGACGTCGCCCCCGGGGCGGTGCAGCCGCTGCTGGGCATCCCGTACGCCTCGATGGCCGTGGTCGCCATGGCCTTCCCCGCGCAGCCCGTCGACGCCGGCAGCGGGCTGCTCGTGCCGCCGGTCACCGGGCGGCTGGTCAAGGGCGTCACGGTCTCCTCGGCCAAGTGGCCGCACCTGGGCGGGGACGTGCTCCTGGTGCGCTCGTCGGTGGGCCGGTTCCGCGACGAGGGCGAACTGCAGCGTGGCGACGACGACCTGGCCGCCGCGGTGGTGGCCGACGTCGCCGATCTGCTGGGGCTCTCCCGCCCGGAGCCGCTGGAGACCGCCGTCGTCCGCTGGGGCGGTGGCCTGCCGCAGTACCTGGTCGGGCACCAGGCGCGCGTGGACGCCGCCCGCGCGGCCGTCGCGGAGGTCCCGGGACTGGGCATCGCGGGGGCCGCGTTCGGCGGGGTGGGCATCCCCGCGTGCATCCGCGACGCCCACCGGGCACTCGACGCGCTGACCTGATGCCCCGTCCCGCCCGTGGTGCGGACCACGGCCGACCGGGGCATCACCGGTGCCGCCGCGGCGTTGGAAGTCCGGTGAGCACGATCCACCGCCACGACCAGTTCCCCGTCACCCCCGTCCGCTGCCTGCGCCACCACGTGTGGATGGCCGCCTGCCCCGACTGCCGCGACGCCCACCGCACGCCCGCCCACCGCACACCCGGCGCGCGCACGCCCGCTCCCCGGCGCGGTGCCGCGACCGCGGAGGAGGCCACCGGCTGAGCCTCCGGTTGCCGGGGCCGCCGTCGCAGCACAGGGTCGGAGCATGACCGGCACCTTCGTCCGTGGCCTGGCGGCCGGTGCTCTGGGCACCGTCGTCCTCGACGCCGTCAACTACCTCGACATGGCTGCGCGCGGGCGCCCGGCGAGCACGGTGCCCGAGCGCTTGGTCGATGCCGTCGCCGCACGGGCGGGACGGGAGATCCCCGGCCGCGGCGCCGCCCGCGACGCCCGGCGGACCGCGCTCGGCGCGCTCGCCGGCACCGTGAACGGCCTGGGCGTGGGTGTCCTGGCCAGCACCGTCCGGTCCCTGGGGGTGCGGTTCTCCGCCCCGGTCGGAGCGGCGCTGGCCGGGGCGGCGTCGGCGGCGGTCACCGACGGCGCGGTGGCCGCCCTGGGCGTGGGCGATCCGCGTACCTGGTCGGGTGCGGACTGGATGGCCGACGCGGTTCCGCACCTCGCGTACGGCAGCGCGGTGCAGGCGGTGCTGGAGGCGGTGCCCACCCCGAGCGAGCGGACGGCTCCGCGCGCCCCGGCAAGGCCGGGCCTGGTCCTGCGTGCGGCGGTGCTCGGGCTGGCCGCCGGGAGCCGCAGCTCGCTCGGCTTCGCGGCGCCGGTGCTGACCGCTCCGGCCAGCCGCGGGGCCGTCGGCCGGATGTCCAGCGCGAAGAAGGCCTTCGCGGCGGCCGGGGTGCTGGTCGAGGTGGTCGCCGACAAGCAGTCGGGCATCCCGCCGCGCACGGAGCCGGCGGCGCTGGTGCCGCGGCTGTTCGCCGGTGCCGAGGGCGCGTGGCGACTGGCGGCGCGGGAGCTGGCGAACGGCGCCCTCCCCGTGGTGGCGGGGGCCGCCGGCACGCTGGCCGGCTCGTTCGGCGGCCTGGCCTGGCGGCGGTGGGCGGCGGAGCGGATGCCCGACACCCAGGCGGCCTTGGTCGAGGACGGCGTCGCGCTGGCGCTGGCCGCGCTCGCCTGCCTGCCGGGACGCACCCGCCGGCACCTGTCGGTGATCCCGAGCACCTGAGCCGCCCGGTCCTCGCGTCGTCCGCGGCGCGGAGGAAGATGGGGGCATGAGCGAGCAGCAGGTGGACGAGCGGAGCACCGGCAAGCGGGCCAACGAGCTCAACGCCACCATCCGGTACACGATGTGGTCGGTGTTCCGGCTGGCGCAGCCCTTCGGCGACGAGCAGCGGTCCGCCGCCGCCGACGAGGCCACCGCGCTGGTCGAGGAGCTGGCCGGCAAGGACGTCGTCGTCCGCGGCACCTACGACGTGAGCGGGCTGCGGGCCGACGCCGACCTCATGGTCTGGTGGCACTCCTCGTCGGCCGAGGCGCTGCAGGACGCCTACACCCGCCTGCGCCGCACCGCCCTGGGCCGGCGCCTGGAGCCGGTGTGGTCGCAGATGGCGCTGCACCGGCCGGCGGAGTTCAACCGCAGCCACATCCCGGCCTTCCTGGCCGACGAGGAGCCGCGGCGGTTCGTCTGCGTCTACCCGTTCGTGCGGTCCTACGAGTGGTACCTGCTGCCCGACGAGGAGCGGCGGGACATGCTGAAGGAGCACGGCATGCAGGCCCGCCCCTACCCCGACGTGCGGGCCAACACGGTGGCCTCGTTCGGGCTGGGCGACTACGAGTGGATGCTCGCCTTCGAGGCCGACGAGCTGCACCGCATCGTCGACCTGATGCGCGACCTGCGGGCCAGCCGCGCCCGGCGGCACGTGCGCGAGGAGGTGCCGTTCTACACCGGCACCCGCAAGCCGGTCGCCGAGCTGGTCCGCGACCTCGCGTAGTGAGCCCGGCGGTCGGCGTCGCGGGGGCCGGAGGCCTCCCGACGCCGACCGCGGAACAGCTCAGCGCAGCCCGGCCGCGGCACCTGGTCGCGGTGTGATCCGGAGGATCGCCGTGTCAGAGCACGGCTCCTGGCCGCGGTGTGGTCCGGAGGATCACGATGTCGTAGCGGGCTGCAACCTGATGCTCACCGAGTTGATGCAGTAGCGGTCGCCGGTCGGCGTCTGCGGGGCGTCGTCGAACAGGTGGCCCAGGTGGCTGTGGCACGTCGCGCACAGCACCTCGGTGCGGATCATGCCGAAGCTTCGGTCCTCGCGGAGGATGACGTTGTCCTCGGCGGAGGCCTCGTAGAACGACGGCCAGCCGCAGTGCGAGTCGAACTTGGTCTCCGAGCGGAACAGCTCGGCGCCGCACGCGCGGCACTCGTAGACGCCGACGGTCTTGGTGTCGACGTACTCACCGGTCCAGGCGCGCTCGGTGCCGGCCTGGCGGAGCACCGCGTACTCCTCCGGGGACAGCTGCGCCCGCCACTCCTCATCGGTCTTGGTGACCTGGGGCTTCTCGGGGGAGGTCGTCATGCCAGGTCGAACGAGCCGCGCCGCAGCACCATTCCCGGTGCTCAGCGGCCCAGGCCGGCGTCGCGGGCGCGCACGATCGCCTGCGCCCGGTCGGTGACCTGCAGCTTGCTCAGCACGTTCGACACGTTGTTGCGCACCGTCTTGGGGGAGAGGTAGAGCGCGGCCGCGATCTGCGCGTTGGACCGCCCGGCGGCGACCAGGTCGAGCACCTCCCGCTCGCGGGCGGTCAGCTGGGGGAACGCCGATCCGGGGCCGGCCGGCCCGGCGGCGAAGAAGTCGGTGATCCGCCGGGCCAGCGCCGCCCCGAACACGGCGCCGCCGGAGGCCACCGTGGTCACCGCCCGCACGACCTCCTCCTGGTCGGCGCCCTTGAGCAGGTAACCGCGGGCCCCGGCGCGGACGGCGGCGAACACGGTGCCGTCGTCCTCGCTCATGGTCAGCACGACGACGCCGACCGACGGCGACTCGGTGGTGATCCGGCGGGTGGCCTCGATGCCGTCCAGCCGCGGCATCTGCACGTCCATGACCACGACGTCGGGCTGCTCCTCGCGGGCCAGCGCGACCGCGTCGATGCCGTCGGCGGCGGTGCCCACGACGAGCAGTCCCGGCACCGAGCCCAGCAGCATCGCCAGGCCGTCGCGGTACACCGGGTGGTCGTCGACCACCACCACCCGCAGGGGCTCCTCGGACGAGGTCATCACCGGGTCCTCTCCACGGGCAGGATCGCCCGCACCACCGTGCCGCCCTCGTCGGGGCACTCCACCGTGCACCGGCCGCCCAGTTCCGCGGCCCGCTCCCGCAGCGATACCAGGCCGACGCCCGCGGGTGCCGCAGGATCGATCCCGGCCCCGTCGTCGGCGACCCGGAGGACCAGCGCCCCGTCGTCGTCACGGTGCAGCGAGACGGTGGCGGAACCGGCCCGGGAGTGCTTCGCCACGTTGGCCAGCGCCTCGGAGGCGATCCGGTAGGCGGCGACCTCCACGGCGGCCGGCAGCTCGTCGGCACCGGGACCGGCGGTGACCGAGACGGCGACCCGTGGCGCGAGGAGCCGATCCGCCTGCTGCCGTACGGCACCGGCCAGGCCGAGGTCGTCCAGCGCCGGCGGCCGCAGGTCGTGCACCAGCCGGCGGACGTCGGCCAGGGCGCCGGCGACGTCGTCCCTGACCGCGCGCAGCAGCCGGTCGCCGTCCTCCGCGCGCCCCGCGGAGGTCAGGTTGCGGGCGGTGTCGATGCGGAGGACCACGGCGCCGAGGCTGGGGCCCAGCCCGTCGTGCAGATCCCGGCGCAGCCGGCGCCGTTCCTCCTCGCGGGCGGCCACCAGCTCTTCCCGGCTCCGCTGCAGCTGGGCGGCGAGCGAGCTGGCCCGGGCGGCGGCCGCAGCCTGGCGCACGACGTCGGCCAGCAGCCCCTCGTCGCGGGTGACCAGGTGCGCCCGGACGCCGTCCCTGGGCAGGAGGAGCCGGCCGACCTCCTCGCCGCGGTAGGCGATCGGGAGGGACTGGACCGCCGCCGGGCGCCGGCCGTGCTCGGCCACCAGCCGCTCGCCCCCGGCGTGCTCGACCTCGACGCCGACGTAGGGCGACCGGAACGCCTCCGCGACCGCCGCCGCGATCGCCACGAGCTGCGCCTCGACGCCGTCGGACCGCTCCAGCCGGGCCGCGAGCTGGGAGACCACCCGGTAGGGATCGTCCCGCTCCCCGAGGACCCAACGCCGGACGAGGCGCCACAACGGGGCCCGGAGGGGCACGTAGACGGCGGCGACGAGCAGCAGCGTCAGCAGCGTGGCATCGCGCTCGCCGAACCGGTCGCCGAGCAGCGCGCCGGCTCCGGCCAGCACGGCCAGGTCGAGGAGGACCACGCCGATCCCGAGCACGCCGTAGACGACGGTGCCGCCGAGCAGCCGGTCGATGTCGACCGCCCGCGGGCGCAGGATGCCGAGGGTGACCGCCGTCCCGGTCAGCGCGACGGCGACGGAGAGCGCCGCGGTGCTCGTCCCGCCGGGCAGGAGCAGCGTGGACAGCATCACGAGCACGTCGACGACGGCCGCCCAGAGCAGCCACCGCATCCGGCGGCGCTGCTCGCCGTGGGCCCTCCGGTACCGCGCGACGACCGCGGCGGCCGGCACGGCGACGCCCAGCAGCGCGAGCGGGAAGGCGATCCGGAGCAGCGGTTGCGCGACGTCCGGCGGGATCGGCAGGGTCGTGAGGTCCAGGTCGAGCCCGGCGTAGACGTCGGGCGTGCCGGTGCCCTCCCGGGAGTAGGCCACCTCGGAGGGGACGACGAGCAGCAGCGCCGGCAGCAGCGCGCTGGACACGAGGCTCGCCACGGCCAGGCGGCGCAGCCGGCCGGTGGGCAGCCGGCCGTCGGGGTAGAGCAGCAGGAGCAGCGGCAGGCCCAGCAGCAGGAAGGCGCCGAGCCGCTCCACGGTCCACGAGGCGAGGCTGGCACCGGGGAGGGGAGGGTCGCTGCGCAGCGCGTAGGTGAGCCACGACTCGGCCAGACCGTCCGTGGCCCAGAGCACCGCCGTCCCGGCGACCACCCACGAGAGCGCGTTGCGCGGGACCCGGGTGAGCAGCAGCCACGCGGGGGCGGCGAGGGCGAGCCCCGGCAGCGCGACGACCCAGCCGAGCTCGGCGCCGGGGCGGGCGGCCCGCGCGACCTCCGGGGTGACCGCGTCGAGGACTGCTGCCGCGGCCGTCGAGCCGAGCACCACCGCGACGACGAGCCAGGCGGCGACCCGCGGGCGGCGGCGCGCTGGGGAGGGGGCGACGTCGCCCGCCGGGGTCCCCGCGTCGGTGGACTCGGCCACCGGGATCCTCGCCTGCACGCGCAGATACTGGCCGTCCGGTGTCCCGGACGTCACGAGGCCGGTGTCCCGTATTTCCCGGGACACGCTCCGGGACCGGATCGGGGGCGCGCGGCCCTGGGTGCCCGGGACGCCGCCCCGAGACGGTTCTCCCAGGCGGTGCACAGGGCACCGCACGAGACCACGGGAGACGAGATGTCGCTCAGCACCACCCCCGCCCCGGCCCGCACGGACCTCAACACGCCCGCCGGCGGCGTCCCCGGCGCCTCCGCGAGCCTGGTCCGACGCGCCGGGATCGCCCTCTCCGCCGGCGCCGGGAGCTGGGCGGTCGCCTGCGCGTTCCTGGGTACGACGCCACCCGCCGGCACCTGGCAGGCCACCGTCGTCAACCTGGCCGCGGTCGCCTTCCAGATCGGCCTGGTGCTCCTCGTGACCGTGCAGATGCGGACCGGTGCGATCGGCACCGGCCGCCTGGCCCGGCGGATCCTGCACGTCGAGCACGGCCTGCTCGCGGTAGCGATCGTGTCCTCGCTCATGTGGGCGCTGACGCCCGGGCTGTACGACACCGGGTTCTTCTTCGTGATCGACCTCTTCTGGCCGCTGTCCATGCTGGGCATGGCCGCGCTCGGGGTCCGCATCGCGATCGCCGGCCGCTGGACGGGCGTCGCCCGCTTCTGGCCGATGGTCGCCGAGAGCTGGGCGCCGGTCACCGTCCCGACCGCCTTCCTGCTGCCGGCGATCACCCAGTACGTGGGTGCCGCGCACCTGCTGATCGGGTACGTCGCCCTGGGCGTCATCCTCGCCACCCGGCCACACCTCACCGGCGCCCGCGCCTGAACCGCCGACGGCGCCCCGCCCCTCCGGGGAGGCGGGGCGCCGTCGCGTCCGGGACCGGGAGAGACTGGGGGAGTGACCTCCGCGCCCCAGCCGCCCGACGGCGTCCTGCCCGACGTCTGGTTCACCCGAGACCTGCCCGTGCTCCGGGCGATCGCCCGGCTGGTCGACGAGCCCAAGCACGGCGGCGCGCCGTACCTGCTCGGCTCCGTCGTGCCGGGGAGCGGGCTGCCCAAGGCGGAGGTCATCGCCGCGGCGAAGGCGCTGGCGTCCGCGGGGTACATCGAGCCGCTGACCAACCACGCCGGCGACATCGTGCGCATCACGGCGATCTCCCCGGAGGCCCGGCGGCTGGCCGGGCTCTGGCCGACCCCCCAGGGGGAGTGGGAACGGCTGCTCGAGCAGCTCGCTACCCGGGCGGAGAACGCCCCGACCGAGCTGGAGCGGCAGCGCTGGCGGGCCTTCGCCGACGCGGCGGCCGCGGTCGGCGAGCACGACGGGGCCCTGCTCATGTCCGCGCTCATCGGTGGGTACGTGCCGCGGGCCCGCTGACCGGCGGCCCGGCCCACGAACGACAGCGCCCCCCGCCCGGAGAACCGGGCGGGGGGCGCTGTGCTGATCAGACGATCAGAGCGGGGTGACGTTCGCAGCCTGCGGGCCCTTCTGGCCCTGCTCGATGTCGAACGCGATCCGCTGGCCTTCATCGAGCGAGCGGTACCCGCTGGACTGGATGGCCGAGTAGTGGACGAAGACGTCCGGTCCGCCGCCGTCCGGGGTGGCGAAGCCGAACCCCTTCTCCGCGTTGAACCACTTGACAGTTCCTTCGGGCATTGCTCGCTCCTAGCTGAGGTGGTACATCGGGGTCCTGCCATAGCGCGGGGCCTTCCCGACGTCCTCACCCTAGCCGTCGATCGGGGGATGAGGACACCGGTGCCGCAGAACTGTGACCTGGGACTCTTCTCCGGGCCGGTCGTGAGGGCACCCGGGCCTCAGAGCAGGTGGCCGGGCTCCTCCGGGAACGCGGGGGCCACCCGGCGTCCGCGGCGGCTCCACGCCGGCCCGTAGGCGCCCACCGAGTACGGGCTGCGCGCGGAGGTGGCGGCCGGCAGGGCGAGGGGCTCGGCGCGCCACGAGCGGACGCCGAGCGGCCGGTCGACGAGGAACGCCGGAGGCGCCGGGGGGTGCAGCCGCGCGGCCACCACCGGGGCCCAGCGGCGCAGCCCCAGCTGCCCGGCCAGCAGCACGGCGAGGACGATCGAGACGGTGAGGAACGCGTCGGTGACCGCGGTCGCCACGTCGAGGGCGGTGATCCGGGCCCAGCCGACGCTCTCCAGCTGGTGACCGACGATCTCCACGACGACGTACAGCACGCCGTACGCCAGCAACCAGATCCTCACCCGTGCTCCTCCGCCGTGGTCGACACCTGCATCGACCACCGCTACCCCCGGCTGGAGCGCCCGGAGCCGCCCGGGGGCCGGCGCTCACCCGTTGGGGGGACGGGCGCCGCCCCCGCGGCGGAGCAGGCCGGCGACGTGGTCGCGCAGCGCGGCGACCGGGCGGTCTTGCGGCTTTCCTGCGGTTCTCTCGGCGCCGCCGTGCGGCTGCTCCCCGACGGTGGGACCTGCCGGACGGATCCGGCGCACCACCGATCCAGGAGAACCGCCATGCACCCGCTCGTCGCCTCGCCCGTGTCCTCCCGCGTCGCCGCCCCGAGCGGCGCCGTCTTCCTCCGCGACGTCGACGACCTGCACGACGCCGACCTGGACCTGGTCCTCGCCGACCGGCTGGCCGAGTCCGCCGACGCGCTGCGCGCCGCGGTGACCGCCGCCCAGCTGGCGCAGGAGATCTCCCAGCGGGGCCCGCTGCCGGTGCACGCCCTGGGCCCGGCCGCGCACCGGCTGGCCGGCTGACCGGGCGGGCGCACGCTCACCGGCTCCGGTCAGCCGACCGGGGCAGGACGGGGCGTGGCCGCCAGGACGACGTGGCGGGCCCCGCCGCCCGGACGGGCGCACCGCCCGCCATCGGCGGGCGGTGCGCAGTGGTCAGGAACGGCCGGTCCGCGGCGGCTGGTAGGCCCGCGGCAGCCGGAACCCGCGCTCCGCGAGGATCTCGCGCAGCAGGTCGGGCCGGTCGGTGATCAGCCCGTCCACCCCGATGCCGATGAGGTGTTCCATGGTGGGGCGGTCGTTGACCGTCCACGGGACGACGTCCATGCCGGCGGCGTGCGCGGCGTCGACGAGCTCCGGCGTGGTGAACGGCACGTACCCCGCGTCGGCGACCGAGCCGCCCTGCGGCGTGCCGTGCACGGGGGAGACCGCGTCGGCACCGAAGGAGGCGGCCGCGGCGACGTAGGCCTCCTGCAGGGAACGGCCTTCGGTCATGAAGTCGTCGATGTCGATGCCGCCGAGCCACGGGGAGGCGCCCGGCTGGCCGGCCTGCAGGAACTGCTGACCGTTGGTGAGCGCGACCACCGGCAGCTTCGGCGCGACCTCCCGCATCTGCATCAACGCGCCCCAGTCGAAGGACTGGATGGTCACGTGGCGGGCGACCTTCGCCCGCATCACGAGGTCGGCGACCACCTGGACGAACTGCTCGCGGGGCGCCGTCTCGTGCGGTGCTCCCGCCTCCACCTTCGTCTCGATGTTGAACGTCACCTGCCGGGCCTTGTAGGCCCGGACGAGGTCGAACACCTCGGACAGCAGGGGCATCGGCTCGCCCGGCGCCAGCTCCTGCTCCGGATGGGCGGGGTGGCGCTGCGACCCGCAGTCCAGCGTGCGCACCTGCGCCAGGGTCAGCGTGTGGACGTAGTCGCCGACGTAGGGGAACTCGGGGTCGCCCGGGGTGGCCGGCCCGGTGTCCTGGCACTTGGTGGCGGAGATCTGCCGGTCGTGGGTGACGACGGCCTGCTGGTCCTCGGTGATCTGGACGTCGAGCTCGAGCGTGCTGACCCCCAGTTCGAGGGCGTTGGCGAAGGCCGGGAGGGTGTTCTCCACGGTGAGCGCGAGGCCACCGCGGTGCGCCTGCAGGTCGAAGTCGCGCGGGGACTGGGCGGCGGCCGGGGCGGCGGTCGCCACGAGGGCCAGGAGGGCGGGGACGGCGGTCAGGGCCAGGAGGGGTCGTCGCGGGGACGACGGGAGGAGTGACATGGGGTGAGTCGACCGCACCACCGTGACCTCCTCGTGACCTCCAGGGGGCGACTCGCCGTGCACCGGCCCACCAGCAGGAGCGGGGCGCGGAGGCGCGCCGCGACGGCGGGCGGCCGAGGCCGCACGGACGCGTTCCCGGGAGGCGGCCGCGCTCGCGGCCGCCTCCCGGGAGCCGGTCAGGCCGGGGTCAGGTCTGTCTGGTGCAGGACGTTCCCGGCGACGTCGCGCAGCTGCACCGTCATCGTGCCGCTGCCCCCGTCGACGCGCACGTGGCCGACGAACTGCAGGCCGTCGCTGGGCGGCTGGTTCGGGCGGTCGGCGGCCCGGTTGAAGACGACCTGCGGGCCGAAGGTGGCGTCGAGCTCGTTCGGGCCGAAGGTGCCGGCGTGCAGCGGGCCGGACACGAACTCCCAGAACGGGTCGAAGTCGGTGAACGTCGCCCGTGCCGGGTCGTAGTGGTGCGCCGCGGTGTAGTGGACGTCGGCGGTGAACCAGACGACGTTGCGGACCCCGTGCCGCTTGAGGTCGGACAGCAGGCGGGCGATCTCCAGCTCCCGGCCCGCGGGCAGACCGGGGTCGCGGTTGGCGATGCCCTCGTGGTTCACCGGACCGTCCGGCACGACCAGCCCGATCGGCATGTCGGAGGCGATCACCTTCCACAGGGCCCGGGAGTTGCGGAGCTGCCGGGCGAGCTGGCCCAGCTGGCTGGTGCCGAAGATCCGGGCCTCGGGGCCACCCTGCGCCAGGTTGGGCGAGTTGGGGCCGCGGTAGGTGCGC
Organism: Blastococcus sp. SYSU DS0828; assembly: GCF_054050975.1. Taxonomy (NCBI): domain Bacteria; kingdom Bacillati; phylum Actinomycetota; class Actinomycetes; order Geodermatophilales; family Geodermatophilaceae; genus Blastococcus; species Blastococcus sp. SYSU DS0828. Next base: position 110,423 of record NZ_JBJHAK010000005.1, on the reverse strand, counting down.
AGGTCCAGGGTGAACACGTCCACCAGCGGGCCGTACGGCAGCACCCGGTCGATCCGCTTGCCCCCGATGGGCATGTACTCGAGGAACGCCCGCCGGCCGCGGGCGGCCAGCGTGTCGACGTCCTTGACCGTGTACCGCTCGTCGGTGAGCACCTCGCCCGGGTACCAGTTGTTGGTCACCTCGTGGTCGTCCCACTGGACCAGTTGCGGGACCTCCGCCGCGAAGCGCCGCACGTTGTCGTCGAGCAGGTTGTACCGGTACTGGCCGCGGTACTCGTCCAGCGTCTCGGCGACCTTGCTCTTCTCCGGGGTGACCACGTTGCGCCAGACCGTGCCGTCGGGCAGGACGACGCGCTCCTCCAGCGGTCCGTCGGCGTACACGCTGTCGCCGGAGTGGATGAAGAAGTCCGGGGAGAGCCGGCGAACCGCCTCGAACCCGGTCATGCCGCCGGTGTCGGGGTTGATGCCCCACCCCTGGCCGGCGACGTCCCCGGACCAGGCAAAGCTCACGTCCCGGCGGTCGCCCGGGGCGGTGCGGAGCCGACCGGTCAGCGGCTCGCTGGTCTGCCCCGCGTCGTGCTCGGCGAAGCTGACCCGGTAGAACAGCTCGGTCCCGGCCGGCAGGCCGGAGAGGAGCACCTTGCCCGTGTGGTCGGTGTGCGGCCCGACGTCGACCGACCACCGGCCACGGGGCGTGCGGAAGTCCTCGGTCGCCGCCACCTCGACCACCATGCGCGCGGGGCGGTCGGTCTTGGACCAGACGACCGCCGAGCGCGCGGTGACGTCCCCGCTCTGCACGCCCCAGCGCACCTCCGGCCGCGACCGGGCCAGGCCCGGCGCGGCGAAGGCCCGGGGGGCGGGGCCCAGCACGGTGCCCGCCCCGATGCCGGCCCCGACCACGGCGGCGGCCTGCAGCAGGCGCCTCCGGGTCAGCGCGGCCTCGGCCGACGAGCCGTCCAGGGAACTCGATGATCCGGTCACGTGTGCCTCCTCGACGTGGGGTGTCCGGCGGACAGCGTCGTGTCCGGGGAGGACGCCGGGAGGACGGCATGGCGACCCGCAGAGGAGCATCCGGTGAACGCAGTGACCGCCGGCTCCGGGGAGGCGCTCGGGGATCAGTCCCCGGTGGCGGCGGTGCGGCGGGCGCGGCTGGGCTGCACCCTCATGGGCTCGCCCGGCATCTTCGGGTAGTCCGGTGGATAGGGCAGGTCGCCGAGGCCGTCGTCGGCGGCCTGGCGCTCGGCCAGCTCCAGCAGCGGCTCGATGCCGAAGGCGTGCTCGGCCAGCCCGGCGTGCTTGTCACCCACGGCCGCGAAGCGGGCCGGCATGCTCAGCACGTCGAAGTCGGTGGGGTGCACGTCGGGCAGCTCGTCCCAGTCGACCGGCGCGGAGACGGGGGCGTGCGGCCGGGGCCGGATCGAGTAGGCGGACGCGATCGTGCGGTCCCGGGCCATCTGGTTGTAGTCGATGAAGATCTTCTCGCCGCGCTCCTCCTTCCACCAGGACATCGTCACGCGGTCGGGGAGACGGCGTTCCAGCTCGCGGCCGAAGGCGATCACCGCCCGGCGGACGTCGGTGAAGGTCCAGCGCGGCTGGATGGGCACGTAGACGTGCACCCCGCGGCCGCCCGAGGTCTTCGGCCACCCCTCCATGCCGAACTCGTGCAGCAGCTCCCGCACGTGCGGCGCCACCCACACCGCGTCGGAGAAGTCGGTGCCCGGCTGGGGGTCGAGGTCGATGCGGATCTGGTTCGGCGACTCGACGTCGGTCTTGTCCACCGGCCAGGGGTGGAACGTGAGCGTGCCGAGGTTCGCGCACCACGCGACGACGGCGACCGAGTCCGGGGCGATCTCGTCCGCGGTGCGCCCGCTGGGGAAGGTGATGTGCGCGGTCGGCACCCAGTCCGGGGCGTTCTTGGGCACCCGCTTCTGGTAGAACGCGTCGCCGTGGGTGTCCGCCCGCGTGGCCATCTTCGCGTCGGGGGAGTAGCCGCCGGGCCAGCGCTCCAGCGTCGTCGGCCGGTCCTTCAGCGCGAAGAGGATCCCCTCGCCCACGGCGAGGAAGTACTGCACGACGTCGATCTTGCGGATCCCGCGATCGGGGAAGTAGGGCTTCTCCGGGTTGGACACCCGCACCTCGTGCCCGTCGACGTCGAGGACGACGGCGTCCTTGCTCGTGGCCATGCAGCTGCTCCGCTCGCTCCGGGGCCGACGAGTGTCACGCCGGACAGGTCAGCCCGTCCATGGGGGGCGCCAGGTCGATGAGGTAGGCGTTGATCGCCCCGGTGACGCAGTCGGTCTTGGGGTAGGCGGTGTGGCCCTGCCCCTCCCAGGTCAGCAGCACGCCGTTGTCGAGGTCCTCGGCGAGGTCGACGGCGCCGGCCAGCGGGGTCACCGGGTCACCGGCGTTCCCCGCGACGACGATCGGGTTGCTGCCCTCGGCGTCGCGCTCCGGAACCGGGGTGCGGTCGGCCTCCCACACCGAGCAGGTGAACAGCCCGGCGGCGGAACCGGCGCCGAAGAGCGGGTACCGCTCGCCCCACTCGGCGGCGAGCTGGCGGACCCGGCTCTCCTCCACCGTCTCCTCGGTGTCGGCGCAGTTGATGGCCACGTTGGCGTCGAGGAGGTTGGAGTACGACCCGTCCTCCAGCCGCCCGCTGTAGTCGTCGGCCAGCGAGAAGAGCGCCCGGGCGTCGCCGTCGCGGGCGGCGGCGAGGCCCTGCGCCAGCTGCGGCCACGACGCGGTGTCGTAGAGCGCCGCCTGCACCGCGGTGAGGACGACGCCGGGCGTGGCCTGGCGGGTCTCGCCCTCCTCGCTGCTCGGGATCGGCGCGGCCTGTGCCTGTGCGAGCAGGTCCTCGAGGAAGCGCCGGGGGTCGTCGCCCAGCGGGCAGCCGGCGATCAGGCCCCGGCAGTTCTCGGCGAAGGCGTCGAAGCCGGCCTCGAACCCGGCGGCGCTGGCCTCCGCCTCGGCGATGGCGTCGTCGTCGGGGTCGACCGCGGCGTCGAGGACCATGGCGCGCACCCGGTCGGGGTAGAGCTCGGCGTAGGTGGAGCCCAGCGTGGTGCCGTAGGAGTAGCCGAGGTAGTTGAGCTGCTCCTCGCCCAGGGCCTCGCGCAGCCGCTCCATGTCATGCGCGGTGTCCACGGTGTTGAACGTGCCGAGCGCCTCGCCGTACTCCTCGGCGCAGCCCTCGGCGATCTCGCGGGAGAGTGCGAAGACGCTGTCGAGCTGCTCGTCGGTGGTGGGGCGGGGCTCCGCGGCGATCGCGCGGTCCTTGAGCTCCTTCGGGATGCACTCGACGGGTGTGGACAGACCCACGCCGCGCGGGTCGAAGCCGACGACGTCGAAGCGGCGCAGCACGTCCTCGGGGAGGGTGAGCGCCAGCCCGATGGCGGCGTCCGCGCCGGAGCCGCCCGGTCCACCGGGGTTGACCATGAGGGAGCCGATGCGGTCGGTCTGCCCGGCCAGCACGGCGCGCACCAGGAAGAGCGGCAGCGTGGCGCCCCCGGGCTCGTCGTAGCTGATCGGCACGTCGGTGCGGCCGCACTCGAAGGCGATGTCGCGCTCGCTGCCGGGCTGGCCCTCGATCAGCGGCTCGATCTGCGCGTCGCAGTCGGTCCACTCGATCGGCGCCGCCTCGGGCTCGGCCGGGGCCGTGGTGGTCGCCGCCGGTTCCTCGGCGCTCTCCCCGAACGACGTGCAGCCGCTCAGCGCGAGGGGCAAGGCCAGCAGCAGGCCGGACGCGGCGGCCGGGAGGCCTCGGTGCAGACGCATGATCACGAGCATAGGGACCTTTCTGCCCCCCACCGCTCGCACGCTCGGGGCGGGCCCCTGCAGAAAGGCCGCCGCGGAGCACCGTCTCAGCCCTCCAGGACCTCGCCCAGGTCGTAGCGGACCGGCACCTCGAGCTGGTCGTACGTGCAGCTGCGGGGGTCGCGGTCGGGTCGCCAGCGGAGGAACTGACCGGTGTGACGGAGTCGACGCCCCTCGAGCTGGTCGTACTTGATCTCCACGACCAGCTCCGGCCGCAGCGGGACCCACGAGAGGTCCTTCTTCGCGTTCCACCGGCTCACCGCTCCGGGCATCCGCTGCTCGCCGTCGGCCTGCACCTGGGCGTTCGCCCAGTCCTGCCAGGGGTGGCCGTCGAGCGCCTCGGCGCGGTAGGGCGCGAGCTCCTCGACCAGCTCGGCCCGGCGCTTCATCGGGAAGGACGCTGCGACGCCGATGTGCTGCAGCTCGCCGCCGTCGTAGAGCCCGAGCAGCAGCGAGCCGACGATCGGCCCGCTCTTGTGCCAGCGGAAACCCGCGACGACGCAGTCCGCCGTCCGCACGTGCTTCACCTTCGTCATCAGCCGCTGGTCGGGGCCGTAGGGCAGGGCGGCCGACTTGGCGACGACGCCGTCGAGGCCGGCGCCCTCGAAGGTCTCGAACCAGCGCTCGGCGGTGGCGGGGTCGCGGGTGACGCCGGTCAGGTAGACCGGCGCACGGGCGCCGGCCAGCGCGGTCTCCAGCCGGGCCCGCCGGTCGGCGAACGGCGTCTCGAGCAGCGACTCGTCGCCCACGGCCAGCAGGTCGAACGCCACGAACGACGCCGGCGTCTGCTCGGCGAGCAGGGTGACGCGGGACTCGGCGGGGTGGATGCGCTGCAGCAGCGCCTCGAAGTGCAGCCGGTCGCCCCGCGGCACGATGATCTCGCCGTCGACGACGCAGCGCTCCGGCAGGTTGGCCTTGACCGCCGCCACGACGTCGGGGAAGTAGCGGGTCAGCGGGCGCTCGTTGCGGCTGCCCAGCTCCACCTCGTCGCCGTCGCGGAACACGATGCAGCGGAAGCCGTCCCACTTGGGCTCGTAGAACCAGTCGTCGCCGGTCGGCACCTTCGTCGCGGCCTTGGCCAGCATCGGCTTCACCGGCGGCTGCACGGGCAGATCCATGCCGGTCAGTCAAGCAGCACCACCGCACCGGCGGCGGCCGCGTCGCGGCGGTGGCCACGGCTAGCGCCAGGCGAAGACCGGCTGCTCGTAGTGGACGACCCGCTGCACCTCGCCGCGGCAGGCGATCCGGCAGAACTGGTGGACCACCGCCGCCGTGGGCGCGTGCACGTGGCCGCCCAGCAGCGGCAGCCGGATCACCGGCGCCTCGGACTCGGGGATGGTCTCGACGACCGGGTCGACGTCGAGGTCGGCCAGCGGCACCTCGTGGACGGCGGCCACCTCGCGTTCGGACCCGGTGAGGCGGTCGACCGGACCGGCCCAGCAGGCCACCGGCGTCATCACGTAGCCCGAGCGCGTCACGTAGTCGTCGAGCAGCCCGAGGACGGCCGAGGGCCCCAGGTCGAGCCCGACCTCCTCGCGCAGCTCGCGGAGGGCGCCCTCGACGGGGCCCTCACCGGCGTCGAGCCGCCCGCCGGGCAGCGCCCACTGACCCGCGTGCGCCCGCAGCCCCGCGGCGCGGCGGGTGATCACCAGGCTGGGAGCGCCGTCGCGGACGGTCACGCACACGGCGACGGCCGCCTGCTTCAGCTCGGGCCGGTCCGCGGCCACCCGCGGGAAGCCGGCGAGACGCCCGGCCATGCCGTCCCGGTCCAGCGGTTCCACGGGCTCTCCTCGTACCGGCTCGCGGGCCTCGTCCGTCGCCCCACCCTCGCACGCCACCTGCTGCGGTGCCGTCCACGGGAGCAGGATGGGGCCATGGCGACGATCCACCGGACGACGATGGTGCCGACCAAGCTCGAGCTGATCGGCGGGTGGCTGCCCCGCCAGCCCTGGTACCGCCCGCCGGGCGCGCCGCCGGCGCTGCGGCGCGCCGGGGGGTTCCGGCTGGACGACCCCGCGGGCGAGGTCGGGCTCGAGTTCATCGTGGTCGCCGACGGCCCCCCAGGGCGGGAGACGACCTACTTCGTGCCGCTGAGCTACCGCGGCGCACCCCTCGCCGGGGCGGAGGAGGGGCTGCTCGGCACGTCCGAGCACGGCGTCCTCGGCACGCGCTGGGTCTACGACGCCGCGCACGACCCGGTCGCCGTCGCCCAGGTGCGGGCCTTCGTCGCGGGGGCGGCCGAGGCGCAGCACCAGGACGACAGCGACACACCCGATCCCTCGGTGGCGCGCCGCTGGACCGGTGCCGGCGCGCCGGAGGCCACCGGCTCGGTCGAGTTCGTCCGGGTGCTGCAGCCCGGCGACGGCGCACCGGGGGAGGGCGCGGGCTCGATCGAGGCCGAGTGGACCGCGGCGGACGGCACCGTCGTGCGCGGGACCGTCGCCGTCGTCCGGGCGTGACCCCGGGCCGACGGTTCCTCCCTACGCGAGCGACGCGCCGTCCACGCCGTACCGGGTGAAGAGCATCCCGTCCTCCTCGAGCACCTGGCGCAGCGTCAACCGCACCGGTGCCGGCAGGGCTGCGTCGAGCAGCCGGGCCTCGCCGCCGACCAGCGCCGGTGACACCGACAGGTCCAGCTCGTCGACGACCCCGGCCGCCAGCGCGGTGCGCAGCAGCTGCGGGCCGCCCTCGCAGGTCACCTGCTCCAGCCCGCGCCCGGCGAGCGCCTCCAGGGCGGCGGGCAGGTCCACGTCGTCGTCGCCGCACACCAGCACCTCGACGCCGGCCGCGGCCAGGGCCGCGCGGCGTCCGGGGTCGGCGGCGGCGCAGGTGACCACGATCGTGGGGGAGACGGCGGCGGTGACCAGCGTGCCCGCCGGGTCCAGCGCGGCGCGCCGGGAGACGACGGCGACCGGCGCGGTCGGGGTGCGGCCGAGCTCGTCCCGCAGCCGCCCGACCGGCGAGTCGGGCAGCACCGGCCGGTAGCCCTCGGTCGCCGCCGTGCCGTGCCCGACGAGGACGACGTCGGCGAGCGCGCGCAGCACGCGGAACACCCGGCGGTCGCCGGGCGAGCCCAGGCCGGCGCTCACCCCGCCGACGGTGATGGCGCCGTCGAGCGAGGCGATGAAGTCCATCCGCAGCCACCGCCCCGGCGGGCAGCGGTAGGCCTCGACCAGGCCGGCGTCGTCGAGCTCGGCCGGCTCGGGGAACAGCCGGCGCACGTCAGCGGGTGCCGAGCACGGCCGCGCTCTCCGGGGGCAGCGTCACCGTGCGTCCGTCGAGGTCCGGCAGCTCACCGGTCGCGAAGAGCACGTCACCGGCCGGCACGTCGAGGTCGATCTCCCGCGGCTGGTCCGCCAGGTTCGCCACCACCCGCAGGGAGCCCCGGTGCACGACCAGCCAGCGGTCGGCGTCGTCCCAGTTGACCTGCACGGCGGAGAGGTCGGCGTCCACCAGGTCCGGGTGCGCCCGGCGCAGGGCGAGCAGCGAGCGGTGCACGGCCAGCAGCCGGTCGTGGGGCTCCGCGCCCAGCTCCGACCAGTCCAGCTTCGACCGGGTGAAGGTCTCGGGGTCCTGCGGGTCGGGCACCTCGTCGGCGTCCCAGCCGTGCTCGGCGAACTCGCCCTTGCGCCCCTCCGCCGTCGCCCGGCCGATCTCGGGGTCGGTGTGGCTGGTGAAGAACTGCCACGGCGTGGCGGCGCCCCACTCCTCGCCCATGAACAGCATGGGGGTGAACGGGCTGGTCAGCACGAGCGTCGCACCGACGGCCAGCAGCCCGGGGGAGAGGGAGGCCGAGATCCGGTCGCCCACGGCACGGTTGCCGATCTGGTCGTGGTCCTGCAGATAGGTGATGAACTTCCAGCCCGGCAGCCGTGCGGTGTCCACCGGCCGGCCGTGGTGCCGGCGCCGGAAGCTCGACCACGCGCCGTCGTGGAAGAAGGCGCCGGTGAGGGTCTTGGCCAGGCCGCCCAGCCCGGCCTGCGCGAAGTCCCGGTAGTAGCCCTGGTCCTCGCCGGTCAGCGTGGCGTGCAGCGCGTGGTGGAAGTCGTCGCTCCACTGGGCGTGGATGCCCGTGCCGCCCGCCACCCGCGGGGTCACCATCCGGGGGTCGTTGAGGTCGCTCTCCGCGATCAGGGTCAGCGGCCGCCCGACGGCCGCCGAGAGGCGGTCCACCTCCTGCGCCATCTCCTCCAGGAGATGGGTGGCCCGCTCGTCGACCAGGGCGTGGACGGCGTCCAGCCGCAACCCGTCGACGTGCATGTCGCGCAGCCACATCAGCGCGTTGTCGAGGATGTAGCGGCGCACCTCGTCGGAGTCCGGCCCCGAGAGGTTGACCGATTCCCCCCAGGTGTTCGCGCCGCCCTCGCTGAAGATCGGCATGAACAGCGGCAGGTAGTTCCCCGACGGGCCGAGGTGGTTGTAGACGACGTCCTGGATCACGCCCAGGCCGCGCTGGTGGCAGGCGTCGACGAAGCGCTGGTAGGCGGCGGGGCCGCCGTAGGTCTCCTGCACCGCGTACCAGAGCACGCCGTCGTAGCCCCAGTTGTGGGTGCCGTCGAAGGCGTTGACCGGCAGCAGCTCGACGAAGTCGATCCCGAGGTCGACCAGGTGGTCCAGCCGCGCGACCGCGGCGTCCAGCGTCCCCTCCGGGGTGAAGGTGCCCACGTGCAGCTCGTAGACGGAGCCGCCGGCGAGCTGGCGGCCGGTCCACGCACCGTCGCCCCAGCGGTGGGCGGACGGGTCGAACCGGCGGGACAGCCCGTGCACGCCCTCGGGCTGGCGACGGGACCGCGGGTCGGGGCGGGGCGTGCTGTCGTCGTCCACGAGGAAGCCGTAGTCGGCCTCCGGCCCGGCCTCCACCTCGGCGCGCCACCAGCCGCCCTCGTCCCGGCGCATGTCGTGGACGGTGCCGTCGACCTGGACCCGCACGCGCTCGGGCAGCGGGGCCCAGACGGAGAACTCGACGGGTGCGGACATGCGGGGGCCTCCAGGGGGGCGGGCGGGACGGACCTGGCCGAGGGGTTCCAGGCGCGAGCTTCATGCCCGCACCGCCGGCGCCCAACCACGCGATCGAGGTCGCTGCGCTCGACGGCGCGATCGAGGTCGGTGCGCTCGACGCCGCGACCGGCCGGGGAGTCGCGTGACCGGCGTCCTCGGCGCGTTGTCGGAGGCCCGGGACGAGGACGTCCGGCCGGAACTTCTCCGCGGTGGTGCTGGAGAGCGTCTGCGCGACCGCGCTCGCCGGGCTGCTGCCGGTGATCATCGCCGTCCGTGCGAAGGTGATCGATGCGATCCGCTTCTGAGCGGCCCGGATCCGCCGGCGGCGTGCGTCCACCGCGGCGGGGTTCCGGGACGGTAGCTCCCATCCAGACCCTCCGCGGCCGCGGGGTACCCGTGTGCGCCACGGAGAGACGGCCGCCGGAGATGCCGGCGTCCCGCGCAGGAGGACTTCACCATGCCCCGTAGTCGGCTGAACGCCGTTCTCCGCTCGTACCTGCAGCCGGCGCACCGCCGGATCGCGGGGCTGCTGCCGCCGAGCGCCCGGCGGCGGTACCTGTACCTGGCCGGGCACCGGCGACTGCCTCGGCTGCGGGACCCACGGACGTTCTCGGAGAAGGTCAACTGGCGCATCCTGAACGACCGGCGGCCCGAGCTGGTGTGGACCTGCGACAAGCTGGCGGCCAAGGAGCACGTCAGCCAGCTGCAGGACCGATCAGGGATCGCCGTGCCCGAGACGCTGTGGGCGGGCGACGACCTGGGCGCAGTGGTCGGGCGGGCGTTCGACCGCCCGTGGGTGCTCAAGCCGAACCACCGCAGCGGGCTGGTGCGGTTCGGGGCGGCCGCGCAGACGATCGACGCCGCGACGGTGGCGGCGACGCGGGACTGGTTGCGGGACGACCAGGGGGTGCTGCTGGGGGAGTGGGCCTACAGCCAGGCCCGGAAGCTGTTCCTGGTCGAGGAGGACATCGCCGCCGGCGAACCGCTGGACGACTACAAGTTCTTCGTCTTCCACGGGAAGGTCGCCGCGATCCAGGTGGATCGGGGCAGGTTCACGACGGGACAGGCGAGGAACTTCTACACGCCCGACTGGGAGCCCCTCCCCGTGCAGAAGACCGTGCGGAGCGGGCCACCGACGGCAGCTCCGGAGAACCTGGCCGCGATGCTGCGCGCGGCGGAGGTGCTCGCCCAGCCCTTCGACTTCATGCGGGTCGACCTGTACACCACGGGGGACACGGTCTGGTTCGGCGAGCTCACGCCGTACCCGGGCGGCGGCGTCACCCCGTTCGAGCCGACCGAGTTCGACGAGTGGCTCGGGGCGCGGTGGTCGGTGCCGGAGCTCTCGTCCTGAGGTCAGCGTCGGCGCAGCACGTCCAGCGCCGCGGCGGGTTCCCGCAGCGCCTTCCTGGTCTTGCGGCCGAGGTCGCGCACCGTGACCAGGACGGGATTGGCGAACCGGACGCCCTCGTCGTGCGTCAGCCGGCAGGGCCGGCACCGGCCGCACGGCTTGCCGTCCAGCGGGCGGAAGCAGAACCAGCGCAGCAGGAGCAGGTCCAGGAAGCCGTGGGCCCGCGCGACCTGCCGCATCTCCTCCTTGGTCAGGTGGATCACGGGGAACGACCAGAACCGGAAGAGCTCCGACTCCGGCGAGCCGTTGAGCTGCCCCGGCTCGTCGAACACCCTGCGCTGCCAGTCGCTGAGGCCGGACTCGTAACGCTCGATGCAGAGCTCGACGTCCGACCACCCGAGCGCCTCGGCAGGACCACTCAGCCAGACGTACTGGGTGCCCATCGTCGTCTCCCGGCGCAGACGCTCCCCGATCGCCGCGTCACGCGGACCGGGCGGGTGGTCGCTCGCCAGGACGAATGCGGTGGGGGCCAGGAGGGACGGGTCCGGCAGTCGTGCGAGCACCCCTGCACGCATCGCCTCCATGGCGCGGAGCTCGAAGAGCGTGCTCGGTCGACCGGTGTCGATCACGTAGATCGGCTGCACCGGGCGTCGCTCGACGAGCACCAGGTGCAGCAGCCGGAACGACGAGTCCCAGCCGCCGGTCCACAGCAGCCGCACCCGCTCCGCGTCTCGTCCTCCGGTCACGCAGCCGGATGCTACCCACGGGGGGCCGCCCGGCTCGTCCCGGCGACCGCGGGGGCAGCCGCAGCTCGGGGGCGACGGCCAGCGGGTGCCCCCCCCGCCGTCCGCATCCACCCGGGACGCGACCGGGGACGGACCCGGGGGAGGCCGGGGCTAGGGTCGCCGGATCGATGACTGCCCATGGGGCTCGAGATGGCGGGAGACGGTCACGATGGTGCCGATCGGCAATACCCGACGCTTGCTCGTCGCGCTCAGCGTGGCCGCGATCGTCATCAACCTCGTGAGCCTCGTGCTGCGGGTGGTCGCGGCCCAGCCGGCGAACGCGGCCGAGCTCGACAGCGGCGTGCGACAGCCGGTCTTCTTCGGCTTCCAGGGCCTGCTGCGGATCTTCAGCGTCGACCAGGAGGCCAATCTGGCGTCCTGGCTGTCCGCGACGATCCTGCTGCTCTCGGCCCTGGTCGTCTGGGGGATCGCGGTGGACCGTCGCACCGCGGAGGACAGGTGGTGGCGGCACTGGGCGTTCCTCGCCGTCGCCTTCGCCTACCTCTCCGCCGACGAGGCGGCCAGGTTGCACGAATCGGCCGAGGTGGTGGTCGATTCGCTGATCGACGCCCGCGGCATCTTCTCGTTCGGCTGGATCCTGGTCGCGGCGCCCGTCGTCGTCGCCTTCGCGCTGGCCTACCTCGGATTCCTGCGCGCGCTGCCCACCTCCATCGGTCGACTCGTCGTGATCGCCGCCGTGCTGTACGTCGGAGGGGCGATGGGCGTCGAGGCCATCGGCGGCCTCGCCTACGACCTCAACGGTGGCCAGAAGGGCAGCCTGGCGTTCGTCGTGGCCTCCTCGATCGAGGAGTCACTGGAGATGGCCGGTGCCATCGTCTTCCTGGCGGCGATGATCTCGGTGTCCCGGTCGACCGTCCGGCTCGCCCGACGACCGGTCGACCTCGCCGAGCACCGGCCGGGCACCTCGCTGTCGTGACCACCTGAGCCACCTGCGGTCCGACGGCCGCGGAATGCCGCCTGCTCCCTGAGCGATCCCCGCTCGCCGTGGAAACCGCCTCGACGGGTCACGTGGCCCAGCCCGCCGGCGGCTCTCGCTCGACGGAGGGAGGTGGGGGGGCGTTGTCCGCACTAGCCTCTCGGCCACGGTGGGATACCTGTGTCCACCACGGTCAGGAGAACGTCGGACGAACAGGTGCCCCGCGCGGAAGGAGCTCGTGATGCCCCGGAGCCAGCTCAACGCGGTTCTCCGCTCGCGCCTGCAGCCCGCGCACCGCCGGTTCGCCGGCTTCCTGCCGCCGGCCGCCCGGCGGCGGTACCTCTACCTGGCCGGGCAGCGGCGCCTCCCTCGGCTCCGCGACCCGCGGACGTTCACCGAGAAGGTCAGCTGGCGCATCCTCCGGGACCGCCGGCCCGAACTGGAGTGGACCTGCGACAAGCTGGCGATGAAGGAGCACGCGCGTTGTCTCCAGCAGGAGGCCGGCGTGCTGGTGCCCGAGACCCTGTGGTGGGGCGAGGACCTGGGCGAGGTGGTCGGTCGCGCGTTCGACCGCCCGTGGGTGCTCAAGCCGAACCACCGCAGCGGCCTGGTGCGCTTCGGGGCGGCCTCGGAGGTGATCGACGCGTCGACCGTGGCGGCGACGCGGGAGTGGCTGCGGGACGACCAGAGTGCGCTGCTGGGGGAGTGGGCCTACAGCAGGGCGCGCAAGCTGTTCATGCTCGAGGAGCACATCGCCGGGGGAGCGCGCCTGGACGACTTCAAGTTCCTCGTCTTCGACGGCGAGGTCGCCGCGATCCAGGTGGACCGGGGCAGGTTCACGCGCGAGCAGACGCGCAGCTACTACACCCCCGAGTGGGAGCAGATCCCCGTCCAGCTCGTCGCCCCGTGCGGGCCGCCGATGGCGGCGCCGGAGAACCTGGCCGCCATGCTGCACGCCGCGCGGGTCCTCGGGCGGTCCTTCGACTTCATGCGGGTCGACCTCTACACCACGGGGAACGCGGTCTGGTTCGGCGAGTTCACGCCGTACCCGAGCGGGGGCACGATGCGGTACGAGCCCCGTTCGTTCGATGCCTGGCTCGGGGAGCACTGGTCCCTGCCGACGGCACCGCACCCGGTGCCGGAGCCAGGACCCCGGCGGCGTCGTGCGACCGCACCGCCCGAGGCCCGGATGGTGTCGTGACGTCGGCCGGTGGCGCGGGAGGATGCTCCGGCGCCACCGGCGGTGCCGCCTACTCCCGCACGAGCAGAGCCACCGGCAGCCGGGAGAGCACGACGTCGGCAGCGACACCGGCGACGTCCGAGACCGTCCGTCCACCGGTGAGCAGGTCCCGCCACGCGCCGTTCGGCAGCTGGAGTGCGGTGTCGCCCCAGCCGTCCTGCGCCAGCTTCGCCGGCAGCCGCGTGCCGACCACGACGACACCACCGCGGTCGTAGGCGATCACGTGGTCGGCCGCCGCCCCGGTGACCGCCACCGGCTCGTAGGCGGTGAACCACTCGGGGTGGTCCCGGCGGGCGCGCAGGGTGCGCGACACGACCAGCAGCTTCGCCGCGCCGGTCTCGTCCACCGCGGGCACCTCCCCGCCGTCGAGCCGGGCGAGCAGCTGCCGGCGCAGGGCGTAGTCCACGGGGCGGCGGTTGTCCGGGTCGACCAGGGAGAAGTCCCACAGCTCGGTGCCCTGGTAGACGTCGGGGACACCGGGCATCGTCAGCTGCAGGAGCTTCTGGGTCAGCGAGTTCGACCAGCCCAGCGGCGCGATCCGGGTGACGAAGGCGTCGATCTCCGACCGCGTCGTGGGGTCGTCGAACGCGGCGTCGACCAGGGCGTGCAGCTGCTCCTCGAACTCCTGGTCCGGAGCGGTCCAGGTGGTCGAGGTGCCGGCCTCGCGGGCCGCCTTCTCCGCGTAGGTGTGCGCCCGCTCCCGGGAGAGCGGCCACGCGCCGACCAGGTTCTGCCACACCAGGTGGGCCAGCGAGCGGTCGGCCAGCGGGTGCCGGGTGATCCAGCCCCGCACGAGCCGCGCCCAGTCGGCGGGGAGCTCGGCGAGTACCGCCAGCCGGGCGCGCACGTCCTCGCTGCGCTTGGTGTCGTGCGTGGACAGCGTGGTCATCGACCGCGGCCGCAACGCCAGCCGCCGGCGCTGTGCCTCGTGGAACTCGGCCACCGTGCTGCCGAAGCGGGCCGGGTCACCGCCCACCTCGTTCAGCGCCGCGAAGCGCGCCCACCGGTAGTACGCGCTGTCCTCGACGCCCTTGGCCATGACCGGCCCGCTGGTCTGCTCGAAGCGGGTGGCCGCCTCGGTACCGGCCTGCGAGAGCACCGGGTGCAGCGCCTCCAGCGCCGGCGCCAGGTCGGGGCGGCGTTCCCGGACCGCGGCCACGGTCCGGTCCAGGTGCTCCCGGCCGTCGGGCAGGTAGCTCCGGTAGACCGGGAAGGAGGCGAGCAGCTCGGCCAGCGCCTCGGTCTCCTGCTCCCGGTCGACCGCGCCGCCGCCCGCCCCTCCGAGCGCGCCGATGACCCGGACCAGCCGGGCGACCTCCGAGCCGAGCATCCCGTCGGTGACCTCGCGCTTGCAGTCGTGGACCAGCTGGGCGTAGTCGACCCGCCGGCCGGCGAGTTCGGTGTCCAGCGCGGTCAGCGCCGGCTCCCCGGCCGGGTCGACGAGCACCTCGTCCACCTCGGCGAGGGCGTCGTAACCCGTCGTCCCCGCCGTCGCCCAGCTCTCGGGGAGGTCCTCCCCGGGTTCGAGGATCTTCTCCACGACCGTCCACCGGCCGTCCGACGCCTGGGCCAGGCGGTCCAGGTATCCCTTCGGGTCGGCCAGCCCGTCCGGGTGGTCGATGCGCAGCCCGTCGACGGCTCCGTCGTGCACCAGTCGCAGCACCAGCTCGTGCGTGGCCTGGAAGACCGCCGGGTCCTCGACCCGCAGCCCGGCGAGCGTGTTGATCGCGAAGAAGCGCCGGTAGTTCAGGTCGCTGTCCGCGCGGCGCCAGTCCACCAGCTCGTAGTGCTGCCGCGCGTGCACCTCCTGCGGCGTTCCGTCCCCGGTTCCGGGGGCGATGGGGAAGCGGTTGTCGTAGTAGCGGAGCTCCCCGTCCACCACCTCGAGCTTCTCGACGTCGTCCGCGGAGCCCAGGACGGGGATGCGGACCTTCCCGCCGCCGAAGTCCCAGTCGATGTCGAAGGCGTCCGCGTGCGCGCTGTCCCGGCCGTGCTGCAGCACGTCCCACCACCACGGCGCCGCCGCCGGGTCGTCGACGCCCATGTGGTTGGGCACCAGGTCGAGCACCAGCCCGAGCCCGTGCTCGTGCAGCGCGGCGACGAACCGGTCGAAGCCGGCCTGCCCGCCCCGCGCCTCGTCGATGTGCGCGTGATCCACGGTGTCGTACCCGTGGTTGCTGCCCTCGGCCGAGCGGAGCAGCGGGGAGGAGTAGGCGTGGGTGACGCCGAGGTCCGCGAGGTAGCCCGCGACCTCGGCGGCGTCCTGCAGCGGGAAGCCGGCGTGCACCTGCAGCCGGTACGTCGCCGTGGGGTCCGCGCGGCGACGCTCGTCCCCGGGCACCTGGATGGGCTCGCTCACTGGGCGGGACCCGTCAGGACGATGATCGAGCGGGCCTGCACGGTCACCGTCTCGCCGGGCTTCACCTCGACCGGCTCCACCTCGTGCATCTCGGCGGTGTCGAGCACCGGCGTCCAGCTCCGCGAGTAGTCGGCGCTGGGCAGGGTGAACTCGATCGGCTCGTGCGAGGCGTTGAACGCCAGGTAGAAGTGGTCGTCGGAGACGTACTCGCCGCGCTCGTCGGTCTCCCGGATCCCGACGCCGTTGAGGTAGACCGCCAGCGACTTGGCGTAGGCGGCGTCCCAGTCCTCGTCGGCCATCTCCTCGCCGGTCGGGGCGAGCCAGGCGATGTCGGGCACCGGGTCGCCCAGCCCGCGGCGGACCGGCCGGCCGTGGAAGAACCGGCGACGGCGGAACGTCGGGTGGTCGGCGCGGAGCTTGGTGACCTTCTTGGTGAACTCCAGCAGCCCCTCGTCGACGTTCTCCCAGTCGATCCACGTCAGCGGCGAGTCCTGGCAGTAGCCGTTGTTGTTGCCGCCCTGCGAGCGGCCGAGCTCGTCACCGTGCAGCAGCATGGGCACGCCCTGGCTCAGCATCAGCGTGGTGATGAAGTTGCGCTGCTGGCGGGCCCGGCAGGCCAGCACGTCGGGGTCGTCGGTCTCGCCCTCGACCCCGCAGTTCCAGCTGCGGTTGTGGCTCTCGCCGTCGTTGTTGCCCTCACCGTTGGCCTCGTTGTGCTTATCGTTGTAGGAGACGAGGTCGCGCATGGTGAAGCCGTCGTGCGCGGTGACGAAGTTGATGCTGGCCACCGGTCGCCGGCCCGAGTGCTGGTAGAGGTCGGAGGAGCCGGAGATGCGGTCGGCGAACTCCCCGATCGTGCCGCCTTCGCCGCGCCAGAAGTCGCGGACCGTGTCGCGGTACTTGCCGTTCCACTCGGTCCACAGGGCCGGGAAGTTGCCGACCTGGTACCCGCCCTCGCCGACGTCCCAGGGCTCGGCGATCAGCTTCACCTGGCTGACGACCGGGTCCTGGTGCACGAGGTCGAAGAAGGTGGCCAGCCGGTCGACGGCGTGCAGCTCGCGGGCCAGGGCGGAGGCGAGGTCGAAGCGGAAGCCGTCGACGTGCATCTCGGTGACCCAGTAGCGCAGCGAGTCCATGATGAGCTGCAGCGCCTGCGGCGTCCGGACGTTGAGCGTGTTGCCGGTGCCGGTGTAGTCCATGTAGTACTGCTCGTCGCCCTCGACGAGCTTGTAGTACGCCCGGTTGTCGATGCCCTTGAACGACAGGGTCGGGCCCAGGTGGTTGCCCTCGGCCGTGTGGTTGTAGACGACGTCGAGGATGACCTCGATGCCCGCCTCGTGCAGGGCGCGCACCATGCCCTTGAACTCCTGCACCTGCTGACCCGCCGTCGTGTCGCTGGCGTACTCGTCGTGCGGCGCGAAGAAGCCGATCGAGTTGTAGCCCCAGTAGTTGCGCAGGCCCTTCTGCTGCAGGGTGTCGTCCTGCACGAAGCGGTGCACCGGCAGCAGCTCGAGGGCGGTGATGCCCAGGTCGGTGAGGTGCTCGATCGTCGCCGGGTGGGCGATGCCGGCGTACGTACCGCGCAGCTCCTCGGGGATCCGCGGGTTGGTCATCGTCAGCCCCTTGACGTGGGCCTCGTAGATGACCGTCTTGTTGTAGGGGGTCTTCGGCGGGCGGTCGACGCCCCAGTCGAAGAACGGGTTGACGACGACGGACTTCGGCATGTGCGGGGCCGAGTCCTCGTCGTTGCGCTCCTGGGTCTCGAAGTCGTAGCCGAAGACCGAGGGGTGCCAGGCGACCTGGCCGTCGATCGCCTTGGCATACGGATCGAGCAGCAGCTTGTTCGGGTTGCAGCGCAGGCCCTGCGAGGGGTCGTAGGGCCCGTGCACCCGGAAGCCGTACTTCTGGCCCGGGTGGACGCCGGGGAGGAACGCGTGCCAGACGTACCCGTCCATCTCGGGCAGCCGGACCCGCTCCTCGTTGCCGTCCTCGTCGAACAGGCACAGCTCCACCTTCTCGGCCACCTCGCTGAAGATCGCGAAGTTGGTTCCGGTGCCGTCGTACGTGGCACCGAGGGGATAGGCGCTACCGGGCCACACCTGGGTCATCTGGGTCGTTCCTCCTGCGCAGGGCGCCCCGGGGCTGGGGGCGGGAGACCCGGGCGCGTGCTCGCGTGACCGGGTCGGGACGGACGTCGGGACCCCGGTGCCCGCGTCCGGGGCTCGCCACACCTCCGGCGGGCGTGAGACCGGCGACCGTGCCCCGGGTCTCCGGCGGGACGCCGCTCCGACGGACGACGACGCCCCCCGCGGCGGACCGCGGGGGGCGTCGTGCGCAGGTCCGGCCGGGATGCCACCGGGGGCCCGGCCGACCGGGGGGCGGCGGTGCCACCTGCCCGGTGGGGTGGGGCCGGCGGCGCGCCGGGTCCGACCTCGCCCGGGGAGCCCCGGGTGGCGCTGGTCCTCGGCGCGGACCGCTCCTGCGACTGGGCACGCTAGGGGTGCGAGCCGGAGCAGACAAGTACCGGCCCCGCCGCCGCCGTCCCCTCCGCCCCAGCCACCGCCCGGTGCGCGCGCGACGCCTTCTGTCACACCGCCGACGTACCGTCGTCGCGTGCGCACGACCACCGATCTCCGGCCCACGCAGGGGCGCTTCCGCGTCGTCAGCGAGTTCGAGCCCGCGGGCGACCAGCCGGCGGCGATCAAGGCGCTCGCCGAGCGGGTGAACGCCGGGGAGAAGGACGTGGTCCTGCTCGGCGCCACCGGCACCGGCAAGTCCGCGACCACGGCGTGGCTGATCGAGCAGGTGCAGCGCCCGACGCTGGTGATGGCGCCGAACAAGACCCTCGCCGCGCAGCTGGCCAACGAGTTCCGCGAGCTGCTGCCCGACGCGGCGGTCGAGTACTTCGTCTCCTACTACGACTACTACCAGCCCGAGGCCTACGTCCCGCAGACGGACACCTACATCGAGAAGGACTCCTCGATCAACGAGGAGGTCGAGCGGCTGCGGCACTCGGCCACGAACAGCCTGCTCACCCGGCGCGACGTCGTGGTGGTGTCCACGGTCTCCTGCATCTACGGCCTGGGCACGCCCGAGGAGTACGTCGACCGCGCGCTGAAGATCTCGGTGGGGGAGGAGCGGGACCGCGACGAGCTGCTGCGCACCCTGGTCACCGAGCAGTACACCCGCAACGACCTCGCCTTCACCCGTGGCACGTTCCGGGTGCGCGGCGACACGATCGAGGTCTTCCCGGTCTACGAGGAGCTCGCCGTCCGGATCGAGATGTTCGGCGACGAGGTGGAGCGGCTGTACTACCTGCACCCGCTCACCGGCGAGGTCGTGCGCGAGGTGGAGGAGCTGTTCGTCTTCCCGGCCAGCCACTACGTGGCCGGCCCCGACCGCATGGAGCGGGCGATCGCCTCCATCGAGGCGGAGCTGGAGGTACGCCTGGCGGAGCTCGAGAAGCAGGGCAAGCTGCTGGAGGCGCAGCGGCTGCGCATGCGCACCACCTACGACATCGAGATGATGCGCCAGGTCGGGTTCTGCTCCGGCATCGAGAACTACTCGCGGCACATCGACGGCCGGGCGGCCGGTAGCGCCGGTGCCTGCCTCATCGACTACTTCCCCGACGACTTCCTGCTGGTCATCGACGAGTCGCACGTGACCGTGCCGCAGATCGGCGGCATGTACGAGGGCGACATGAGCCGCAAGCGCACGCTCGTCGAGCACGGGTTCCGGCTGCCGTCGGCGATGGACAACCGCCCGCTGAAGTGGGAGGAGTTCGCCGACCGGATCGGCCAGACGGTGTACCTCTCGGCAACGCCCGGGGACTACGAGCTCGGCCGCGTCCAGGGCGACGTCGTCGAGCAGGTCATCCGGCCGACGGGGCTGGTCGACCCGGAGGTGGTGGTGAAGCCGACGAAGGGGCAGATCGACGACCTGGTGCACGAGATCCGCCTGCGCACCGAGAAGGACGAGCGGATCCTGGTCACCACGCTCACCAAGAAGATGGCCGAGGACCTGACCGACTACCTGCTCGAGCTGGGCATCAAGGTGCGGTACCTGCACTCCGAGGTCGACACCCTGCGCCGCGTCGAGCTGCTCCGGGAACTCCGGCAGGGCGAGTACGACGTGCTCGTCGGCATCAACCTGCTGCGCGAGGGGCTGGACCTGCCCGAGGTGTCGCTGGTGGCGATCCTCGACGCCGACAAGGAGGGCTTCCTCCGGTCGGGCAAGTCACTGATCCAGACGATCGGCCGCGCGGCGCGCAACGTCTCCGGCCAGGTGCACATGTACGCCGACAAGATCACCCCGTCCATGGCCCAGGCGATCGACGAGACCAGCCGCCGGCGCGAGAAGCAGATCGCCTACAACACCGAGCGGGGCATCGACCCCCAGCCGCTGCGGAAGAAGATCGTCGACATCCTCGACGGTATCTACCGCGAGGCGGAGGACTCGGAGTCGGTCGAGCTCGTCGGCGGATCGGGGCGGCAGCAGTCCCGCGGCAAGGCCCCGGTGCCGGGGCTGTCGTCGAAGGGCAAGGTCAAGGCCGGCTCGATCGACGTGCAGGGCCTGCCGCGTGCCGAGCTGGCCGACCTGATCACGCAGATGAACGAGCAGATGCTCGCCGCCGCCCGCGAGCTGCAGTTCGAGGTCGCCGCCCGCCTGCGGGACGAGCTGAACGAGCTGAAGAAGGAGCTGCGCCAGTTCGACGCCGCGCACGCCTGACGGCGGCCGGCCGGTGGGCCCGGGAGCGGGGCACCGGGCGGCGCGCCTGGACGCACGGGCGGTGGTTCCGGCGCCCTCGGGGTAGCGTGTCGCCCAGCACCCCGGCGCCCGCATCCGACGACGTCTGCACGGCGGCGGGATGCACAATGGAGGGGAGTATCCCCGCGCGGCAGCGTCGTCATCACGAGGTCCCATGGCCTCCGGTGCTGCCGGCCGCAGGCCTCGGGCCGGCGGCGGGAGAGACCTCCGGTGCCGGATGGCTGGCAGTGATACCGGAGGTCTTCTGCAATGGACGTGCCCTTCTGGGTGTGGGCGGTCACGGTCGGCGCGATCGTGGGCATGCTCGTGTTCGACTTCTACGGGCACGTGCGCACGCCGCACGCGCCGACCCTGCGGGAATCGGCCACCTGGTCGGCCATCTACGTCGGGATCGCGGTCGTCTTCGGACTGCTGATCCTGTGGGCCTACGGCGGCAGGTACGGCGGTGAGTACTTCGCCGGCTAC
The DNA here is from genome assembly GCF_054050975.1 of Blastococcus sp. SYSU DS0828. Lineage (NCBI taxonomy): Bacteria > Bacillati > Actinomycetota > Actinomycetes > Geodermatophilales > Geodermatophilaceae > Blastococcus > Blastococcus sp. SYSU DS0828. The sequence goes on along the minus strand of NZ_JBJHAK010000005.1, from coordinate 89,709 downwards.
ATCACCGAGAAGAGCCTCTCGGTGGACAACCTGTTCGTCTTCGTGCTGATCATGGCGAGCTTCGCGGTACCGCGGGAGCTGCAGCAGAAGGTGCTGCTGTTCGGGATCGCGTTCGCGCTGGTCCTGCGGACCGCCTTCATCCTCGTCGGCGCCGCGGCGATCAACAACTTCAGCTGGGTCTTCTACCTCTTCGGCGGATTCCTCATCTACACCGCCTGGGCGCAGGCGCGCAGCGGCGGGCACAACGAGGACGAGGAGTTCAAGGAGAACCTCCTCCTCCGCCTCACCCGCAAGGCCGTGCCGACGACGAAGGAGTACCACGGCGACCGGATGGTCACGAAGCTCGAGGGCAAGCGCTACATCACGCCCCTGGCGATCGCACTGGTGGCCATCGGCAGCGCCGACATCCTCTTCGCCGTCGACTCCATCCCGGCGATTTTCGGGCTGACCCAGGAGACCTACCTGGTGTTCAGCGCCAACGCCTTCGCGCTGCTCGGGCTGCGGCAGCTCTTCTTCCTGATCGACGGCCTGCTCGACCGCTTGGTCTACCTGGCCTACGGCCTCGCGGTGATCCTCGGCTTCATCGGGATCAAGCTGCTCATCCACGCCCTGCACGAGAACGAGCTGCCGTTCATCAACGGTGGGGAGCACGTCACCGTGGTGCCCGAGATCCCGACGTGGCTGTCCCTGACGGTCATCCTCGTCACCCTGCTGATCACCACCGTCGCCAGCCTGGCCAAGAACAAGCGCGACGAGGCAGCCGGCTACACCAGCCCGACGGGTGCCGGGGACCCGGGCGCCGACCGGACCGGGCGCAACGTGCCCGCTCCGGGGAGCCACGACGGTCTGGACACCCCCGGGCGCGGCGAGGGTCCGCCGGACCCGAGGAACGCCCCGGTGACCTCGCGGGACGACGGCTCGACGGACTGAGCCCCGGCCGGCTCCGCCCGGGGTGGTCTCCCCGGGCGGAGCCGGCCGTCCGGCGGGCCGCGGCGGCACGTGAGCAGCCTCACCGCCCCCGGCCCGTCGTTCGCCGGGCGGGCCGCCGTTCCGGTACGTAGCGTTCCGGCGCGTGGCCCTCCCCGTCTGGTTCGAGGTCGCGACGCTGGTGGGGCTGACCGTCCTGCTGCTCGCCGACCTCGCCATCGTCGCCCGCCGCCCGCACGAACCCAGCACGAAGGAGGCGGGAGGCTGGGTCGCGTTCTACGTGGCGCTGGCCCTCGTGTTCGGCGGAATCCTGTTCTGGGTCGCCGACGGCACCTCCGCGACCGAGTTCTACGCGGGCTGGCTGACCGAGTACTCGCTCTCGGTCGACAACCTGTTCGTGTTCGTGATCATCATGGCCCGCTTCCGGGTGCCGCGGCACCTGCAGCAGGAGGCCCTGATGGTCGGCATCATCATCGCGCTGGTCCTGCGCGGCATCTTCATCCTGCTGGGCGCCGCGGTGATCGAGCGCTTCACCTGGGTCTTCTACGTCTTCGGTGCGTTCCTCGTCTACACGGCGATCAACCTGGTCCGCCACCGCGGCGAGGACGAGGACTACGAGGAGAACCCGTTCATCCGGCGCATGCGCAGGGTGCTGCCGATGACCCAGGACTTCCGGGGCGCCAAGGTCCGGGTCACGGAGAACGGCGCGAAGCTCTGGACGCCGATGATCATCGTCTTCCTCGCCCTGGGGACGACCGACCTGCTCTTCGCGCTCGACAGCATCCCGGCGATCTTCGGCCTCACCCAGGAGGCGTTCATCGTCTTCACGGCCAACGTCTTCGCGCTCATGGGGCTGCGTCAGCTCTACTTCCTGCTGGGTGGCCTGCTCAAGCGCCTGGTCTACCTCTCGCTTGGCCTCGCCGTGATCCTCGCCTTCATCGGGGTCAAGCTGGTGATGGAGGCGCTGCACACGAACGAGCTGCCGTTCATCAACGGCGGCGAGCACATCGAGGCCGTTCCCGAGATCCCGATCTGGCTGTCGCTGTCGGTCATCCTCGGCGTCCTCGTGGTCGCCACGATCGCCAGCCTGCTGCGCACGCGGGGCCAGCTCGTCTCGGCCGACGAGCCGGTGATCGAGCCGGAGGAGGCCGAGGCGGTGGCGCCGGGAGGGCCCGAGGCCGCAGCAGCGGCCGAGGCGCGGATCGCCGACACCAGCGGCCCGGGCGGAGGCGGCGCAGCACGCTGACGGCGACGGCCCGGCCGCCGGGCGGCCGGCCCCGATCCCTCGGCTAGCGTCGCCGGCATGCGCCCGTCGGACCTCGCCCTCCTGCGCACGCCGGGGACGCCGACGGTCTCGCCCGACGGTCGGATGGCGGTCGTGGCCGTCGGCTGGCCCGACCCCGTCGCCGACGAGTACCGCAGCCAGCTGTGGGCGGTGCCCACCGACGGCTCCGCGCCGGCGCGCCCGCTCACCACCGGCCGGTGCGACACCGACCCGCAGTTCTCCCCGGACGGTCGGTGGTTGGCCTATCTGGGCGCGGAACCAGGTGGCCGTCCGCAGCTGCAGGTGCTGCCCGCCGCCGGTGGCGCGCCGCGTCGGCTGACCGACCACCCGCTGGGTGCCGGTGCGCCGGCCTGGTCCCCGGACTCCCGCCGCATCGCCTACGTCGCACGGGTGCCCGAGCACGGCCGGTACGGCACGGTCCCCGGTGTGCGCCCGGAGGCCGAGCCGCCGCGCCTGATCACCACGCTGACCTACCGCCGGGACGGGCTGGGCTTCTTCCGCGACCGCCCCGCCCAGGTCTTCGTCGCCTCGCTGCCGGCCGACTTCGCCGACGACACCGCCGCGCCCCCGCAGCCGGTGCAGGTGACGGCGGGGGAGGCGGACTGCGCGGACGTGGCCTGGCGCCCGGACGGCGCCGAACTGGCGTTCGTGTCGGCGCGCCACGACCGGGCGGACAGGGACCTGGTCCGGGACGTGTACGTCATCGGTCCCGACGGGTCCGCGCTCCGTCGCGTCACGCAGTCCCGCGGCGACTGCTCCTCCCCGGCGTACACGCCGGACGGCGCCACGATCGTGCTCACCGCGATCCCCGACCTGGGCCCGGACGGCGTGGACGCGGCCGCCCGGCAGCCGGTGCCCTGCCGGGTCCCCGTCGACGGCGGCCCGCTGGCGGTGCTCCTCGACCCCGAGCAGCACGGGCGGGGCGACACCACCCCCGCGACCGTGCTGGCCGACGGAGCGGTGCTGGTCGGCGTCCAACGACGGGGCGCGGTCGAGCTGCTGCGGGTACCGCTGGACGGCGGGCCACCCGAGACGCTCGTCGACGGCCCGTTCACCGTCCGGGGCATCGCCGCCGGGGGCAGGGTCGTCGTCGCCACGGTGGGCCACGACCGGTCGGCCGGGGAGCTGCTGGCCCTCGGCGGTAGGGGGCGCCGGCTGCTCACCGGCTTCGGCCGCCACCTCGGTGCCACCGGTCGGCTGCACCGGATGCGGGAGTGCACCGCGCACGCCCCCGACGGGTACCCGGTGCACGGCTGGGTGACCGCGCCACCGGGGCCGGGCCCGCACCCGGTGCTGCTCGTGGTGCACGGCGGGCCGTTCCGCCAGTGCGGCTGGGAGCTGGCCGAGGAGGTCCAGGTCCTCGTCTCCGCCGGGTACGCGGTCGTGCAGTGCAACCCGCGTGGTTCCTCCGGCTACGGCGCGGCGCACGGGCGGGCCGTCCGGGGCGCGTGGGGCGGCCCGGACGCCGACGACGTCCTGGCCTTCCTCGACGCGGTGCTCACCGAGCCGGCGCTGGACGCCGGTCGGGTGGGGATCATGGGCAGCGCCTACGGCGGCTCGCTGGCCGCGCTGCTGATCGGCCGGACGAACCGGTTCGCGGCGGCCGTGGTGGAGGGGGCGCTCACCGACCCGGTCGCCTTCGCCGGTACCTCCGACGCGGGCTGGTACCTGGTCGACACGCATCTGGGCACCGACCCAGAGCGGTTGGCGGCGCAGAGCCCGCTGGCCCGGGCAGGGACGATCCGCACCCCGACCCTGGTCGTCCACGCGGAGGAGGACCGGCGGACGCCGCTGGAGCAGGGGCAGCGGCTGTACGCGGAGCTGGTCCGGCGCGGGGTGCCGGCAGAGCTGCTCCTGTTCCCCGGCGAGGGGCACGAGCTGGCGCGACGCGGCCGCCCCCGGCACCGGGTGGACCGCCTGGAGCACCTGCTCCGCTGGTGGCGCCGGTGGCTTCCGGTGGACGGGGCCGGCCGGGCGGGCTGAGGTCCCGCCCGCCCGGCGACGGTCGCCGAGCGTCGCAGCCCGTCACGGAGGGTCGTTTCCGTTTTCTGCGTGTCGTGACCTGGCTCACGCCTGAATCCGCTGGTCGGCCGCGGAGAAGAGCCCTCGGCGGGTGGGTGCCGCGCGGGCTCCTGCCAGTTCCGGATCGCGAACTCCCCCTATGCAAGCGCCCTCTCCTCCGGTGGAGTTCCGGTGCCGGCAAGGGCGCCGGCGCCGGCGGGGATCCCGCCGACCACCGATCGAAAGGGATCGAGCGTGAACGAACGACGGACCGCGTCCGCACGACGGACGGCGGCTCGAGCCATCGCACTGGGCACCAGCGGACTGCTGCTGGCGCTGGCCCTCCCCGCCACGGCCACCGCCGCACCGCGGGACTCGAACACCCTGCCCCGGGATCCGTGCGACCGCCGGCACAACATCACGTACGAGAAGCTGCTGGAGTGCGTCGACCTCGAGGACATCCTCGAGCACCAGCGCGCGTTCCAGGAGATCGCGGACAACAGCGACGACCCGGTCTACCCGGGCAGCCGCGCGGCGGGCACGGACGGCTACGCCGACAGCGTGGAGTACGTCGCGGGCCTGCTGCGGCAGGCCAGGTTCGACGTCACGCTCGACCCGGTCGAGGTCACGTTCAACTTCCCCGCCGAGCTGCGCCAGCTCACCCCCGTCGAGGCCGAGTACGAGACCGGGGTCTTCACCGGCAGCGGCTCGGGCACGGTGGAGGGCGCCGTCGTACCGGTCGACCTCGCACTGACCGACCCGGCCGCCTCCAGCAGCGGCTGCGAGGCCGAGGACTTCGCCGGGCTGGACCTCACCGGCCCGGCCGACATCGCCCTCGTCCAGCGCGGCACCTGCAACTTCGGCGACAAGGTGGCCAACGCCGAGCAGGCCGGCGCCGAGGCGGTGATCATCTTCAACCAGGGGAACGGCCCCGACCGCATGGAGCTGATCGTCGCCAACGCGGCGACCCTCGGCGACGGCACCACGGTGCAGCACGGCATCCCGGTCGTCGGTGCCAGCTTCGCGCAGGGCGAGGCCCTGGCGGCCGACGGTGCCACCGCCTTCGTGAAGGTGCTCCCCGCGGAGACCCGCACCGACTACAACGTCATCGCGGAGCTGCGGGGCAGGGACCGGAACAACGTCGTCATGGCGGGTGCCCACCTGGACAGCGTCGAGGTCGGACCCGGTATCAACGACAACGGCTCGGGGTCGGCGGCGCTGCTCGAGACGGCGCTGTCGATGGCTCGGATGAAGCCGCACAACACGTTGCGGTTCGCGTGGTGGGCCGCGGAGGAGCAGGGGCTGGTCGGCTCGACGAGCTACGTCGAGAAGCTGCCGCAGTCCGAGCTCGACCGCATCGCGCTCTACATGAACTACGACATGGTCGCGTCGCCGAACTACGTGCAGATGGTCTACGACTCGGACGAGTCCACCTGGGACGCCTCGGCCCCGATCCCGGCGGGCTCCACCGCGATCGAGGACCTCTACGAGTCGTACTACACCAAGATCGGGGTGCCCTACGACGACGCGGAGTACTCCGGCCGCAGCGACTACCAGGCGTTCATCAACGCCGGCATCCCGTCCGGGGGTCTGTTCACCGGCGCCGAGGTGCGCAAGACCGAGGAGCAGGCGGCGATCTGGGGCGGTACGGCGGGCGAGCAGTTCGACCCGTGCTACCACCTGGCCTGCGACCAGATCGACAACATGGCCCTCGACGCGCTGGACGTGAACAGCGACCTCATCGCCTTCGCGATGCTCACGTTCGCCTTCTCCACGGAGTCGGTGAACGGCGTCCCGGGCCGACCGGTCCCCGGTCCGGCGTTCGAGCTGCCGGCCCCGGCCGGCGAGCAGGGCACGTTCAGGGAGGCGGCCGGCGGCGGCGGCCTCGCGCACGACCACGTGCACGGTCACGAGGTCGTGGACTGACGACTGACGGCTGACGGGGCGCGGCCGCACCGGCCGCGCCCCGTCGGCCTCCGACCGGTCGAGCCGTCGCCGGCGTTCCCACGGGGACGCCGGCGGCGGCTCGTCGGCTACCGGGCCTCGTCCAGGTGGCGCACGACGCGTGCCGGGTTGCCGACCGCGACGACGTCGGCCGGCAGGTCCCGGGTGACGACGGCGCCCGCGCCGACGACCGTGTTCGCGCCGATCGTGACGCCCGCCAGGACGATGACCCCGCCGCCGAGCCAGACGTTGTCGCCGATGGTGATCGGCTGCGCGGCCTCCCACTTCTGCCGCCGCGGCTCCGCCTCCACCGGGTGCGTGGGCGTGAGCAGCTGGACGTTGGGCCCGATCTGCACGTCGTCCCCGATGGTGATGGGGGCGACGTCGAGGGCGACCAGCCCGAAGTTGGCGAAGCAGCGGGCGCCGACGGTCAGGTGCCGGCCGTAGTCGACGCGCAACGGCGGGCGCAGCTCGGTGTCCTCGCCGACCGACCCCAGCAGCTGCTCGAGCAGCTTCCGGCGCAGCCCGGCCTGGCGGACCGACGTCGCGTTGTAGGCGTCGGCGAGGTCGAGGGCCCGCGAGCTGAGCTCGCCGAGCTCCGGGTCGTCGGCGAGGTACGGCTCGCCGGCCAGCATCCGTTCGCGCATGGAGCGACCGTCGTCCCGCGGCGTCGTCATGCGCCCAACCTACGGTCGGGGCACTCCCCGGCGCCCCGGGCGTCCGGGGGATGCCGGACGGGGCCCGGGGGCCTACCGTGCGCAGGATGGCGCTCATCTACCCGGTCCGGATCGACTCCCCGGAGCCCGACGAGGACGCGGCCCCCGACTTCGCCGAGCTCGCCGCCGACCTGTCGGACCAGTGGCTCGTCGAGGTCGACCTGGGCGAGGACGGCGACGACGCCTGCTTCGGCCCGCTCACCCCCCGCGCGGCGTGGGACCTGGCGCTCGGCGTCGACGAGCGGCGCCCGGAGTGGTCGGTCTCCGTGCTCCCGCTGCACGTGCCCGGCACGCCCGACGAGCTGGTGGCGCTCTTCACCGAGGACTGACGCCGCGAGCGGGGCCGGCCACGCGCCCCGCGTGCCGTTCGACCCGCCCGTGGATGAGGTCTCTCTCATCCACGGCTCACCGGGGTGCCACGCGAGCTGGGCACGGTGGGGTCACCCACTCGACACCGGACGGCCACGTCCTCGTCGCCGGAGGACCTCATGTCGCCGACACCCCAGCCCTCGCGCACCTCACAGGCCTCGCCGCGGCTGCGGCGGATCGCGTTCTACTCGCACGACACCCAGGGTCTCGGGCACACGCGCCGCAACATCGCCCTGGCCGCCGCGCTGGTGGCGGCACGCCCCGACACGGACGTGCTCCTGCTGACCGGCAACCCGGAGGCGGCGATGCTTCCGCTCCCACCGCGCACGGACGTCCTCACGCTGCCCACGATCCGGAAGACCGACGACGGGGACTACGCAGCCCGTGCGCTGGCCAGCCCGCTCGAGGTGGTGCTGGACGTCCGGGCGCGCATCCTGGACGCCGCTCTGGGAGCCTTCGCCCCCGACCTGCTGGTCGTCGACAAGGTCGCCGCCGGGGTCTGCGGCGAGCTGCTCCCGGCGCTGAGCACGCTCCGCGAGCTGGGAGACACCCGCGTCGTCCTGGGGCTGCGGGAGGTGCTCGACCGCCCCGAGGTGGCGATCGAGGAGTGGGAGCGGTCGGCCACCACCGAGATCCTCGTCGACTACTTCGACGCGGTGTGGGTCTACGGCGATCCCGTCGTCTACGACCCGGTCGCCGAGTACCGCTTGCCGCCCGAGGTGGTCGCCATGGTCCAGTACACCGGCTACCTCGGGCACGGCCGCCGGGACACCGTTCGCCCGCGAAGCCGCCCGACCGCCCGGCTCACCCCGCCCGCCGAGCCCTACGTCCTCTGCACCGTGGGTGGTGGGCAGGACGGCCAGGAGCTGGCCCGGGCCTTCGCCTCGGCGCCGCTGCCCGAGGGGCACCGGGGGGTGTTGCTCACCGGGCCGTTCATGGCGGCCTCCGTGCGCGACGCCGTCCGGGCCGCTGCCGCGGCCGACGAGCGCCTGACCGTCCTCGATTTCGTGCCGGACAGCGAGGAGTTCTTCGCCGCGGCTGCCGCGGTGGTCTCGATGGGCGGGTACAACAGCGTCTGCGAGCTCCTCGCCGCCGGCGTCCGGGCGCTCGTCGTCCCGCGGGTGGCCCCACGCGAGGAGCAGCTGGTACGTGCCGAACGGCTCGCCGAGCGCGGGCTGCTCGACTACTGCCGCCCGGCCGACCTGAGCGGCGCCGTGCTGGGCGACTGGTTGGCGACCGCGGTCAGCACGCCCGCCCCGGCCGGTGCGCCGGTCGACCTGGACGGGCTGCGCCGGGTCCCGCACCTGGCCGACCTGGTGCTGGGCGGCCGGTCCCGTCCGCCCCTCGGCCGCTCCGCCCGCGGGACCGGTGGCGCGGGCGGCACCGCGCTGCAGGAGGTCCGTCGTGCAGCTGCCTGAGCCCATCCGCCCCGGCCGCGTGGGCTACGTGCTGAAGATGTACCCACGGTTCTCCGAGACCTTCGTGGTCACCGAGCTGCTCGCCCACCAGGAGCGCGGTCTCGACGTCGCGGTCTTCTCCCTGCGGCCACCGGCCGACGGCCGCTTCCACGAGTCGCTCGCCCGCCTGCGGGCGCCGGTCACCTACCTGCGCTCGTCGAGCATCCGCGCCGACGACCTGTGGACGGCGTTCCGGGACGCCCGCGCCGGGCTGCCTGACCTCGCCCACCACGCCGACGAGCTGTGGGACGCCGACGCGCTCGACGCCGCGCAGGCGCTGGAGCTCGCACTCGCCGTCCGCGCCGGGGGAGTCACGCACCTGCACGCCCACTTCGCGTCCGTCGCGACCACGGTCGCCCGGCTCGCCGCGCGGCTGGCGGGGATCACGTACTCGTTCACCGCCCACGCGAAGGACATCTTCCACAGCGAGGTCCGGCACGAGGAGCTGCGCGCCAAGCTGGTCGACGCCGCCGACGTCGTCACGATCAGCGACTTCAACCTCGCGCACCTGCGCGGCCGCTTCGGTTCCGCCGCGGACCGGGTCCGGCGGGTCTACAACGGCCTGGACCTCGCCGCCTTCCCGCGCAACCCGGTCACGGACCGCCCGCCGGTGATCGCGGCGGTGGGCCGGTTGGTGGAGAAGAAGGGGTTCGCGGACCTGCTGGACGCCGTCGCCTTGCTGCGCGCCCGTGGCCGCGAGCTCTCGGTGCAGCTGGTGGGCACCGGACCGCTGGCCGGCGAGCTGGCCGCCCGGGTCGGCCGGCTGGGGCTCCACGACGTCGTGACGATGACCGGGGCGCTCACCCAGGAGGAGGTGCGGAGGGTGGTCGGCTCGGCCGCCGTCTTCGCCGCGCCCTGCGTCGTCGGCGTCGACGGGAACCGCGACGGGCTGCCCACCGTGCTGCTGGAGGCGATGGCACTCGGGACGCCGTGCGTCGCGACGCCGGTGACCGGCATCCCCGAGGTCCTGCGGGACGAGGAGACCGGCCTGCTGGTGCCCGAGCGCGACCCCGGGGCGCTCGCGACCGCTCTGGGCCGACTGCTGGACGACGCCGACCTGCGCGCCCGGCTGGCGACGTCGGCGCGGCACCGCATCGAGGCCGACTTCGACGCCCGCCGGCAGGCGGCCGGCGTCGCGGCCGGCTTCCCGCCCGCTGCAGCTCCCACGGGGAGCGCGTCGACGGCCCGCACGCAGGCCGTGGTGGCCGGCTGATGCGCGTCGCCGTCGTCTGCACCGATCCGGGCATCCCGGTCTTCGGCAGCAAGGGCGCGTCGGTGCACCTGCAGGCGGTCCTCCGCGAGCTCGCCGCCGACGGGCACGAGGTGCACGTCCTCAGTCCCCGCCTGGGCGGCGAGCCGCTGCCCGGCCTCACGCTGGACGGTCTGCCACCGGTCACGGGAAAGGACGCTGACCGGGAGCGCTCCGCGCAGGCCTGCGACGCCGCCGTCGCCGCCTGCCTCGATCGGATCCGACCCGAGCTGGTCTACGAGCGGTACTCGCTGTGGGGGCGGACCGCGACCGCCTGGGCGCAGGGAGCCCGCGTGCCCAGCGTGCTGGAGGTCAACGCGCCGCTGCCCGCGGAGCAGGCCGCGCACCGGTCGCTGGCCGACCGCGCGGGCGCCGAGGCCGTCGCCTCCGCGGCCCTCTCCGCGGCGACGGCGGTCGTGTGCGTCAGCGACCCGGTCGCCGCCTGGGCCCGGTCGGTGTCCCGCCGTCCCGACCGGGTGCGGACCGAGCCCAACGGGGTCGACGTCGAGCGGGTGCAGCCGACGTCGCGGCCGGTGACCCCGGCATGGGGCACGCCGTTCACGGTCGGCTTCGTCGGCACCCTCAAGCCGTGGCACGGCGTGGAGACGCTGGTCGACGCCGTCGCCGCTCTGTCCGTGGACGACCCGACCTGGCGGCTGCTGCTGGTGGGTGACGGGCCGATGGGGCCGGCCCTGCTGACCCGGGCGGCGGAGGTCGGCGCCGTGGTCGAGGCGACCGGCGCCCTGCCGCCGGCGGACGTGCCGGCCCAGCTGCAGCGCATGGACGTCGGAGTGGCGCCCTACCCCGCCGACGAGAACAGCTACTTCTCCCCGCTGAAGGTCTACGAGTACCTCGCCGCCGGGCTCCCGGTCGTCGCGAGCCGGGTCGGGCAGGTGCCGGGCATCCTCGGCGGCGGGCCCGACGGGCGGCCGCTGGGCCGGCTCGTCCCGCCCGGCGACCCGGCCGCGCTGGCCGCCGCCCTGTCGGCCTTGCGCGCGGATGCCGCCGAGCGGAAGCGCCTCCGCTCCGCCGGGCGCGCGGCCGCGGTGTCCCGGCACACCTGGCGGGACGTCGTCCGCCGCTCGCTCGCGCACGCGCTCGGGACGGCCGCGCCGGCGGGGCCGGGGGTGCCGCGGTGAGGACGGGCACGCCGATCCGCCGTGAGCGGCCGATCGGCCTGCGCTCGGCGCTGCCGGGGCTGCGGCGCACGCTGCGCCGCTTCGGCCCGCACGTGCGCAGCCAGCGCCGGCTGCTCCTGCTGGGGCTGCTCGCCCTGTTCGCCGAGGTCGCCATGCGGCTGCTGGAGCCCTGGCCGCTGGCCTGGGTCATCGACGCCGTCGTGGTCGCTGCCGGCGCCGACCTCTCCGTCGCACCGCGTGACGACCTGGGCACCGTGCTGGTCGTCGCCTCGATCGCCGTCTTCGCGGTCGTCGCGCTGAGGGCGCTGGCCTCCTTCGGCATGACCGTCTGCTTCGCGCTGGCCGGGAACCGGGTGCTCACCCGGGTGCGCGGCGAGCTGTACGCCCACCTCAACCGGTTGTCGATGGCGTTCCACGACCGTGCGAGGACCGGGGACCTGGTCACGCGGGTCACCGGGGACGTCGGCCGGCTGCAGGAGGCGACGGTCACCGCGGCGCTGCCCCTGTTCGGTAACGCCGTGACGCTGCTCGGGATGCTCGCGGTCGTCGCCGCGCTCAACCTCCAGCTGGCGATGGTCGTGCTGCTGGTCTTCCCGCTCTTCGGGCTGATCAGCGTGCGGCTCACCCGGCGGATCAGTGGCGTCTCGCGGACCCAGCGCACGGCCGAGGGAGCGCTGGCGTCGCTGGCCACCGAGTCGCTCGGGGCGATGACGGTGGTGCAGAGCTACTCCCTCGAGGAGCGCATGCAGCAGCGCTTCGGCGGCAGCAACGAGCGAAGCCTGCGCGACGGCGTGCGGGCCAAGCGGCTCTCTGCCGGGCTGGAGCGCAGCACCGACGTCCTCGTGGGCCTGGCCACGGGCATCGTCCTCTACGTCGGGGCCCGTCAGGTCCTGGCCGGTGACCTGACTCCCGGCGAGCTGACCGTCTTCCTCACCTACCTGAAGACGGCGTTCAAGCCGATGCGCGACATCGCGAAGTACACCGGCCGGATCTCCAAGGCCGCCGCGTCCGGGGAGCGGATCGTCGACGTCCTGGAGGTGGAGCCGGGGCTGCGGGACGCCCCGTGGGCACGCCCGTGCCCCGCACTGCTCGGCTACGTCGAGTTCGACGACGTCCACCTCGCCTACGAGCCCGGTCATCCCGTGCTGCGGGGCGTGAGCGCGCGGGTGCGGCCGGGGGAGCGGATCGCCGTCGTCGGCCCCTCGGGGGCGGGGAAGTCCTCCCTCGTCTCGCTCCTGTCCCGGCTGCGCGACCCGGACACGGGCACCGTCGCCTTCGACGGGCACGACCTCCGCGACCTCACCGTCGCGTCGGTGCGCGCGAGCGTGTCCATCGTGCTCCAGGAGAGCGTGCTGTTCGCCGCATCGGTGCGGGAGAACATCGCGCTCGGTGTCGACCGGGAGGTCACCCAGGAGGAGATCGAGGCGGCCGCCCGGCTCGCCGGCGCACACGACTTCGTCAGGCGGTTGCCGCAGGGCTACGACACCGTGGTCGGCGAGCGCGGCTCGACGCTGTCCGGCGGCCAGCGGCAGCGGATCGCCATCGCACGGGCCGCTCTCCGCGACGCCCCGATCGTCGTCCTGGACGAGGCGCTCACCGGCCTCGACGAGGACACCGAGGCGGAGGTGACCGCGGCGCTGGCCCGGCTGACCCACGGGCGCACCACGTTCGTGATCACCCACGACCTCGCCGCGGCCCGGAACGCCGACCGGGTGTTCTGGATGGAGGACGGCCGGGTGCTCCGCACCGGGCGGCCCGAGGCGGTCCTGCCGGCCGGGCCGGTCCCGCTGCCGGCGGAGCACCCGCGCACCGCGCCGATCTCCGTCGTGCCGGCGGACCGGCCGGCGACGCGGTCCGAGGAGTTCCCCCGTGCAGCCCGCTGACGCCGACCTCGCCGCCCGTGACCCCGGTCTGCCGGGCCTGCCGGTGCTGCTGGACGACGACGTGCTGGCCGGCTGGCTGGCCGGGCACGGCCTCGGGACCGCGCGACGCCGCTACCTCCGGTACAAGCCGGGCACCGGCTGCGTGCTCGGCCTGGAGCTGCGCACCGGGGCGGGCGCGGTCCCTGCGGTGCTCAGCGCCTGGGCCGGCCACAGCGCGCCCAAGCTCGCCAAGACCCGCCGCCGGGCCCCGGGCGGAACGGTGCTCGCCGTGGACGAGGGCAGGCGCCTGCTGCTCACCACCGGGGCGGCCGACCGCGACCTGCCGGGTGTCGCCGCGCTGGCCGGGCCGGGCGGCGGGCCCGGCGTCCTGGCTCCGCTGCTCCCGGGGTGGCCGCTCGCCGCGGCGACGATCCGGGTGCTGCGGTACAAGCCCGCCCGCCGGTGGGTCGGCGTCCTCACCGCCGCCGGCCGGGAGCCGGTGCTGCTGCGTGTCCACCGGCCGGCCGTCACCGCCGAACTGGTGACCGCCCTCTCCGCGTTCGGCACGGCCCGGGTGCGCACGCCGGGGCTCGTCGCCGCGGATGCCGGCCTCGGCCTGACGGTCATGGAGTGGCTGCCCGGTGAGGCGTTGAGCGACGTCCCCGTCGGCGACCGTGCGCCGCTGCTCCGCGCCACGGGCCGGGCGCTGGCGCAGCTCCACCAGCACTCCGCCCCGGGGCTGCGGCGCCGTCCCGAGACGGTCGCGGAGAGCACGCGGGCCGGAGCCCGCCTCGTGGCGCGGCTGCTCCCCGCGCAGGCCGGCCGCGCCCTGGGCCTGGCCGCGGTGATCGCGGCGCGGCTCCGACCACCGCCCGGGCTGCGGGTCTGCCACGGTGACTTCTCGGCCGACCAGGTGGTCGTCGGGCCGAGCGGCCCGGCGCTCGCCGACCTCGACGAGCTGGCGCTCGACGATCCTGCCGCCGACCTCGCGTCGATGATCGCCGGCGCCCGTCTCGACGGTGGCGGGCACGGGGGGGACGTGGAGCCGGTGCTCGCCGGCTACGCCACGATCCGTGCGCTGCCCCCGGCTCGTCAGCTGGCCGCCCACACCGCCGCTGCGCTGCTGCGCCGGGCGCCGGAGCCCTTCCGGCTGGCCGAACCCGCGTGGGACAGCGGTCTGGTCCGCGCCCTGGACGCCGCCGAGCGGGCCCTGTCGTGAACGGGAGCCGGACGCGCACCCGGCTCGCCGCCGCCTGCGCCGCCGTCGAGAGCCTGGGCGGTCGGCTGCTGCGGGCCTGGCCGCGAGGTCCGGAGCACCTGCTCCTGGAGGCCACGCTGGGCGGGGGGCCGACCGCGGGGCAGTGGTTCGGCGATCCCGGACGCGCCCGGGCGGTCGCCGAGGCGACCGTCGGCGCGACCGTGCATGGCGGCCTCGTGCTGCAGCCCCGGGGCGCTGACCGGCGGTTGCGCGGCCTGGGCGAGCTCCTCGCCGCTCCGGGCGCCGCTCTGCTGGCCCACCGCCCGGAGCGGCGCGCGGTGCTGCGCCACGGCGGACCGGACGGAGCAGTGGCCTACACGAAGGTGGTGCGGCCGGACCGGTTGCCGGGCCTGCTGCTCGCGGCCCAGCGGGTGCCCCGGCTGCCGGTGCGCACACCGCGGTTGCTCGGGTCCGACCTCGGACTCGGCCGGCTGACCACGGCCGCCCTGCCGGGCCGGCCGCTGCACGAACTGCTCGCCTCCGCAGCCGCGGTGCCGGCCTGCCGGTCGCTGGGCACGGCCCTGGCTGCGCTGCACCGGGCGCCGGTACCGCCGGGTACGCCGGTGCACGACGCAGCGGCGGAGGTGGCGGTGCTCCGTCGGTGGGCGGAGCTGGCCCGCACGTTCGGAGCGGCGGACGTCCCCGGTGTCGAGGACGTGGCCCGCGCACTGGCGGACCGGCCGGCCGGTCCACCGGCGCTCCTGCACCGGGACCTGCACGACCGGCAGGTGCTCGTGGCCGACGACGGGTCCGTCGGGCTGCTCGACTTCGACCTGCTCGCCGCCGGGGAGCCGGCGCTCGACGTGGCCAATCTGCTGGTCCACCTGGAGCTGCGGGAGCAGCAGGGTCTTCTCGGAACCGCGGCGGTGCTGCGCGACGCGGTGCTCGAGGGGTACCGCCCGTCCACCGCCACGCTCACCCGACTACCGGCCTACGCGGCGGCGACCCGGCTCCGGCTCGCCGCGGTGTACGCCTTCCGTCCCGGCGCGGCGGTCAGCTGACCTCGCCGGGGTACCTGTCGACGGCCGGATGGCGCCTGGTGCACCCGGAACCACCGGCGGGGTCACCAGCCGCGCTCGCGCCACTCGCCCAGGTGCGGGCGCTCGGCGCCGAGGGTGGTGTCCCGCCCGTGCCCGGGGTAGATCCAGGCGTCGTCCGGGAGGACGGCGAACAGTCGCTCCTCGACGTCGTCGATCAGGCTGGCGAAGTCCTCCGCCGACCAGGTCTTGCCCACGCCGCCGGGGAAGAGGCTGTCGCCGGTGAAGACGTGCACCCCCGCGTCGGCGGGGCCACGCCAGACCAGCGCGATGCTGCCGGGCGTGTGCCCGCGCAGGTGCACGACCTCGAGCGTCTGCTCACCGACCGCCACGGTGTCGCCGTGCTCGGCCGGCCGCGTCACCGGAACGGGCAGGGCGGCGGCGTCGGCCGGGTGGGCGACGGTCGCCGCCCCGGTCTCGCGCACGACGTCGGGCAGCGCCCGGTGGTGGTCCCAGTGCCCGTGGGTGGTGACGACCGTGCGCAGGTCGGCGTCGCCGACCAGCGAGCGGAGGGTGGCCGGCTCGTCGGCGGCGTCGACCAGCAGGGCCTCGCCGGTGGCGGTGCACCGGAGCAGGTAGGCGTTGTTCGCCATCTCGCTGACCGCGACCTTGCTGATGGTCAGCCCGGGCAGCTCGCGCACGTCGGCGGGGCCGCCCACCGTGACGTCTCCGGTATAGGTGGGGGTGCTCATCCGGACTCCGTTCGGAAAGTGTCGGCGGGCGCGGTTACGGTCCAGTCATGGACGCTAGCGGAGGTGTCGGCACCGCTCAGGGCGACGCTGCAGGAGGCGGGGCCGCGGGGGGCGAGCCGCAGGAGCCCGGGGCGCGGATCGTCGGGCTGACGGCGACGGAGATCGCGGCGCGGGTCCGCGCGGGCGAGCTGACGGCGGTGGAGGTGGTCCGCGCGCACCTCGACCACATCGAGGCGGTCGACGCGCGGGTCGGCGCCTTCCGCGTCGTCCGGCGCGAGGCGGCGCTGGCCGAGGCCGCCGCGGTCGACGCGAGCCTCACCCGCTTCGCCCTCCCGCTGGCCGGGGTGCCCGTCGCGGTGAAGGACAACGTGCCGGTGGCCGGCGAGGTGTGCACCGACGGCTCCCCGGCCCGGGAGAGCGGACCGGAGCGCCGCGACCACGAGATCGTCACCCGGCTGCGCAAGGCCGGCGCGGTCGTCGTCGGCATCACCCGGGTGCCCGAGCTGTGCCTGTACGCCGCCACCGACGGCCCGGGCACGGTCACGCGCAATCCCTGGGACACCGCCCTCTCGCCGGCGGGCAGCTCGGGCGGCAGTGCGGCGGCAGTGGCCTCCGGCGCCGTCCCGCTCGCCCACGGCAACGACGGGATGGGCTCCCTCCGGCTGCCCGCCGCGGCGTGCGGGCTGGTCACGCTCAAGCCCGGCGTCGGGGTGGTCCCGGGTGGCATCGGCGCCGACGACTGGTCGGGCATGGCCGTCAACGGCGCGCTGGCCACCACGGTCGCCGACCTCGCGGTCGCGCACGCCGTGCTGGCGGGGGAGCGGCCCACGGCCCCGGCCGCGCCCGGACGTCCGCTCCGGATCGCCGTCAGCACCCGGTCGCCGCTCCCCGGCGTCGGCGCGGACGAGGCCACGCGCGCGGCGGTCGACGCCGTGGTGAACCAGCTGCGGGCGGCCGGGCACACGGTGGTGCGCCGGAACCCGCCGGTCACCCCGGCCGCCGCGGCCGGCGCGCTCGCGCGGTGGATGGCCGGGGCGGAGGACGACGCGGAGTTCCTCGGCATCGACCGTGCGCGGCTGCAGCCCCGCAGCCGCACGCACGCCCGCGTCGGCCGGCTGGTGCGCCGGCTCGGGCTGGTGCGGCCCCGGACGCAGGAGCGGTTCCGGGAGCGGATGGAGCGCTTCTTCGACGACGTCGACCTGCTGCTCACGCCGGTCACCACCGGTCCGCCGCTGCCCGCCCGGCCCTGGCACGAGCGGTCCTTCCTGGCCAACCTCACGGCCAACGCGCGCTGGTCCCCGTGGACGGCGGCCTGGAACCTCGCGGGCATCCCGGCCGCGGTCCTGCCGGCCGGCGCCCGGCCGGGCGGGCCCCCCGTGCCGGTCCAGTTCGTCGGGCCGCCGGGTGCCGAGGAGCGGCTACTCTGGATCGCCGGCGAGCTGGAGTCCCGTCGGCCCTGGCGCCGGTACGCGCCCGTCTTCGACCCCACCGCGACGCCGGCCTGAGCCCGAGCGCGCAGCGGCCGCCCGGTGACCGGGCGCAACTCACAGCGCCGGGTGGACGACCGCGGGCCGCGCCGGAGTTGCACGGGCTGGGCCGCGATCGGACCACGACCGCCGCCGTCCAGGCCACCACCGCACCACCCACCAGCGACCGACAGGGATCACATGGACCGGCTCGTCGTCCGCGGCGCCCGCGAGCACAACCTCAAGGACGTCCACATCGACCTCCCCCGTGACGCGCTCATCGTCTTCACGGGGCTGTCGGGGTCGGGCAAGTCCAGCCTCGCCTTCGACACGATCTTCGCCGAGGGGCAGCGGCGGTACGTCGAGTCGCTGTCGGCCTACGCCCGCCAGTTCCTCGGCCAGATGGACAAGCCCGACGTCGACTTCATCGAGGGGCTCTCGCCGGCGGTGTCGATCGACCAGAAGTCGACCAACCGAAACCCCCGGTCGACCGTCGGCACCATCACCGAGGTCTACGACTACCTGCGGCTGCTGTACGCGCGGGCCGGGCAGCCGCACTGCCCGAACTGCGGCAAGCCGATCTCGCGGCAGACCCCGCAGCAGATCGTCGACCAGGTGCTGGCGATGGAGGAGGGCACCCGCTTCCAGGTGCTCGCCCCCGTCGTGCGGGCGCGCAAGGGCGAGTACGTGGACCTGTTCAGCTCGCTGCAGACCCAGGGGTTCTCCCGCGTCCGCGTCGACGGCACCGTGCACCCGCTCACCGAACCGCCGGCGCTGAAGAAGCAGGAGAAGCACAGCATCGAGGTGATCGTCGACCGGCTCACGGTGAAGGAGAGCGCCAAGCGCCGGCTCACCGACTCGGTGGAGACCGCGCTCGGGCTGGCCGGGGGGCTGGTCGTCCTGGACTTCGTCGACCTGCCGGAGGGTGACCCCGCGCGCGAGCGCACCTTCTCCGAGCACCTGGCCTGCGTCGACGACGGGCTGTCGTTCGAGGCGCTCGAGCCGCGCTCGTTCTCCTTCAACTCGCCCTTCGGCGCCTGCGGCGAGTGCACCGGGATCGGCACGCGCAAGGAGGTCGACCCCGAGCTCGTCGTGCCGGATCCCGGCAAGAGCCTCAACCAGGGCGCGATCGCCCCGTGGTCGAGCTCGATGAGCAACGAGTACTTCACCCGACTGCTGACCGGTCTCTCGCAGCAGATCGGCTTCTCGATGGACGATCCGTGGGAGCGGCTGCCGGCCAAGGTGCAGAAGGCGATCCTGCACGGCTCGCCCGACCAGGTGCACGTGCGCTACAAGAACCGGTACGGCCGCGAGCGCAGCTACTACGCCGCCTTCGAGGGTGTCCTGCCGTTCCTGGAGCGCCGGCACGACGACACCGACAGCGACTACATGCGGGACAAGTACGAGGGTTACATGCGCGACGTGCCCTGTCCCGTCTGCCACGGCACCCGGCTCAAGCCGGAGATCCTCGCGGTGAAGCTCAACGGCCGCTCCATCGCCGAGGTCACCAACCTCTCCATCGGCGAGGCGTCGCAGTGGCTCGGCGCGCTGGAGCTCGGGGAGCGGGAGAAGGCGATCGCCGATCGCGTGCTGCGCGAGATCCAGGCCCGGCTGTCCTTCCTCGTCGACGTCGGGCTGGACTACCTCTCCCTCGACCGCCCGGCCGCCACCCTGGCCGGCGGTGAGGCGCAGCGCATCCGGCTGGCCACCCAGATCGGATCCGGCCTCGTCGGTGTCCTCTACGTGCTGGACGAGCCGTCGATCGGGCTGCACCAGCGGGACAACACCAAGCTCATCGAGACCCTCGTGCGGCTGCGCGACATGGGCAACACGCTGATCGTCGTCGAGCACGACGAGGACACCATCAAGACCGCGGACTGGGTGGTCGACATCGGCCCGGGAGCCGGTGAGCACGGCGGCGAGGTGGTGGTCAGCGGCACGGTCGAGGACCTGCTCGCCAGCGAGCGGTCGCTGACCGGCCAGTACCTGTCCGGGCGCAAGGAGATCACCGTCCCGGCGAAACGCCGCGAGCGGACCCCGGGGCGCGAGCTGGTGGTGAAGGGCGCCCGCGAGAACAACCTGCGGGGTGTCGACGTCACCTTCCCGCTCGGCATGCTCGTCGCCGTCACCGGCGTCTCCGGGTCGGGCAAGTCCAGCCTGGTCAACGACATCCTCTACAGCGTCCTGGCCAACGAGCTGAACCGGGCGCGACTGGTGCCCGGCCGGCACCGCACGGTCACCGGGCTGGAGCACCTGGACAAGGTCGTGCACGTCGACCAGTCGCCGATCGGCCGCACCCCGCGCTCGAACCCGGCCACCTACACCGGCGTCTGGGACCACGTGCGCAAGCTGTTCGCCCAGACCTCGGAGGCGAAGGTCCGCGGCTACCTGCCGGGCCGGTTCTCCTTCAACGTGAAGGGCGGCCGCTGCGAGGCCTGCTCGGGCGACGGCACGCTGAAGATCGAGATGAACTTCCTGCCCGACGTCTACGTGCCGTGCGAGGTGTGCAAGGGCGCCCGGTTCAACCGGGAGACCCTCGAGGTGCACTACAAGGGCAAGACGGTGTCCGAGGTCCTCGACATGCCGATCGAGGAGGCGGCGGACTTCTTCGCCGCCATCCCGGCCATCGCCCGGTACCTGCGCACGCTCACCGACGTCGGCCTGGGCTACGTCCGGCTCGGCCAGCCGGCGACCACGCTCTCCGGTGGTGAGGCGCAGCGGGTGAAGCTCGCGAGCGAGCTGCAGAAGCGGTCCAACGGGCGCAGCATCTACGTGCTCGACGAGCCCACCACCGGTCTGCACTTCGAGGACATCCGCAAGCTGCTGCTGGTCCTGCAGGGGCTGGTCGACAAGGGCAACTCGGTGCTCGTGATCGAGCACAACCTCGACGTCATCAAGAGCGCCGACTGGCTGGTCGACATGGGGCCCGAGGGGGGCTTCCGCGGCGGCATGGTCGTCGCGGAGGGCACGCCGGAGTTCGTCGCCTCGGTGCCGGAGAGCCACACCGGCCGGTACCTCGTGCCGTTGCTGGACGCCGACGCCGTCGCCGCGGCGGCGGCCGGCCCGGTGAAGAAGCGGGCGCGCAAGAAGGCCAGCTGACCGGTGGACGTCGACGGTCCGCGCCCGCACGCCGGGGCCCGGGCCGTCGACGTCGCGGGCGGCTTCAGCCCGCGGCCGGAACCGCCGTCGGCAGCGGCCGGACGTCGGAGATGACGAAGCCGGAGGTCGGCAGCGTCGGCAGCCGGCGCAGGCTGACGCTGAGGTCCTGGACCCCCACCCGGTAGCGCATCGACCGGGTCAGCTGGCGGATCGCCTCGGCGATGAGCAGCCGGGTCATCGGCTCGCCGGGGCAGCGGTGGTCGTCCCCGTACTCGCCCGCGCCCTGCGGCACCAGCGTGTAGGGATCGCCCTTCCAGTCGCGGAACCGCTCGGGGCGGAACGCCTCGGGGTCCGGCCACAGCCGCGGATCGTGGTTGGTGCCGTACAGGTCCAGCAGCACCCGCAGGCCCACCTGGAAGTCGTGCCCCTGCCAGGTGAACGGCCGGCGCACCCGCCCGCCGATCAACGGGAAGAACGGGTAGTACCGGCGGACCTCGTCGACGAAGGCCATGAGGTCGGTCTCGTCACCGTCGGCGAAGGTGTCGTACCAGGACGGGTGACGCAGCAGCGCCATCGCCGCGAAGACGACGTACCGGCTGACGGCGACGATGGGCCGCAGGACGTTGAGCAGCTCCACCCCGGCAGCCGGCAGGGTGAGCGGCTCCCCGGCGGTGTCGCGGTGGGCGGCGATCACGGCCAGCGCGCTGCCGGCCGGCGGCTGCAGGGCGCCGCGGCGGGTGCGCTCGACGAGGTCCCGCGCCCACCGCTCCGAGCGGTTGCGCAGCACCCTGGCCAGCCAGTTCCGTGGCCCCAGGTCACCGGCGTGGTCGACCATCGCCGACATCTCCCGGGTGCGCAGGCGCACGTCGCGCTCGCTCATCGGCAGCCCGGCCCAGCCCGCCGCCACACGGGTCAGCACCTCGTTCACCGCGTCGTGCAGCGCGACGCGACCGGCCCGCTGCCAGCGGGGGACGGCGCGGCGCCACTCGTCGGCGAGCCGCTCGGTGATCGCCTCGCTGCCGGTGCCCTGGAGCACGCTGAGGAACATGTCCTTGCGGTGGCGGTGCGGTTCGCCGTCCAGCGCCTGCACGCTGCCCTCGTCCTGGAGCAGGCGCAGCACCGACGAGGGGAACGCCCCCGTCCGGGTGAAGCGCTCACCGCTGTAGAAGATCCGGGCCGCCTCGGTGCCGCGCATGCAGACCGCCGGCTGCAGCAGCAACCGGGTGCGGAAGGCGTCCGTATCGAGCTGGTCACAGCGCCGGGAGATGAAGGCGTAGCCGTCGCGCAGCAGGGCCAGCGAGCTGTCGGGCGCGGGGAGGGTCGGGATCATCGGTCACCTCTTCCGGTCGTCGTTCCGGGCCACCCGGCACGGCTGCCCGGTACCGCGATCGCCGAACCACGCGGCGCTGCTCGGCGTGCTGGTCGGGCGCCGTGGCGGATCGCGCGTGGGCGTGCTGCGTGGGGTCGGCGCACCCCCGGGCCGCCGGACCGCGGGGCCGCCGGACCGGGGGGTGGAGGCCACGGGGTTGAGCGGGAAGCCCCACCGCCGTACTCTCGTTGTGACCGACGTCACGTAGAGCATTCGAGCAGCGTGGCGGAGTCCCTCGGAGGAGGACAGCGATGAGTGCGCTGACGCCCGACTGCGACCCCGATCTCTCGAACTGCGGCTCGCCCGTGTCCGGCGGGGGAGTGCGGTCGACGATCGTCCTGCTCGCTGTGCTGGCCTTGTCCGCGTCCGTCCTCACCGGTGGGGCGTCGGGCGTGATGACGGTCGCGGCCGGCGGTGCGGGAGCCGTGTCGGCCCTGGTGCTGGCGCGGCGGGCGGTTCACCTCGCCCAGCGCGCGACTGCCGGGCTCACCGCCCACGCGCCCTGGCGGTCCCGCCCGGTAGTCTGAGCCGGCGTCCCCGAGCCCGGTGCGGCGCGCTGGCGCCGGACCGGGCTCGACGCCTGCCCGCAACCGCTGGGGCGGTTGTGACGGACGGGTGCGCTCGCTGACGACGTGTCGGTGCGGCGACCTAGTGTGGAGGCATGGCCGACCCCTCCACGTACCGCCCGGCGGTCGGCTCCATCCCGGAGTCCCCGGGGGTCTACAAGTTCCGTGACCCGAACGGCCGGGTCATCTACGTGGGCAAGGCCAAGAGCCTCCGGCAGCGGCTGAACAGCTACTTCGCCGACGTCGCGGGCCTGCACCCGCGCACGCGCCAGATGGTGACGACGGCGTCGAGCGTGGAGTGGACCGTCGTCGGCACCGAGGTCGAGGCGCTCCAGCTCGAGTACAACTGGATCAAGGAGTTCGACCCCCGCTTCAACGTCCGCTACCGCGACGACAAGAGCTACCCGAGCCTCGCCGTGACGCTGAACGAGGAGTACCCGAGGCTGCAGGTCATGCGCGGGCCCAAGAAGAAGGGCGTCCGCTACTTCGGCCCCTACGCCCACGCCTGGGCGATCCGCGAGACCCTCGACACGCTGACCCGCGTCTTCCCGGCACGGACCTGCTCCACCGGCGTCTTCAAGCGCGCCGGCCAGATCGGCCGGCCCTGCCTGCTGGGCTATATCGGCAAGTGCGCCGCCCCGTGCGTGGGCCGGGTGAGCGCCGAGGAGCACCGGCGGATCGTCGACGACTTCTGCGACTTCATGGCCGGGCGCACCGACTCGATGATCAAGCGGCTCGAGCGGGAGATGGGTGAGGCCGCCGAGGCGATGGAGTACGAGAAGGCCGCCCGGCTCCGCGACGACATCGGAGCGCTCAAGCGGGCGATGGAGAAGCAGGCCGTCGTCCTCGGCGACGGCACCGACGCCGACGTCGTCGCCTTCGCCCAGGACGAGCTCGAGGCGGCCGTCCAGGTCTTCCACGTCCGCGGCGGGCGGGTGCGCGGGCAGCGGGGCTGGATCATCGACAAGGTCGAGGACGTCACCACCGGCGAACTGGTGGAGCAGTTCCTCCTCCAGGTGTACGGCGGGGTCGACGAGGAGACCGGCGTCGGTGAGGCCGGCGAGGCCGTCCCGCGCGAGGTGCTCGTCCCCGAGCTGCCCGACGACGCCGACGTCTACGTCGAGCTGCTCGAGGAGCTCCGCGGCGGCCGGGTCTCACTGCGCGTGCCGCAACGGGGCGACAAGCGCAGCCTCATGGAGACCGTCGAGCGCAACGCCAAGGAGGCGTTCGCCCGGCACCGGGTGAAGCGGTCCAGTGACCTGACCGCTCGCTCGCTCGCGCTGTCGGAGCTCCAGGAGGCGCTCGAGCTGCCCGACGCACCGCTGCGGATCGAGTGCATCGACATCAGCCACGTCCAGGGCACCAACGTGGTGGCCTCGATGGTCGTCTTCGAGGACGGGCTGGCGAAGAAGTCCGACTACCGCCGGTTCTCCGTCACCGAGGGCACCGACGACACCGCGGCCATGGCCGAGGTGGTCCGCCGCCGCTTCGCCCGGCACCTCAAGGACGAGGCCGACCGCCGGGACGAGCAGGGGATCGCCGCCGAGGAGGGGCGCCCCCGCCGGTTCGCCTACCCGCCGAACCTGCTGGTGGTCGACGGCGGTGCTCCCCAGGTGGCCGCGGCCGCGCGCTCGCTGGACGAGCTCGGCATCGTCGACGTCGCCGTCTGCGGGCTGGCCAAGCGCATGGAGGAGGTGTGGCTGCCGGGGGAGAGCGACCCGGTGATCCTGCCGCGCACCTCGGAGGCGCTCTACCTGCTGCAGCGGGTGCGCGACGAGGCCCACCGCTTCGCCATCACCTACCACCGGCAGAAGCGGTCCACCGGCATGCTGGTCTCCCTCCTGGACGACGTCCCCGGGCTCGGGGAGACGCGTCGCAAGGCGTTGATGAAGCAGTTCGGCTCGCTCAAACGGTTGCGGGCCGCGACAGTGGAGGAGCTCATGGCGGTACCCGGCATCGGCCGGCGGACGGCGGAGGCGGTGCAGATGGCGGTGGCCGAACCGGTGCCGGCGCCCGAGGAGGGGAAGCCGCCGGCGGCGGAGACCACCCTCGCGCCCCAGGGCCCGGCCGAGCAGGGCGTCCCGCGCGCCGGCTCCGGGAACACCGCCGAGGTCGGCCGGGTGGCCTCGTGACCGCGGACGCCGGCAGGGAGGCCGAGGCGCCGGCCCAGGGGCCCGGCACCACGCCCCCGGTGGGGCCCCAGAACGACGTCTCGCCGGCGATGGACCCGGCGAGCACGGAGACCCAGCCACTCGAGGTCGTCGTCGTCACCGGGCTCTCGGGCGCCGGGAAGAACAGCGCCGGCCGGGTGCTCGAGGACCTCGGCTGGTTCGTCGTGGACAACCTGCCGCCGGCGCTGCTGCTGCCGATGGTGGAGCTGGGCGCCCGCGGGGACCTGCGCCGGTTCGCCGCCGTCGTCGACGTCCGCAGCCGGGCCTTCTCCAGCGACCTGCAGGAGGCCATCCGGGTCCTCTCCGAGGCCGGGCACCGGCCCCGGGTGGTGTACGTGCACGCCCGCGACGAGGTGCTGGTCCGGCGCTACGAGTCCGTCCGTCGGGAGCACCCGCTGCAGGGGAACGGCACGCTCATCGACGGGATCACCGCCGAACGCGCGCTGCTCACCGGCATCGCCGGCGAGGCCGATCTGTGGGTGGACACCAGCGATCTCAACGTCCACCAGCTACGTGCCACCCTGGAGAACGCGTTCGCCCGCGACGGCCAGACCCCGCCCCTCACCGCGACGGTGATGAGCTTCGGCTTCAAGTACGGGCTGCCGCTGGACGCCGACCTCGTGGTGGACGCCCGCTTCCTGCCGAACCCGCACTGGGTGCCGGAGCTGCGGGGGCACACCGGGCGCGACGCCGACGTCCGCGACTACGTGCTCGGGCAGCAGGACGCCGCCAACTTCCTGGACCGGTACGGCGAGGTGCTGCGGCTGCTGCTGCCCGGCTACCGCCGCGAGGGCAAGCGCTACCTGACGCTCGCGGTCGGCTGCACCGGCGGGAAGCACCGCAGCGTGGCGATCGCCGAGGAGTTCGCCCGGCGGCTGGGCGCCGAGGGCATCGCCGCCGTGGCCCGGCACCGCGACCTGGGGCGCGAGTAGTGGCAGGGCCGACGGTCCCGGGACGAGCGCCCCGGGTGGTCGCCTTCGGCGGCGGGCACGGCCTGGCGGCTGCGCTGGCCGCCTGGCGCCGGATCACCCCGGCGCTGACCGCCGTGGTGACGGTGGCCGACGACGGCGGCTCCTCCGGGCGGATCCGGCGGGAGATGCCGGTGCTGCCGCCCGGCGACCTGCGCATGGCGCTGGCCGCGCTCGCGGGTGAGGCCGAGCGCGAGCAGACCCTCGCCACGCTGTTCCAGCACCGTTTCGGTGGCAGCGGTGTCCTGGCCGGCCACCCGGTCGGCAACCTGCTCCTGACCGGGCTGACGGAGATGTTCGGCGGTGACACCGTCCGGGCCCTCGACGAGCTCTGCTCGCTCGTCGGTGCCGCCGGCCGGGTGCTGCCCATGGCCGACGAGCCACTGGACCTGGTCGCCCGGGTGGAGACCGCCGACCCGGACGACCCGGCCCGCGTGCGCACCATCCGCGGGCAGGTGGCGATCGCGGCGACCCCGGGCCGGGTCCGCGAGATCCGGCTCGCCCCGGCCGATCCGGTGGTGCACCCCGCGGTGCTCGAGGCGATCGCCGCGGCGGACGTGGTCTCGCTCGGGCCCGGCTCCTGGTACACCTCGGTGCTGCCGCACCTGCTCGTGCCCCGGCTCCGTGCCGCCCTGGCGGCGACCCGGGCACGGGTGGTGGTGGTGCTGAACCTGGAACCGCAGCCCGGCGAGACGGACGGCTTCTCCCCGGAGGAGCACCTGTCCGTGTTGCAGGTCCATCTGGACGGAGTGGCGTTGCACACCGTGATCGCGGACGTGGAATCGGTGGTTGACCGCCGTGGTCTGCTTGAGGCGGTCCGCGGGTGCGGCGCGGAGCTGCTGCTGGCGCCGGTCGCCGAGCCGGACGGCGCGCCGCGGCACGACCCGGTGCGGCTGTCCGCGGCGCTGGCCTCCGTGGTCGGGCTGCGGTGAACGAATAGCGGTGTGCGAGCGGGTACCAGGTGGACGGTCGACCGGCCGGCACGAGGGGGAGAGGGGACGGCGTAGATGACGCTGACCCGGACTGCGGGGGCGGCAAACCCCGGGGGAACGTGGGGGTGGACGGCGTGGCGATGACCGCGATGGTGAAGGACGAGCTCTCCAGGGTGGAGTGCACGAAGACCTCCGAGCGCAAGGCCGAGGTGACCGCGCTGCTGCGGTTCTCCGGTGGCCTGCACATCGTCGGTGGTCGCGTGGTCATCGAGGCCGAGCTGGACACCGGCTCGGTCGCCCGGCGGCTGCGGCGGGACATCAGCGAGGTCTACGGCTACACCAGCGGGGTGAGCGTGCTCGCCGGCGGCAACATCCGCCGCGGCGTGCGCTACCTGGTCCGCATCGCCAAGCACGGCGAAGGTCTGGCCCGCCAGACCGGCCTGGTCGACCAGCGCGGACGCCCGGTCCGGGGCCTGCCCCCGGCGGTCGTGTCCGGCAGCATCAACGACGCCGAGGCCGCCTGGCGCGGAGCCTTCCTCGCCCACGGTTCCCTGACCGAGCCCGGCCGCTCCTCCTCTCTGGAGGTCACCTGCCCCGGCCCGGAGGCGGCGATGGCCCTCGTCGGAGCCGCTCGCCGCCTGGGCATCGCCGCCAAGGCCCGCGAGGTGCGCGGGGCCGACCGGGTCGTCGTCCGGGACGGCGACGCGATCAGCGCGCTGCTCACCCGCATGGGCGCCCACGACGCGGTGCTCGCCTGGGAGGAGCGGCGGATGCGCCGGGAGGTCCGGGCCACCGCCAACCGCCTGGCCAACTTCGACGACGCCAACCTGCGCCGCTCGGCGCGGGCCGCCGTCGCCGCCAGCGCCCGGGTCGAGCGGGCCCTGCAGATCCTCGGGGAGGACGCTCCGGAGCACCTCCTCGTCGCCGGCCGGCTCCGCCTGGAGTTCGGTCAGGCCTCGCTGGAGGAGCTCGGGCAGCGGGCCGACCCGCCGATGACCAAGGACGCGGTCGCCGGCCGCATCAGGCGTCTGCTGGCCATGGCCGACAAGCGGGCCAAGGATCTCGGCATCCCCGACACGGAGTCGGTCGTCACCGACGACATGCTGACCCAGTAGCGGCCCGGCCCCGCCCGGCACTGCTCGACCGTTTCGTCGACCGGCCCGTCGCCCCCCGGGGTGGCGGGCCGGTCGACGTGCGGGCGCCGGCCCGACGTCCTGACTCACCTCCCGGCGTCTTGGCTCACCTGACGGGGTCCTGGCTCACCTGACGGGGTCCTGGCTCACCGTCGACCCTGAGCCAGGACCCCTGTTGATCAGGTGACCTGATCAACAGGGGGCGGGTGCTCGAACGGGGCGAGTGGGAGCCGCGTCTCGCCGCGACCGATAGGGTCTGCACGGAGCGAGGCCGCGCGGTCCGCGCGGCAGCCAACGTGACGGTTCCCATGGGAGGTCTGCAGTGACGGTCCGGGTAGGCATCAACGGATTCGGCCGGATCGGCCGCAACTTCTGGCGTGCCGCCGCCGCCAGCGGCCAGGACATCGAGATCGTGGCGGTGAACGACCTCACCAGCAACGAGGCGCTCGCCCACCTGCTGAAGTACGACAGCATCCTGGGCGTCCTCAAGGAGGACGTCGCCGCCGACGGCGAGGGCATCAAGATCGGCGGGAAGACCATGAAGGTCCTCTCCGAGCGCGATCCGGCCAACCTGCCGTGGGGCGACCTGGGCGTCGACGTCGTCGTCGAGTCCACCGGTTTCTTCACCAAGGCCGCCGACGCGCGCAAGCACGTCGACGCCGGTGGGGCCAAGAAGGTCATCATCTCCGCGCCGGCCACCGACGACGACATCACCATCGTCATGGGCGTCAACGACAACCTGTACGACGGCTCGCAGACGATCATCAGCAACGCCTCGTGCACCACCAACTGCCTGGCCCCGCTGGCCAAGGTCCTCAACGACGCGTTCGGCATCGAGCGCGGCCTGATGACCACCATCCACGCCTACACCGCCGACCAGAACCTGCAGGACGGCCCGCACAAGGACCTGCGTCGCGCCCGCGCCGCCGCCCTCAACATGGTGCCCACCTCCACCGGTGCGGCGAAGGCGATCGGCCTGGTCCTGCCCGAGCTCAAGGGGAAGCTCGACGGCTACGCCATCCGCGTCCCGGTGCCCACCGGCTCGGCGACCGACCTCACCGTCCAGCTGACGAAGCAGGCCTCGGCCGACGAGATCGACGCCGCCTACCGCGAGGCCGCCGCCGGCCCGCTCGGCAAGTACCTCACCTACACGGACGCGCCGATCGTCTCCTCCGACATCGTCACCGACCCGTCGTCGTGCATCTACGACGCCAAGCTCACCAAGGTCTTCGGGCCGATGGCCAAGGTGCTCGGCTGGTACGACAACGAGTGGGGCTACTCCAACCGCCTCGTCGACCTGACCACCCTGGTGGGCAAGTCCCTCTGATGCGCTCCGTCGACGACCTCATCGCCGAAGGCGTGTCGGGTCGGCGCGTGCTCCTGCGCGCCGACCTGAACGTCCCGCTGGACAAGAAGACCCGCGCGATCACCGACGACGGCCGGATCCGCGCCAGCCTGCCCACGCTCCAGGCGCTGCGGGAGGCCGGGGCGCGGGTGGTCGTGGCCGCCCACCTCGGCCGCCCGAAGGGCGCGCCCGACCCGCAGTTCTCGCTCGGGCCGGTCGCCGCCCGCCTGGGCGAGCTGCTCGGGACGACGGTCCCGCTGGCGTCCGACGTGGCCGGCGAGGACGCGCAGGCCAAGGCCGCCGCCCTCGGCGACGGCGACGTCCTGCTGCTGGAGAACGTCCGCTTCGAGGCCGCCGAGACGGCCAAGGACACCGCCGAGCGGGGCGCGCTCGCCGACCGGCTCGCCACGCTGGCCGACGTCTACGTCGACGACGCCTTCGGCGCGGTGCACCGGGCGCACGCCTCGGTCTTCGACGTCGCCGAGCGGCTCCCGCGCTACGCCGGGCGGCTGGTCGCCCGCGAGCTCGAGGTGCTCACCCGGCTCACCACCGAGCCCGAGCGGCCGTACGTCGTCGTGCTCGGTGGCTCCAAGGTCAGCGACAAGCTCGCGGTGATCGAGGCGCTCCTGCCCAAGGTGGACCGGCTGCTCGTCGGCGGCGGGATGTGCTTCACCTTCCTGGCCGCGCAGGGGCACGGGGTCGGGAAGTCGCTGCTGGAGACCGACCAGGTCGAGACCTGCCGCCGGCTGCTGGCCGAGGCCGGCGACCGGATCGTGCTCCCGGTCGACGTCGTCTGCGCGCCGGAGTTCAGCGCGGACGCCCCGACCACCACCGTGGCGGTCGACGCCATCCCGGACGACCAGATGGGCCTGGACGTCGGCCCGCGCACCGTGGAGCTCTTCGGGACCACCCTGGGCGACGCCCGCACGGTGTTCTGGAACGGGCCGATGGGGGTCTTCGAGCTGGCTCCCTTCCAGGCGGGCACCCGCGGGGTGGCCCAGGCGGTCTCCGCCGTCGCCGGCTTGTCGGTCGTGGGCGGCGGGGACTCGGCGGCCGCTGTCCGGGTGCTGGGCCTCGACGAGGACGCCTACGGGCACATCAGCACCGGCGGTGGTGCGTCGCTGGAGTACCTGGAGGGCCGGGAGCTCCCGGGCCTCGCCGTGCTGGCCGACCGAGCGGGGGAGTGAGATGGCCCGCAACGACCGCCGCACCCAGCCCCGCGAGGGCCGCCGGCCGCTCATCGCCGGCAACTGGAAGATGCACATGACCCACCT
Organism: Blastococcus sp. SYSU DS0828; assembly: GCF_054050975.1. Classification (NCBI taxonomy): domain Bacteria; kingdom Bacillati; phylum Actinomycetota; class Actinomycetes; order Geodermatophilales; family Geodermatophilaceae; genus Blastococcus; species Blastococcus sp. SYSU DS0828. The sequence goes on along the minus strand of NZ_JBJHAK010000005.1, from coordinate 59,450 downwards.
GGAGGCCATCGGGCTCGTCCAGAAGGTCGTGTTCTCCCTCAAGGAGAAGGAGCTCGACGCCACCGAGGTCGTCGTCCTCCCGCCCTTCACGGCCCTGCGCAGCGTGCAGACGCTGGTGGCCGGCGACAAGCTGGCGATCGGCTACGGAGCCCAGGACCTCTCCGCCCACGACGCCGGCGCCTACACCGGTGAGGTCAGCGGGGGCATGCTCGCTGCGCTCGCCTGCACGTACGTGACCGTGGGGCACTCCGAGCGGCGGGCGCTGCACGCGGAGGACGACGCCGTGGTGGCCGCCAAGGTGCAGGCGGCGGTGCGCCACGGGCTCGTGCCGATCGTGTGCGTGGGGGAGGGGCTCGACGTCCGCCAGGCCGGCGACCACGTCGCGCACTGCACCCGGCAGCTGGACGCCGCGCTCGAGGGCCTGACCGCCGAGCAGGTGAGCGGGCTCGTGGTCGCCTACGAGCCGGTGTGGGCCATCGGCACCGGCGAGGTGGCCACCCCGGAGGACGCGCAGGAGGTGTGCGGTGCCCTGCGGGCGCGGCTCGCCGAGCGCTTCGGCACCGAGACCGGCGCCGGCGTCCGTATCCTCTACGGCGGGTCGGTGAAGGCCGCCAACACGGCCGGGATCCTGGCCGGGGCGGACATCGACGGCGCACTCGTCGGTGGGGCCAGCCTGGACGCCGACGAGTTCGCGCAGATCTGCCGGATCGCCGGCGGTAGCTGAACCCTGCTGCCCGTCCCCGGCCGCAGACGGAAGGGGACGGGCAGCAGGTGGAGCCTTCGACGCTGGAGCGGGTGACCGACCGGCTCCCGCCGTGGGCCCGGGACTGGTCCCCGCGGCGCCTGCTCGCGGCCGCGGCGGTGATCCTGCTGGTCGCCGTCCTCGCGGTCAGCTGCCTGGGTGGCGCGGGCGGCCGGGCCGACGTGCCGGTGCTCGCCGACGGACCCGACGCCGGCATCGAGGGTGTCCGGTCGCCGTCGGACGAGCGCGGCGGCACGCTCCGGGTGGTCGCCCCGGCCATCGACAGCCTGGACCCGCAGCGCTCCTACCTGCCGGGGGTGTGGAACCTCATGCGGCTGTACGCCCGCACCCTCGTCACGTTCGCCAGCGCGCCGGGGGAGACCGGCGAGCTCGTCCCGGACCTGGCCACCGACCTGGGCACCGTGTCCGAGGACGGGTTGCGCTGGACCTTCACCCTCAAGGAAGGCGTCCGCTTCGAGAACGGCCGGCCCATCACCAGCGCCGACGTGAAGTACGGCATCCAGCGTTCGTTCGCCTCCGACGTGATCGTCGGGGGCCCCACCTACCTCGTGGGCCTGCTGGACGACCCCGCCAACCCCTACCCGGGGCCGTACTCCACCGACGAGGACGACCCCGACCTGACCTCGATCGAGACGCCCGACGACCGCACGATCGTCTTCCAGCTGCGCGCCCCGCAACCTGACCTGCCGTACGTGCTGGCGCTGCCGTCGGCCAGCCCGGTACCGGCGGAGGCCGACACCCGCGGTGCGTACGGCGACGACCCGGTGTCCTCCGGGCCGTACGCCATCTCCTCGGTCGACCCGCAGACGGGCATCCTGCTGGAGCGGAACCCGGAGTGGGACCCGGCCACCGACCAGGTGCGGACGGCGCTGCCCGACAGCGTGGTGGTGCGCACGGACCTCTCGGGGCTGGCGCGGGACCAGGCGCTGCTCGCCGGCTCCGCCGACATCGACATCTCGGGCACCGGGGTGATGCCTGCGACGACGGCCCGCCTCGCCGGGGACGACGGCGAGCAGCTGCTGGACCGGGTCGACGACGTCACCACCGGCGCCGTGCGTCTGCTCGCGCTGCCCACCGACGTCGCGCCGATGGACGACGCCGCCTGCCGGGCCGCCGTCGCCGCGGCCATCGACCGGCGTGCCGTCCAGTCCGCACTCGGCGGTGCCGTCGACGCGGTGCGCAGCAACCAGCTGTGGCCACGGGCGCTGCCGGACGGGCCGGGAGGGGGCGACGACGGCCCGGACCTGGATGCCGCCCGGGCCGCCCTGGCCGAGTGCGGGCAGCCCGACGGGTTCGCCACCGTCCTCGCCGTGCCCGACGTGCGCAGCAGCGTCGACGTCGCCGAGGAGATCGCCGGCCAGCTGGGCGAGATCGGGATCGACGTCGAGGTCCGCCCGCTGGACCCGGCGACCTTCTACGCGACCGACGTCGGCAACCCGGACAACGTGGCCCGCAGCGGGTACGGGCTCGTGCTGGCCACCCGGACCGCGGACTTCCCGACGGCCGGGTCCTTCCTCGTCCCCCTCGTCGACGGGCGCAGCATCGCCCGGGTGGGCAATCCCAATCACGCCCGGCTGGACGACCCGGAGGTCAACGCCCTGGTCGACCGGGCGAAGGCGGGGGAGGTGACGTGGGCGGAGGTGGCCGAGGCGGCGCTGGCTCGAGCCGCCTACGTCCCGCTGGTCGAGACGCGCATCCAGCTCCTGGCGGGGCAGCGGCTGCGCAACGGCCTGGTCATGCGGCCGTACGACGGCTACGACGTCGCCACTGCAGGCGTCCGATGACAGCCGCGGGTCGGCGCCGGCAGGGCTGACCGGACCACCCGGCCCCGTCGGCTACGCTCGAACCGAGAACTGGCGTCCGTCGCCGGTCGCCGATACTTCCGGAGAGGTCAATGGAGCTGTTCCTCAACGTGCTGCTGGTCCTCAGCAGCCTGCTGCTGGTGGTGCTGATCCTGCTGCACCGCGGCAAGGGGGGCGGGCTCTCCTCGATGTTCGGGGGCTCGGTGTCCTCCTCGCTGTCCGGGTCGTCGGTGGTGGAGAAGAACCTCAACCGGCTGACCGTGCTCACCGCCCTCATCTGGACCGTCTGCATCGTGGCACTGGGCATCCTGATCAAGGTCAACCCCTGACCGCACGCCCCGTGCGCTGAATCACAACCGGCACGCAATCGTGACCGGGAAGCGCCCCGTCAAGCCCTAGACTTCCCCCGCGGTGGTCGGCGTCGCCGCAACCCGGACCGACGATCAGGGGGCACACGTGGCTGGTGGGAATGCGATCCGGGGCACCCGGGTCGGGGCGGGTCCGGTCGGCGAGGTGGAACGCGGCGAGTCCGCGCCCCGGCGCCGGATCCCCTTCTGGTGCGCCAACGGGCACGAGACCCGCGTGGTGCTCGCGAGCGAGGCCGAGGTACCCGAGCTGTGGGACTGCCCGCGCTGCGGGCTGCCGGCCGGGCAGGACCGCACCGCCCCGCCGCCGGCGCCCCGGATCGAGCCCTACAAGACGCACCTGGCGTACGTGCGGGAACGGCGCAGCGACGCCGACGGCGACGCCCTGCTCGAGGAGGCGTTGCACCGGCTCCGCGTGCGTCGCGGGGGCTGACTCAGCCGGCGGGCCGGGGCAGGCGTGAGGCGGCATCGGCGTCGAGCAGCCAGCGCGTCGCCCGGGTGCCGTGGACCCCTGCCGCGGGGAGGTCGACCGGGTCGGCGCCCTTCAGCGCCGCCGCCACGGCCTCGGCCTTGCCCTCGCCCGCGACGAGCAGCCAGACCTCCTCGGCGCTGTTGATCGCCGGAAAGCCGAGGCTGACGCGCGTGGGCGGCGGCTTGGGGCAGTCGTGCACGGCGAGCACCGGCCGGGCGTCCCGGGCCGCGGGGGAGTCCGGGAAGATCGACGCCGTGTGACCTTCGGGCCCCATGCCGAGCAGCAGCACGTCGAAGCGCGGCAGGTCCCGGCCCTCCCCGGCGTGGCCCCGCAGCTCCGTCAGGTAGGCCGCGGCGGCCTCCTCGGGCGATCCACACCCGGAGTCGGACGCCGGCATCGCGTGCACCCGTTCCGCGGGGACGGGGACGCGGTCCAGCAGCGCCGCGCGGGCCTGCTTCTCGTTGCGCTCGTCGTCGTCGGCGGGGACGAAGCGCTCGTCGCCCCACCACACGTCGACGGCGGTCCAGTCCACGACCTCCCGCACCGGCTCCGCCGCGAGTCCGGCGACCCGTTCCAGCACGGCGATGCCGATGCCGCCGCCGGTCAGCACGACCGACGCCGTGCCGTGCACGGCCTGGGCGGCGGCGAGCCGGGCGACGAGCGCCTCGGCGACCGCGCGGGCCAGCCGGTCGGCGTCCGGCTCGATCACGACGGCGGGCACGGGCCGGTCGCCGTCCGCCAGCTCGGCGGACACCCGGTCCCCAGGGGACAGGCTCATCCGGTTCCTCCTTCCGTGGCGCCTTCCCGGACGGGGGACCCGTCCGGGGCAGCGGGGTCGAACCACACGTGCTTCCGGACCGGTGCACGGTCCGACAGCCCCGTGAGGCCGGTCGCCGCCTCCAGCGCATCGCTGTAGGGCTCGTCGGGATCCAGCCGGTGCAGCTCCTCGCTGAGCAGGTCTCCGAGCGGCCGATCGGGGAGGGCCACGCTCGAGTCGGGCCGGTAGGGCTGGGTGATCACCGCGCCGCCGCGGTGGTCGGCGCGGATCCGCACCTCCTCGTCCTGGTCGAGCTGCAGGGTGATGGCCTCGACGCCGCTCGGTCCGGTGCGGCGCTCGGCGGTGGTGACGTCGATCGGGCAGCCGCCACGGGAGGAGAGCCACCCCGCCAGCAACCGGGTGGTGGCGTTGTGCGGGTCGCCCTCGATCGTGCCGCCCTGCAGGTGCACCGCCCCGCCGCGCCGGCCGGACACGGAGTCCAGCGTCGAGGCGAGCGCCGCGCGCCAGGCGGTGCTCCGGGTCCACGCCAGGTCGGAGTCACCGGGGGCGTAGTCCTCCGCCCGGACCCGGAGGGCCGCCAAGGGGTCCTCGGCGAGCGAGGTGTCGGTGATCCGGCGGTCGGCGAAGACCCCGAGGGCGTCGGTGGCGATCCGCTCCGGCGGTGCTTCGTGCCACCAGGTGACCACCGGGGCGTCGGCCGCCAGCAGCGGGAGCACGACCGACTCGGCGTGCAGTGCGAGCCGCCCGTACATGCGCATCACCACCGCCTCGCCAGGGCCCAGGCGGCCGCCGATGAGGACCTCGGCGTCCAGTCGCGGGCCGGGGGCGTCGATCTGCCGGCGCACCACGATGAGCAGCCGGCAGGGGTGCAGCTCGGCGGCGTGCGTCGCCGCCTCCTCCGCCTCGGTCACCCGGCTCTCGTCGGCGACGACGACCAGCGTCAGCGCGACGCCGGACAGGACCGCACCGCCGGTGCGCCGCTGGGCGGCCAGTTCCTTCACCACCGCGGATCCGGTGGTGTCCCAGAGGGTCGTCACGGGGTCTCCTCCGCTCGCGTCGGGTGCGGGCTGTCGGTGCGCGGGCCGTTCACGGTCGCCGCCAGCGGCGGCCCTCGGCCGCGAGCATCTCGTCGGCGGCCCGCGGGCCCCACTCGCCCGCCCGGTAGGGATAGGGGTCGCTGCCCTGCCAGAACTCCTGCAACGGGTCGATGACCGCCCAGGACGCCTCCACCTCCGCGTTGCGGGGGAAGAGGGTGGCGTCGCCGAGCAGGACGTCGAGGAGCAGCCGCTCGTAGGCCTCGGGGCTGCTCTCGGTGAACTGCTCGCCGTACAGGAAGTCCATGGACACGTCCCGGACCTCCATCACGCTCCCGGGGACCTTAGAGCCGAACTTGAGGGTGACCCCTTCGTCGGGCTGCACCCGCACGACCAGCTGGTTGTTGCCCAGCTCCTCGGTGTCGGTCTCGGCGAACGGCAGGTGCGGTGCCCGCTTGAACACCAACGCGATCTCGGTGACCCGGCGCGGGAGCCGCTTGCCGGTGCGCAGGTAGAACGGCACCCCGGCCCAGCGCCGGGTCTCCACGCCCAGCCGCACCGCCGCGTAGGTCTCGGTGGTCGATCCGGGGTCGACGCCGTCCTCCTGCCGGTAGGCCCGGGCGCGCTGGCCGGCCAGCCACCCCTGCTGGTACTGCCCGCGGACCGCGAACGTGCGCAGGTCCTCGGGCAGCGAGATCGCCCGCAGCACCTTGAGCTTCTCGGTGCGGATCTCCTCGGCGGAGAACTCGACCGGCTCCTCCATCGCGGTCAGCGCCAGCAGCTGCAGCAGGTGGTTCTGCAGCACGTCCCGCGCCGCACCGGTCTTCTCGTAGAACCCGGCCCGTCCGCCGATCCCCACGTCCTCCGCCATGGTGATCTGCACCGAGTCGACGTGGTGGCCGTTCCACACGGGCTCGAAGAGGCTGTTGGCGAACCGCAGCGCCATCAGGTTCTGGACGGTCTCCTTGCCCAGGTAGTGGTCGATGCGGAAGACGTCGTCCGCCGTGAAGACCGAGTCCACCAGCGCGTTGAGCTCCCGGCTGGACCCCAGGTCGGTCCCGAACGGCTTCTCGACCACGACCCGGCGCCAGCGCTCGGACGTGCTCTCGGCCATGCCGGTGCGCTGCATCTGCTTCAGCACGATGGGAAACATCGCGGGCGGGATCGACAGGTAGAACGCCGCGTTGCCACCGATGCCGTGGCTGCCCTCCAGCTCGTCAAGGTGCTCGGCCAGCTCGTCGAAGGCGTTGTCGTCGTCGAAGCTGCCCTGGACGAAGCGGACCGTGCCGGCCAGGCGCTCCCAGACCTCCTCGCGCCAGGGCGTGCGGGCGTTGCGCCGGGCCGCTTCCCGGGCCAGCTCGGCGAACTCGGTGTCGCCCCAGTCGCGGCGGGCGAAGCCGAGCAGGGCGAAGTTCGTGGGCAGCAGGCCGCGGTTGGCCAGGTCGTAGACGGCGGGGAGCAGCTTCTTGCGCGCGAGGTCGCCGGTGATGCCGAAGACGACCAGGGCGCAGGGTTCGGGCACGCGGGGCAGCCGGCGGTCCCGCGGGTCGCGCAGCGGGTTGGGGATCATCGTCCGTCCTCGTGGTCGGGGGGACCCGTCGTCCGGCGTGTCGGACCGGGCGGCGGAGTGGGTCGGGCGCGGATCGAGGGGCGGCTCGCTGGTCGGTGCCCCAGATCAGCAGCCCAGCGCGGTGAGCAGCTGGTCGATGCCGGCCTCGCGGTCGGTGAGGTGCAGGTGGAGCAGCGGGCAGCCACGATCGGCGAGCGCCTTGCGGTCGCCGGCTGCCTGCGCCGCCTGCAGCATGCCGAAGGTGTACGGGCGGTCCGGCACCGGGAGGTCCTCGCCGAGTGCCCCGGTGAGCTGCAGGAAGACGCCGACCGGAGGACCGCCCTTGTGGTACTGGCCGGTCGAGTGCAGGAAGCGGGGGCCCCACCCGAAGGTCACCACCTGCTCGGTCCGGCTCGCCAGCGACCTGCGCACCTCGGCGGCGCGCGCGTCCCGGTGCCGGTCGAGGTACGCCATGACGGCGAGGTACCCGCGGGGCTGGACGGCGGCCAGCAGCGCGTCGAGGGTCAGCGAGAGACCGTCGAGCGAGGAGAGGTCGACCCCGTCGAGGACCGAGGCGGTCCCGCGGATCTCCACCGCGCCGATCGTCGCCGCCGGCTGCTCGTCGGGCAGCCCGGCGGCGAGGAGCACGGAGGTGTTCTCCTTGCTCTCGGTCACGTTCGGCTGGTCGAAGGGGTTGATCCCCAGCACCCGGCCGGCGACCGCGGTCGCGTACTCCCAGCCGAGGAATTGCGCGCCGAGCGGCCCGGTGACGCCGAGCGCCGGCCCCGGGCCGGGGGCGTCGGCTCCCACCAGGCCCAGCAGGACGTCGGGGGCCGAGCTGGCGGACGCCTCCGGCCGCTCGAGGACGACGGGGAGGATCCCGCGGCCCTCCTTGCCCGTCGACTCGGCGATGAGCTGCTCGGCCCAGTCGCCGAAGCCCTCGATCGGGGGGACGCCGGCGTCGGCGAGGGCCAGCTTGTCGCGCCCGGCGCCGAACGCCGCGGCCAGCACGATCCCCAGTTCCATGGCCGGGTTGCGCGGGGCGGCGAGCTGCTGGGCCAGCTGCGCCGCGTCGTCGATCAGCGCGGCGACGTCGGCACCGGCGAGGGCGGCGGGCACCAGTCCGAAGGCGGAGAGCGCGCTGTACCGGCCACCGACGGTGGGGTCGGCGAGGAATACCGCGCGGGCCCCCATGGCGGCGGCCGCCTCCGCCAGGGGGGACCCGGGATCGGTGACGACGACAAACCGCGCGCCGATCTGGCTCTCGTCCAGGCCGGCACGGGCGAACGCGGCTGCGAACGCCCGCCGCTGGCTGTCGGTCTCCAGCGTTCCGCCGGACTTGGAGCTGACCACCACGACGGTGCGCTCCAGTTCGGTCATGGCGGCGGCCACCTGACCGGGATCGGTGGAGTCCAGGACGACCAGCGGCACGCCCGCCGTCCGGCAGATCACCTCCGGGGCCAGCGACGAGCCACCCATGCCGCAGAGCACGATGCGGTCCAGCCCCTCGGCGACCAGCTGGGTGCGCAGCTCGGCCAGCGCGGTGAGCAGCGACCGGGAGGTGGCCGGCAGGTCGATCCAGCCGAGCCGGACCGCGGCCTCGCTCTCCGCGTCGGGGCCCCACAGCGTCGGGTCCTTGCGGACCAGCCGGGCGGCGACGTCGTCCTCGTCCAGTTGCCGGCGGAGAGCGCCGGGGATCTCCAACCCCGTGCAGCTGACCGCCAGGGTCACTTCTTGTCCTCGAGCTCGCTTCGTACCGAGTCGGTGAGCTCGTCCCAGGAGTCGACGAACTTCTGCACGCCCTCGTCCTCGAGCACGCGGAAGACGTCGTCGAGGTCCACGCCGGCGTCGCGCACCGCCTGCATGACCCCCGCCGCGTCGTCGTAGGCCTTCTGCACGGGCGTCCCGGGGGCGCCGTGGTCCGCGTAGGCCATCATCGTCTTCTCCGGCATGGTGTTGACCGTGCCCGGCGCGATGAGCTCGCTGATGTACATCGTGTCGGAGTAGTCGGGGTTCTTGACTCCGGTCGAGGCCCACAGCGGCCGCTGCCGAGCCGCGCCCTGCGCCTCGAGGGCCCGCCAGCGGTCGGAGGAGAACACCTCCTCGTAGGCCTGGTAGGCCAGCTGCGCGTTGGCGATGCCGGCCTTGCCCTTGAGCGAGGCGTCGGCGCCGGCCGCGTCGAGGCGCTTGTCGATCTCGCTGTCCACCCGGGACACGAAGAACGACGCCACCGACGCGATGCCCTCGAGCGATCCGCCCTCGGCCACCCGCTTCTCCAGGCCCGCGAGGTAGGCGTCCATCACGGCGCGGTAGCGCTCCAGGCTGAAGATGAGCGTGACGTTGACGCTGATGCCGTTGGCGATCGTCTCGGTGATCGCGGGCAGGCCGGCCTCGGTCGCCGGGATCTTGATGTAGAGGTTGGGCCGGTCGACCAGCCACCACAGGTGGGCGGCCTCGGCGGCGGTGGCGTCGGTGTCGTGCGCCAGGCCGGGGGCCACCTCGAGGGAGACCCGGCCGTCGCCCGGCTGCCGGTCGGCGATCGGGCGGAGCAGGTCGCAGGCGTCCCGGACGTCGGCGGCGGTGATCGTCCGCAGCGCCTCCTCGACGCTGACCTCGCGGACGGCGAGCGCGTGCAGCTGGTCGTCGTAGGAGTCCGACCCGCTGATCGCCGCCGCGAAGATGGTCGGGTTCGTGGTGACGCCCACGACGCTGTGCTCGTCGACCAGCGACTGCAGGTTGCCGCTGCGGATGCGGTCACGCGAGAGGTCGTCGAGCCAGACGGCGACCCCCGCGGACGACAGCTCGGCCAGGTTCTGGTTCTGTGCCATGTCAGGTGCCTTTCAGGAAGGGACTGGAGCGGCCTCGCTGCAGGGACCCGCCGCGAGCCTGTGGGTGGTGGGGGGCAGCGAGGTCCTTTCTCAGCGGTCGCCGGTGGCCTGGGGGAGCCCGCCCGTGGCGGCGACCGGACCGGCCGGGACGGTGGCGCCGGAGCGGGCGGCCTCGAGGCTCTCGCGGGCGGCGGCGACCACGGCCTCGTCGGTCAGGCCGAACTGCTCGTACAGGACGGTGTACGCGGCGCTGGCGCCGTAGTGGGTGAGCCCGACGATCCGGCCGGCGTCGCCGACGAACTCGCGCCAGCCCATCGGCACGCCCGCCTCGACGCTCACCCGGGCGCGGACCGTCGGGGGGAGCACCTCGTCCTTGTAGGCCTGGTCCTGGTCGGCGAACCACTCGACGCACGGCACGGAGACGACCCGGGTCGGGACGCCGTCGGCCTCCAGGCGGTCGCGGGCGGCCATGGCGATCTGCACCTCGGACCCGGTGCCGAGCAGGATCACGTCGGGGCTGCCGGTCGAGGCCTCGGCCAGCACGTAGGCGCCGCGGGCGACGCCGTCGGCCGAGCCGAACCGCTCGCGGTCGAACACCGGCAGGTTCTGCCGGGACAGCAGCAGCCCGGCCGGCCGGTCGTTGTTCTCCAGGATCGTCCGCCAGGCGGCGGTGACCTCGTTGGCGTCCGCGGGGCGGACGACGTCGAGGCCGGGGATGGCGCGCAGCGCGGCGAAGTGCTCGATCGGCTGGTGGGTGGGGCCGTCCTCGCCGAGGCCGATCGAGTCGTGGGTCCAGACGTAGGTGACCGGCAGTTGCATGAGCGCGGCCAGCCGGACCGCGCCGCGCATGTAGTCGGAGAAGGTGAGGAACGTGCCGCCGTACACGCGGGTGCCGCCGTGCAGGGCGATGCCGTTCATGATCGCGCCCATGGCGTGCTCGCGGACGCCGAAGTGGATCGTGCGGCCGAAGGGACCGCCGGACCACATCTTGGTCTGCCGGTCGGCGGGCAGGAACGACGGCTCGCCCTCCACCGCGGTGTTGTTGCTCTCGGCGAGGTCGGCGGAGCCGCCCCAGAGCTCGGGCAGCCGTGGGTAGAGCGCGGCCAGCACCTTCCCCGACGCCTTGCGGGTGGCCACGCCCTTCTCGTCGGCGGGGAAGGCGGGCAGGTCCTCGGCCCAGCCCTCGGGCAGCCGGCGCTCGCGCATCCGGGCCAGCAGGGCGGCGCCCTCGGGGTTGGCCTTCTCCCACGCGGTGAACCGCTCGTCCCACTCGGCGCGGGCCGCGCGGCCCTTCTCCACGACGGACCGGGCGTGGGCGAGGACGTCGTCGTCGACCTGGAAGGTCCGCTCGGGGTCGAAGCCGAGGATCTCCTTGGTCGCGCGCACCTCGTCGTCGCCGAGCGCCGAGCCGTGCGAGGCGCCGGTGTTCTGCTTGGTGGGGGCCGGCCAGGCGATGACCGTCCGCAGCACGATGAGGGAGGGGCGACCGGTCTCGGCCTTGGCCGCGGCGAAGGCCGCGTCGACGGCGGCGAGGTCCTCACCGTCGTCGACGTGCTGCACGTGCCAGCCGTAGGCCTCGTAGCGCTTGCCGACGTCCTCGGTGAAGGCGACGGTCGTGTCGTCCTCGATGGAGATCTTGTTGTCGTCGTAGACGAGGGTCAGGTTGCCCAGCCGCTGCGTGCCGGCCAGCGACGACGCCTCGCCGCTGACGCCCTCCTCCATGTCGCCGTCGGAGGCGAAGCACCAGATGGAGTGGTCGAAGAGGCTCTCGCCCTCGGGGGCGTCCGGGTCGAGCATCCCGCGCTCCCGGCGGGCGGCCATCGCCATGCCGACCGCGTTGCCGACACCCTGGCCCAGCGGGCCGGTCGTGGTCTCGACGCCCGGGGTGTGGTTGACCTCGGGGTGGCCCGGGGTCTTCGAGCCCCAGGTGCGCAGCGCCTTGAGGTCGTCGACCTCCAGGCCGTAGCCGGAGAGGAACAGCTGCACGTACAGCGTCAGGCTGGAGTGCCCCATGGAGAGGACGAACCGGTCGCGGGCGACCCAGTTCGGGTCGGTGGGGTCGTGCCGCAGCCACTTGTGGAAGAGCAGGTAGGCCGTCGGGGCCATGCTCATGGCGGTGCCCGGGTGGCCGTTACCGACCTTCTGGACGGCGTCGATCGCCAGCACGCGCGCGGTGTCGATGGCGCGGCGGTCGAGATCCCCGAAGTCCTGGGGGAGGGTCGGCTGCGGCTGCGACGGGCTGCCGGTGGGCGCGTCGGTCGCGGCCTCGGCGGGGGCTTCCGGTCCGGTGCTGCGCGTGTCCATCTGGTCGGTTCTCCCTCGAGGTAGGCCTGACGTCGTGCCCGGGCGAGCGGCCGGCCGCCGGTGGGTCGCCCAGGGGCGTCCCCCCGGGCCGGTGGGTCAGGGGGCGTGACGACGTCGTCGCGTCGCCCCTACCCGCTGCACCGGCGGCAGCAACGTGATCAACCCTAGTCATCCGAGGTCGTGCCGCGCGGCGGCCCGTGAACCGGCCGGGGCTACAGTGGGGGAGTTACGCCTCCAGGTTCGAAGGGATCCCGTGGTGCCCTGCTGCCCGCGCGCGACCGCGCACGAGGGCACCCGGTGACGGCGCTGTCCGAGCGCCCTCCCGCCTCCGCTGCCCGCCGCTCCACCCGCCTGCGCGCCCGGCTGGGCGCGTACGTGGGGTTGACCAAGCCCCGCATCATCGAGCTGCTGCTGATCACGACGCTGCCGGCGATGATCCTGGCGGCGGGTGGGTGGCCGTCGTGGGGCCTGCTGGCCGCGACGATGGTCGGCGGCACGCTCGCCGCCGGTGCGGCCAACGTCTTCAACTGCTGGTACGACCGCGACATCGACCGGCTGATGCGCCGGACCGAGCGCCGGGCCCTGGTGACCGGCGAGGTGAGCCCGCGCAACGCCTTCGTCTTCGGCGTCGTCCTGTCGGTGCTGGCGATCGTCCTGCTGGCCCTCACCACCACCCCGCTGGCCGCGGCCCTCGCCGCGGGGGCGATCTTCTACTACGCGGTCATCTACACCGCGGTGCTCAAGCGGCGCACGCGGCACAGCACGCTGTTCGGCGGGGTGCCCGGGGCCGCGCCGGTGCTCATCGGCTGGGCCGCCGTCACCGGTTCCCTGGACTGGCCGGCCTGGATCTTCTTCGGCGTCGTCTTCTGCTGGCAGCTGCCGCACTTCTGGGCGCTGGCCATGCGGTTCCGCGAGGACTACGCGCGGGCCGACGTCCCGATGCTCCCCGTCGTCGCCTCGGAGCTCTCCGTCGGCCGGCAGACCGTCGTCTGGACCTGGCTGACCGTGGCGGTCTCGCTGCTGCTCGCCCCGCTCGGTGCCGAGTACGGCATCGGCTGGATCTACACGCTGACCGCCGCCGCCCTCGGCGCCTGGTTCGTGGTCGAGGCGCACCGGCTGCTCTCCCGCATCCAGCGAGGGGTGGAGACCCGACCGATGCAGCTGTTCCACATCTCGATCTCCTACATGGCGCTGCTGTCGGTCGCGATCATCGTCGACGTCTTCGTCTGAGGAAGGACCCCGTCCTCCTCACCCCTCGCAGGCTCGGGACGAGCCTCCGGACGGGGCCCCTGGAGGGCGGCGCAGCCGGCTGCCGCCGAGCACTACCGTGCGGATCGTGCGCCGGGACCTCGCGAACGTGCGGATGGGCCAGTTCGTGGGGGCGGACGGCCGCACGTACTCGGCCCGTGGCGGCCGCATCGAGACGGTCGAGATCGAGGGCCTGATCCAGGCGGGGTGGCCCGTGGTCACCTACCTCGCGGGCGGCAGGCTCGTGTGGCACGACGAGGAGGACGCGTGGCCGGCGTGGGCCGATGCGCGGAGCGCCGCCGAGACCGTCACCGGACGCCGCTGGGAGTCCGCCGACGGCTCGCTCGCCGTGCTTCTGGTGTGGCACGACTGACCGCGGCGGTGTGCGCGGACGAGCAGCCTCGGGCGCGAGAACTGCTCATCGGCGCACTCAGCCGGTTCAGCGGGTGGCGACCGCCGGCTCGAGGGGGGCCGTCAGCGGGGCCTCCGAGGCCGGGCCGCGCACGGACCACACCAGCCGGGCCGTGTAGGCGGTGATCAGCACCGCGCCCAGCATGTGCAGCAGCACCAGCACGATCGGCAGGTCGGTGAAGTACTGGACGTAGCCGATCACGCCCTGCGCGAGCTGGACCACCAGCAGGTCACGGGCGGCGCGCCGGACCCGGCCGGGGGAGTCGGTCGTGTGCAGCGCGACGAGCAACGCGACGGTGAGCCCGATGAGCAGGAAGACGGCGTCGGCGTGCAGGTGGCTGACCAGCTCTGCGTCGAGCCCGGTGCGACCGGCCTCGGCGTCGCCGCTGTGCGGACCGCTGCCGGTGACCACCGTGCCCATGACCAGGACCAGCGCGGTGGCCGCGGCGACGGCGCCGACGAGCAGCCGGAACGGGCGCCCGACCAGCGGCTGCCCGACCCCCGGCTCGCGGGACCGCAGCCAGAGCACCGTGGTGAGCGCGACCAGCCCCATGGAGACGAGGAAGTGCCCGGCGACCGTCCACGGGTTCAGCCCGGTCAGCACGGTGATGCCGCCGACGACGCCCTGCGCCGGGATGCCCAGGAACGCGGCCACGGCCAGGGCGCGCAGGTCGCGGCGGGCCGACCGGAACACCACGACGACGAGGGCCACGGCCAGCACCGACAGGACGAAGGTGAGCAGGCGGTTGCCGAACTCGACCACCCCGTGGATGCCCATCTCGGGCGTGGTGACGAAGCTGTCGTCGGTGCAGCGCGGCCAGGTCGGGCAGCCGAGCCCCGATCCGGTGAGGCGGACGACGCCGCCCGTGAGGACGATCCCGCCGTTGGCCACGACGTTCGCGAAGGCGACCCGCGAGATGGTCGTGGGCGAGAAGGAGGCGGGCAGGACCGGCACGCCCCGATGCTAGTTGAAGGACCCCGCTGCCCCCCGCGCCTCGCGAGCTCGCCGCGGCGCCCTGCAGCGCGGCCACCGCCCCCGCCGCTCGCCCGCCCCGAGTCGCGCCTCTGCGGGCGGGCCGGGGGGGCGTGAGGCTGCTCACGAACCGTCCCGGAGGGGCCGCTTCTTAGGTGGACCTTGCTTGCAGGCCTCCTGAAATAGGACACACTCGTGTTGTGGAATCCATCGCGGCGCACCCCCGACCGTCGGCGACCGCCGACGACGGGCGCACCCGTGACCGCGTGAGCGGGCTGCTGCTCGAGCACGGGCCGCAGACGGCGACCGAGCTCGCCGGCCGGCTCGGCGTCTCACCGGCGGCCGTGCGCCGGCACCTCGACGCCCTGGTCGCCACCGGCCGGATCGAGGAGCGCCAGGTGCGCGACGCCCACCGCGGCCGGGGGCGGCCGGCCCGCCGCTTCCACCTCACCGACGCCGGCCGCTCGGCCTTCCCGCACGCCTACGACGACCTGGCGCTGACCGCGCTGCGGTACGTGGCGGATGTGGGTGGTCCCGACGCCGTCCGTGCGGTCGCCGAGCAGCAGCTCGCCGGGCTGGAGGCACGCGCCTGGAGCGCGGTCGAGCAGGCGGTCAGCGCCCGCCCCGGTGAGCCGGTGGACCGGGCCCAGGCGCTCGCCGCCGCCCTGACGGCCGAGGGCTACGCTGCCACCGCCTCGGCGCTGTCCGGAGGTGGGCAGCTCTGCCAGCACCACTGCCCGGTGGCGCACGTCGCGGCGGAGTTCCCGCAGCTCTGCGAGGCCGAGACGGCGGTGATCGGCCGGCTGGTCGGCACGCACGTCCAGCGGCTGGCCACGATCGCCCACGGCGACGGGGTCTGCACCACCCACATCCCCGGGCCGATACGGCCGGGGTCCCAGCGTCCGGGGAACAGAACGGCCCCCGAACGCCCTGTACCAGGTGAGCGTGCAGCCGCGCGTCGCGCGCGCACCGCACCGTCCACCAGCTTCACCCCCACGAACGACCGGGAGAGGACGCCCGCATGACCAGCACCCAGCAGCCGGCGACGGCCACGCAGCTGACGCAGGACGAGCAGATCGAGCAGCTCGGCCGCTACGAGTACGGCTGGGCCGACGCCGACGTCGCCGGTGCGTCCGCGCGCCGGGGCATCGACGAGGACGTCGTCCGCGACATCTCCGCCCGCAAGAGCGAGCCCGAGTGGATGCTCGAGCGCCGCCTCAAGGCCCTCAAGCTCTTCGGCCGCAAGCCGATGCCGGACTGGGGGTCGGACCTCTCCGGGATCGACTTCCAGAACATCAAGTACTTCGTGCGCTCCACCGAGGCCCAGGCGGCCTCGTGGGAGGACCTGCCCGACGACATCAAGAACACCTACGACAAGCTCGGCATCCCCGAGGCGGAGAAGCAGCGCCTCGTGTCCGGCGTCGCCGCGCAGTACGAGTCCGAGGTCGTCTACCACCAGATCCAGAAGGAGCTGGAGGACCAGGGCGTGCTCTTCCTGGACACCGACTCGGCGCTCAAGGAGCACCCGGAGATCTTCCAGGAGTACTTCGGCTCGGTGATCCCCTCCGGCGACAACAAGTTCGCCGCGCTGAACACCGCGGTCTGGTCCGGCGGCTCGTTCATCTACGTGCCGAAGGGCGTGCACGTCGAGATCCCGCTGCAGGCCTACTTCCGGATCAACACCGAGAACATGGGCCAGTTCGAGCGGACGCTGATCATCGTCGACGAGGGCGCCTACGTGCACTACGTCGAGGGCTGCACCGCACCGATCTACAAGTCGGACTCGCTGCACTCCGCGGTGGTCGAGATCATCGTCAAGAAGAACGCGCGCTGCCGGTACACGACCATCCAGAACTGGTCGAACAACGTCTACAACCTGGTCACCAAGCGGGCCGTGGCCCACGAGGGCGCGACCATGGAATGGGTCGACGGCAACCTCGGCTCCAAGGTGACCATGAAGTACCCGGCCGTCTGGATGACCGGCGAGCACGCCAAGGGCGAGGTGCTCTCGATCGCCTTCGCCGGCGAGGGCCAGCACCAGGACGCGGGCGCCAAGATGGTGCACGCCGCGCCGCACACCTCCTCGACCATCGTGTCGAAGTCGGTGGCCCGTGGCGGTGGCCGCACCTCCTACCGCGGCCTGGTCCAGGTCGACGAGGGCGCCTACGGCTCCAAGTCGACGGTCAAGTGCGACGCACTGCTGGTCGACACGATCAGCCGGTCGGACACCTACCCCTACGTCGATGTCCGCGAGGACGACGTCTCCATGGGGCACGAGGCGACCGTCTCCCGGGTCAGCGAGGACCAGCTCTTCTACCTGATGAGCCGCGGCCTCTCCGAGGACGAGGCCATGGCGATGGTGGTGCGCGGCTTCGTCGAGCCGATCGCCCGCGAACTGCCCATGGAGTACGCCCTCGAGCTCAACCGGCTCATCGAACTGCAGATGGAAGGTGCTGTCGGCTGATGACCGACTCCAACACCGGCACGACCGACCTCACCACCCAGCCGAGCACCCTCGCCTCGGAGCTGTTCGCTCCGGGCGTGGGGGCCCAGGCCGGGCCGCCCACCACCCCGGCCGCCGACACCGGCAGCGCGGGGGAGGCGGGCCCGGGCGCGCACTCGCACGGTGGGCCCGCCCCGACCGGCTCACCGGCCGAGCGGTTCACCTCCACCGACCCGGACGCCTTCGGCGTGCCCACGGGCCGCGAGGAGACCTGGCGCTTCACCCCCATGAAGCGGATCCGCCCGCTGCTGGACGGCGCCCCGTCCGACGCGCACCTGACCTGGACCACCGACCTGCCCGAGGGCGTGGAGCTGACCAGCGTCGAGGCCGACGACCCGCTGCTCAAGGGCCTGCCCGAGCCGGTGGACCGGCTCGCCGCGCTCGCCCGGCAGCGCAGTGGCGGCGCCGCCGTCGTGCGGGTGGCCAAGGAGGCGCAGCTGGACCGGCCGGTCACGCTGGGGCTCGCCGGCACCGGCTCCGAGGACGTCGTGTGGGGTCACCTCGTGATCGAGGTGGGCGCCTTCGCCACGGCGACGATCGTGCTCGACCACAGCGGCCTCGCGAAGTACGCGGGCGGCGTCTCCGTCCTCGTCGGTGACAGCGCGCAGGTGCGGCTCGTCTCCGTGCAGGACTGGGCGCCCGGCGCGGTGCACGGCGCCCAGTACGACGCCGTCGTCGGTCGCGACGCCACCTTCACGCAGGTCGTGGTCACCCTGGGCGGTGACCTCGTCCGCCTGGTCAGCAACGTGCAGTACGCCGGCCCCGGCGGTAGCGCGGAGCTGTTCGGCGTCTACTTCTCCGACGAGACCCAGCACCAGGAGCACCGCCTCTGGGTCGATCACGCCGTCCCGAACTGCACCAGCAACGTGCTCTACAAGGGCGCACTGCAGGGCGAGGGCGCCCGTACGGTCTGGATCGGCGACGTCCGCATCCGCCCCGCGGCCACCGGCACGGAGACCTACGAGCTCAACCGGAACCTCGTGCTCACCGACGGCGCCCGCGCCGACTCGGTGCCGAACCTGGAGATCGAGACCGGCGAGATCGTCGGCGCCGGCCATGCCAGCGCCACCGGCCGCTTCGACGACGAGCAGCTGTTCTACCTGTGCTCGCGCGGCATCGAGGCCGAGACGGCCCGCCGCCTGGTCGTGCGCGGCTTCTTCGCCGACGTCGTCCAGCGCATCGGCGTCGACGCCCTGCAGGACCGGCTGATGGCGTCGATCGACGAGCGCCTCGGCGCCCTGCCCGGCCTCGACGAGCAGCCGGTCGAGGTGGCCTGACCATGGCGTTCGAACGGGTCTGCGCGCTGGCCGACGTCCCCGAGAACGGCTCCCTGCGGGTCGAGCTCGCGGACGTCGACGTCGCCGTCGTCCGGTTCGAGGGGCAGCTCTACGCCCTGGAGGACCGGTGCTCGCACGCCGACGTCCCCCTGACCGACGGGGACGTCGAGACCTTCGACGGCGCCCCCACCATCGAGTGCTTCCTGCACGGGTCGTGCTTCGACCTGCGCACCGGTGAACCCACCAACCTGCCGGCCACCGAGCCGGTCGACGTCTACCCCGTCCGCGTGGAGGGGGAGGACGTGCTCGTCGACACCGAAGCCGACGGCCGCCTCCCGCTCGCGGCCGGTGAATGAAGGAGCGAGAAGAGAAGTGTCCGTTCTGGAGATCCGCGACCTGCACGTCAGCGTGGGCGAGGGTGACGACGCCAAGGAGATCCTCCGCGGCGTCGACCTGACCGTCCGCTCGGGCGAGACCCACGCCATCATGGGCCCCAACGGGTCGGGCAAGTCGACCCTGGCCTACTCGATCGCCGGCCACCCCAAGTACACGATCACCGGGGGCACCGTCACCCTCGACGGCGAGGACGTCCTCGAGATGAGCGTGGACGAGCGCGCCCGCGCCGGCCTGTTCCTCGCCATGCAGTACCCGGTCGAGGTCCCCGGCGTCTCGGTGTCGAACTTCCTGCGCACCGCCGCCACCGCCATCAAGGGCGAGGCGCCGAAGCTGCGCACCTGGGTCAAGGACGTCAAGACCGAGATGTCCGGCCTGGAGATGGACCCGGCGTTCGCCGAGCGCAACGTCAACGAGGGCTTCTCCGGCGGTGAGAAGAAGCGCCACGAGATCCTGCAGATGCGGCTGCTCAAGCCCGCCATCGCGATCCTCGACGAGACCGACTCCGGGCTCGACGTCGACGCGCTGCGCGTCGTCTCCGAGGGCGTCAACCGCAGCCGCGAGGACAGCGACGTCGGCGTCCTGCTCATCACGCACTACACGCGCATCCTGAAGTACATCAAGCCCGACTTCGTGCACGTCTTCGTCGCCGGCAAGGTCGTCGACGAGGGTGGCCCGGAGCTCGCCGCCAAGCTCGAGGACGAGGGCTACGCGTCCTACGTCAAGGGCACCCCGGAGGTCGCATCCGCATGACCCAGCTCGTCTCGCGTCCCGGAGGGGCGCAGCAGGCGCCTCTTCCGCTGGACGTCGAGGCGATCCGGGCGGACTTCCCGATCCTGACGCGCACCGTCCGGGACGGGAAGCGGCTGGTCTACCTCGACTCCGGGGCGACCTCGCAGAAGCCGCGCCAGGTGCTCGACGCCGAGCGCTGGTTCTACGAGAACGTCAACGCCGCGCCGCACCGGGGGGCCCACCAGCTCGCCGAGGAGGCGACCGCGGCGTACGAGGAGGCCCGGGCGAAGATCGGCGCCTTCATCGGGGCCCCCGAGAACGAGATCGTCTTCACGCGGAACACCACCGAGGCGATCAACCTGGTGGCCTACGCGCTCTCCAACGCCGCGACGGCGAAGGAGCCGGAGTTCCGCACCTACGCGGTGGGCCAGGGCGACGAGATCGTGGTCACCGAGATGGAGCACCACGCCGACCTGATCCCGTGGCAGCAGCTGTGCGAGCGCACCGGGGCGACCCTGCGCTGGCTGGGCCTCACCGACGACGGCCGGCTGGACCTCTCGGACCTCGGCACGGTGGTCAACGAGCGCACCAAGCTGGTCGCCGTCACCCAGCAGTCGAACATCCTCGGCACGATCAACCCGCTCGAGGGGATCGTCGCCCGGGCCCACGAGGTCGGCGCCCTGGTGCTGGTCGACGGGGCCCAGTCGGTGCCGCACCAGCCGGTCGACGTGCAGACGCTGGGCGCGGACTTCCTCGTGTTCTCCGGTCACAAGATGCTCGGGCCCACCGGCGTCGGCGTCCTCTGGGGCCGCTACGAGGTGCTCGACAAGCTGCCGCCGTTCCTCACCGGCGGCTCGATGATCGAGGTCGTGCGGATGGAGGGCAGCACCTTCATGCCGCCGCCGCAGCGCTTCGAGGCCGGCGTGCCCATGACCGCGCAGGTGGTCGGGCTCGGCGCGGCCGTCGACTACCTGCAGCACCTGGGCATGGACAAGGTCGAGGAGCACGAGAAGGCGCTCACCGGCTACGCGCTGGCCAGGCTGGCCGAGGTCCCCGGCGTCACCGTGATCGGCCCGCCGGACACCGTCGCCCGCGGGGGAGCGATCTCCTTCACCGTCGAGGGCATCCACCCGCACGACGTCGGCCAGGTGCTCGACGACCTCGGCATCGCCGTTCGGGTGGGGCACCACTGCGCCTGGCCGGTGGTGCGGCGCTACGGCGTGCCGGCCACCACCCGCGCGACGTTCTACGTGCACACCGGCTACGACGACATCGACGCACTCGCCGACGGCATCCGGGAAGCACAGCGCTTCTTCGGTGTTGCACCCTCTGGAGACAGTGAGGGAGCAGCGAGCTGATGCAGCTGGAGTCGATGTACCAGGAGATCATCCTGGACCACTACAAGAACCCGCACGGACGCGGTCTGCGTGACCCGTTCGACGCCGAGGTACACCACGTCAACCCGACCTGCGGTGACGAGGTGACCCTGCGCGTGCGGCTCGACGGCGACACGGTCGCCGACGTGTCCTACGAGGGCATGGGCTGCTCGATCAGCCAGGCATCGGTCTCGGCCATGCACGACCTGGTCGTCGGCAAGCGCGTGACCGAGGCGCTGGAGACCGGCGAGCACTTCATGACCCTGATGCAGGCCAAGGGCGACCCGGCCGTCGCCGAGAAGCTCGAGGACGAGCTGGAGGACGCCGTCGCGTTCGCCGGCGTCTCCAAGTACCCGGCGCGGATCAAGTGCGCGCTGATGAGCTGGATGGCCCTGAAGGACGCCTCGGCGCGGGCGATGTCCGCGACCACGACCCCGGCTGGAGGCCAGGCATGAGCGAGACCACCGAGAACGCCACACCCGCGACCGACGGAGCGCCCGGCGACCTGCCGGCCTACAAGTCGGCGCTGCTCGAGGACCTCGAGGAGGCGATGCGTGACGTCGTCGACCCCGAGCTCGGCGTCAACGTCGTCGACCTCGGCCTCGTCTACGGGCTCGACGTCGACGACAGCAACGGTGACTCCAGCGTCGCGATCATCGACATGACGCTGACCAGCGCGGCCTGCCCGCTGACCGACGTCATCGAGGACCAGGCGCGCCAGGCGCTCACCGGTGGCCCCGGCCCCGGCCTGGTCGACGACATCCGGATCAACTGGGTCTGGATGCCGCCGTGGGGCCCGGACAAGATCACCGACGACGGCCGCGAGCAGCTGCGCGCCCTGGGTTTCCGGGTCTAGAAGGACCCCTTCGCCCCCCACCCCTCGCGCGCTCGGGGCGGGCCCCTGCGAAGGGGTCGCCCGTTCGTCACCTGAGGTCGGTGAGACGGGTGGCGAAGAACGGCACGGGATGCCGTTCGCGCAGGGATCCCACCGCGAGCAGGAAGCTGCCCACGGCGAGGGCCACCCCCAGGGGCCAGGGCAGCGCCGGCACCGCGAGGCCGACCGCGACGGCGAGCGCGGCGCCGGCGCCCACGGTCAGCGGCGTGCGCACCCCGCTGCGGGCGCCGAGGACCATGAGTGCTGCCGCGGCGACGAGCACCCCGACCGCGCGCGACCCGTCCGGCGCGACCACGGCGATCGCCGTCGAGGGCACCACGGCGGCCAGGAGGCCGGGGCCCCATGCCGGCCACGAGCGGCCGTGGGTCAGCCGCGGCCCCGCCGCCAGCAGCAACCCGGCGGCCGCCGACAGCGAGTACCACTCCACGGCGGAGAGGTCCGCAGCACCCGCGGCCACCCAGACCGCGGCGACCAGCTGCCCGGCCCCGACCCGCCAGGCCACCGGCGTGCGCGCCGGCGGATCGTCCCCGGTGGGCGAGGTGCCCCCGGTCCCGGCCGGCACGGGCACCGCAGTGGGGTGCACCGGCTCCGGGCGCCGCCCGGTCCGCCAGGCCCACCACAGGGTGAACAGCCCCTGGGCCGCCAGGTGGGCGGCCAGGACCGGCCGGTCGCCGGCCGCCAGCGGCACGAGCACCGCCGCCCCCGCGCACACCGCGGCCACCCGAACCGTGGGCCGGCGGCTAGCGGCCGCCAGCCCGGCGCCGACCGTCATCGCCACCCCGTAGAGGGCAGTGAGCAGAACGGCGGCCACCGGCGCGGTCAGCGCATCGGCCGGCAGGGCCAGCAGCACCGAGCCAGCCAGGCACCCGACGGTGGTGGGCAGGGCGACCGGGCGGTCGTCCCCGCGACGGACGGCGACGAGCGCCGTCGGCAGCGCGGTCAGCAGCAGCAGGACCGACAGGGCCGCCCACGCCTCCCCGGCCACCAGGCGCAGCACGCACAGCACCGCGGTCACGACGCCACCGGCCACCGCCGCGGGCAGCAGCAGGTCTCGCCGCCAGCCGTGCAGCGTGGATGCGGCGAGGTTCGCGGTGACCACCCCGCCGTAGGCGGTGAGCGTGGTGGCTACGACGCCCCACGAGGAGAACGCACCCGCGACCGCCGCTCCGGCCACCGCACCGGCGACGACGGGAACCGCCCGGGGCGGTCCGAGGAGGCGCTCCAGCGGAGCGCGGAGCCGGGCGAGGAGCAGGCCGCCCGCGGCCCCGACGACGAGCGCGGCGGTGAGCCACTGCCGCGTCCCGGCGGCGTGCCAGACCTCGGTGGTTCCGGCGACCACGCCGAACAGCCACCACGGGGCGGTGGTGACCAGCGCGATCCGCGCCACGGCGGGACGGGCGGCGGCGGTGGTCCCCAGGCCCACCAGCGCCACGGTGAGACAGGCGTCGGTGCGCGGGCCGTCGGCGAGGCCGCCGAGGGCCCCGAGCACGGCCAGCTGCAGCGTGGCCCAGGCCGCCACCGGCCAGGCCGCCGTGGACGGGGCGAGGAACCGCAGCGCCAGGAACGCCGCGGTCAGCCCCCCGCCGACCGCGGTGGACGGCGCGAGGACGCCGCCGGCCGGTGCGAGGGCGGCCAGCGACAATCCCGCGGCAGTGGCCGCCAGGCTCTCCTCGGAGCTGCGCAGCCGCTCGCGGGCGGCGCGGACCGAGCCGGCGGCGGCGGCCGCGGCGAGCGCCAGGAGCAGCCCGCGCACCGCCCAGCCGCCGGAGGCCGAGGCCACCGCGGCGCCGGCGGTCACCAGGAGGACCGCCCCGACGCCCAGCAGCACCTGCGGGGGGCGGGCGCGGTAGGCGAGCGGGGACGTGCCGACCGGCCGCGTCATGGCCGCCTCCTCCCTCCGCCCGGGTGCCGTCCCACCGTGGAGCTGTGCCCGTGCCGGGCAGCCCGTCAACCCGCGGGCTGCCGCTCCGCCAGGGTCAGGGACACCGTCTCGGTCGAGCCGTCGCCGCGCACCACGGACAGCTCCAGGGTGTCACCGGGGTCGTGGGCCCGGACGACGGAGACGAACTCCTCGGCGCCGCGCAGGGGTTCGCCGTCCGCCTCGGTGAGGACGTCCCCGGGGCTCAGCCGGGCCGCGGCCGCCGGCCCGTCGGGGGCGACCTCGGCGACGACCACGCCGCTGGTCCGCGGGGTCCCGAGCTGCTCGGCGATCCGCTCGGTGAGCGTGACCGGGACCAGGCCGGCGAAGGCGTGGCTCACGGTCCCGTCCTCGAGCAGCTGCTCCACCACGTCCACGACGGTCGCGGCAGGGATGGCGAACCCGAGCGCCACCGCACCGGTCGAGGGCGGCAGGTAGGCCTCGTTGATCCCGACGACCTCGCCGTCGGCGTTGGCCAGGGCCCCGCCGCTGCTCCCCGGGCTGATCGCCGCGTCGGTCTGGATCAGGTCGACCAGCGGCAGCTGCGCGCCGCTGGTCCCGGCGGGGATGTCGCGGTGGAGCCCGGAGATCACCCCGGTGGTGATCGTGTTCTCGAAGCCCAGCGGGCTGCCGATCGCCACGGCCGGTTCCCCGGGCGCGGGCAGCTCCTCCTGGAACGTGGCGGCGGGCAGGTCGTCGCGGTCGGCGCGGAGCAGCGCGAGATCGGAGACCGGGTCGGCGGCCAGGACGGCGGCCCGGCCGCGCCGGCCGTCGGCGAAGGCGATCTCCACCTCCTGCTGGTCGGCGACGACGTGGGCGTTGGTGACGATCAGCCCCTCGTCGCTGTAGACCACGCCGCTCCCCAGGCCGGGACCGGAGAGGATCGTGACCACGCTGGCCTCGAGGACCTCGACGACCCCGGTGGCGTCGGTGAGGCTGGTCACCGCCCCGGAGCCGCCCCCCGTTCCCGGGGCGGCGCCGGCCGGCGGTTCCTCCCCGTCACCGGTGCAGGCCGCCAGCGCGAGCAGCGTCGCCAGCAGGACCGCCGGCAGGGCGCGCGGGCGGCGTGGGGGAGTAGCGGTCATGGCGGTCCCTGCGGAAGGGGCTGTCGTCTGCCCTGTCTCGGATCGGGGTGCGGGTGCGGGCGGGTGCAGCAGCCCTTTTGCCGAACCTAGGCGCAAGTCCCGGTCCCGACCACCGCAGCCGACGGGGGTGGGCCGTGACGAGGCCCGGCCGCTGCGCGGGGGTCCTACACTGGGAGCAGTGATCACGACGACCGGCCTGGAGCTGCGCGCCGGCGCCCGCATCCTCATCAGCGAGGCCAACCTGCGCGTGCAGCCCGGTGACCGCATCGGCCTGGTCGGGCGCAACGGAGCGGGCAAGACCACCACCCTGACCACCCTGGCCGGTGAGCGGCTCCCGCACGCCGGGAAGGTCGAGGTCAGCGGTGAGATCGGCTACCTGCCGCAGGACCCGCGCAGCGGTGATCTCGACATCACCGCCAGCGACCGGGTGCTCTCCGGCCGCGGGCTCGACGTCCTGCGCAACCAGATGGTGAAGGCGCAGGTCGCGATGGCCGAGCCGGCCGACGACGCCGAGCAGGACAAGGCCGTCCGCCGGTACGGGCGCCTCGAGGACCAGTTCGCCGCCCTGGGGGGCTACGCCGCGGAGAGCGACGCGGCGCGCATCTGCACCAACCTGGGCCTGCCCGACCGGGTGCTGGCCCAGCCGCTGCGCACCCTCTCCGGTGGCCAGCGCCGGCGCGTGGAGCTGGCCCGGATCCTCTTCTCCGACGCCGAGACGCTGCTGCTCGACGAGCCCACCAACCACCTCGACGGCGACTCGATCACCTGGCTCAAGGGGTTCCTCTCCAGCCACCGGGGTGGACTGATCGTCATCAGCCACGACGTCGAGCTGCTCGACGCCGTCGTCAACAAGGTGTGGCACCTGGACGCCAACCGGGCGACCGTCGACGTCTACAACCTCGGCTGGAAGCCCTACCTTGCCCAGCGGGAGACCGACGAGCGCCGGCGCAAGCAGGAGCGGGCCAACACCGAGCGGAAGATCGACACCCTCAACGCGCAGGCCGACAAGATGCGCGCCAAGGCGACGAAGGCCAAGGCCGCCAAGAGCATGGACAAGCGCGCCGAGCGGCTGGCCGCAGGCCTGGCCGACGTGCGGGTGCAGGACAAGGTCGCGAAGCTGCGCTTCCCGACGCCGGCCGCGTGCGGGAAGACGCCGCTCACCGCCGAGGGGCTGTCCAAGAGCTACGGCTCGCTGGAGATCTTCACCGACGTCGACCTGGCGGTGGACCGCGGAGCCCGCGTGGTCGTGCTGGGGCTCAACGGCGCGGGCAAGACCACGCTGCTGCGGATGCTGGCCGGCACCGAGGTGCCCGACACCGGCGAGGTCAAGGCCGGGCACGGGCTGCGCGTGGGTTACTACGCGCAGGAGCACGAGACCCTGGACATGGACCGCACGCTGCTGGAGAACATGCGCTCCGCGGCACCGGACAGCACGGACACCGAGCTGCGCCGCATCCTCGGCGCCTTCCTGTTCTCGGGGGAGACGGTCGACCAGCGCACCGGCACGCTCTCCGGCGGTGAGCGGACCCGGCTGGCGATGGCGACGCTCGTCGTCTCCGGCGCGAACGTGCTGCTGCTCGACGAGCCGACCAACAACCTCGACCCGGCCAGCCGCGAGCAGGTGCTCGACGCGCTGCGCACGTACGCCGGGGCGATCGTGCTGGTCACCCACGACGAGGGCGCGGTGCGGGCGCTGAGCCCCGACAAGGTGATCCTGCTGCCCGACGGCACCGAGGACACCTGGAGCGAGGACTTCGCCGACCTGGTCGAGCTCGCGTAGCTGATCGTCGGCCTCCGGCCGACACTGCGGCCACGCGCCGTCCCCCGCTGCGACGAGCGAGTCCCCGGCGCTCGTCGGGGGACCTCCGGCCCCCGCTCCTCGCGCCGCCTCGCGGGGCGGCTCCCGCTGGCACCGCGACCAGGTGCCGTCGCTCTCCGGGTGCCCCCGTCCGCACCGTCCCTCGGGAACCCTCCGGGCCCCGCTCGGGACGACACAGGTTCACCTGGCCGACACCTGGGGTGTGGGTGATCATGGGGTGGCGGGAGCCGTGGTCGACGGGACGGCGGCACCACGGCGACAGCCAACACACGGGCCGCCGCGCGAGCCGGCACTGCCGGCGCCGGGAGACCGGTGGCCGACACGGAGGGGAGCCATGGCCGACACCAGCACGTCCGACCTCGGCAAGGGCAAGCGGATCACCGGCGGGGACCGGTCGACGCTCGCCGACGAGCTGCGCAAGCGCTACGACGAGGGCGAGAGCATCCGGTCGCTGGCCACCTCGACGAACCGGTCCTACGGGTTCGTGCACCGCCTGCTGTCGGAGTCCGGGGCCTCGCTGCGCAGCCGCGGTGGGGCCAACCGGAATAGTAAGAAGAGTGAGTGAGCCCGCGAACGAACCAGTAGGCACAGCACCAGACCCCACCAGTTCCGCCGCCACGCCCGGCTGGGTGCGGACGAGCCGTGAGGGCGCCGTCCTCACGGTCACGCTGGACCGCCCGGACCAGCTGAACGCGCAGACGCCGGAGACCTGGTCGGCGCTGGCCGACGTCGGGGCCGCGCTCGACGAGGACGTCCGCGTCGTCGTCGTGCGCGGCTCGGGACGGGCCTTCTCGGCGGGCCTGGACCGCAGCATGTTCGACACCGGCTCCACCACCGGTGGGGGGCTCGGCGAGCTCGTCCGGTTGCCGGTGGAGGAGGCGCAGGAGCGGATCCGGTCCTACCAGGCCGGCTTCCGCTGGCTCCGCTCGCCGGGGATCGTCTCGGTCGCCGCGGTGCAGGGCCACGCCATCGGCGCCGGCGCCCAGCTCGCGCTCGCCTGCGACCTGCGGGTGTTCACCGACGACGCGCAGCTCCGGTTGCCCGAGGTGACCCTCGGCCTCGTCCCGGACCTGACCGGTACCAGCACGCTGGTGGAGCTCGTCGGCTACTCGCGCGCGCTGGAGCTGTGCATGACCGGCCGGGCCGTGGGCGCCGCCGAGGCGCAGGCGATCGGCCTGGCGACCGTGGTGGTGCCGCGGGTGGAGCTGGACGCAGCGGTCGCCGACCTGACCGCGGCCCTGGTGGCCCCGCCCGTCGGGGCCAGCCGGGCGACGGCCGCGCTGGTGCGGTCCGCCGTCCGCAACGACTTCGCCAGCCAGGACGCCGCCGAGCGCGCCGCCCAGGTACAGCGGCTGCACGATCTGGCCGGCGGTCGCTGACGGACTCCCAGGAACAAGCGCGGTCGCGTCCCGGTTGCAGGAGCCGCCGGGGCGCGACCGGCGGGCGTCGGGAGGTGCGGTGGACATGAGCAGCCCCATGACGTCGATGGCCGCCATGCGGTCGTTCAAGCGCGACCCCTCGGTCACCGCCCGGCAGCTGCCGAAGGGGACCGTCCGGCGCATCATCGGCATCGCCCGGCCCTACCGGCGCGAGCTGACCCTCTTCCTGCTGCTGGTGGTCGGGTCGTCGGTCATCGGCGTCGTCACGCCGCTGCTGGCCGGCGACATCGTCAACCGGATCGCCGACCTCGAGGGCACCGCGGGCGGCATCGTCCGGATCGCGCTGGTCATCGCCGGCCTGGCGGTCGTCGACGCCGCCATCTCCCTGGGCACGCGCTGGTACTCCGCGCGCATCGGCGAGGGCGTCATCTACGACCTGCGCAGCCGGGTCTTCGAGCACGTCCAGCGGATGCCGGTCGCCTTCTTCACCCGCACGCAGACCGGCGCGCTGGTCAGCCGGCTGAACAACGACGTCGTCGGCGCGCAGCAGGCGTTCACCTCGACCCTGTCGGGCGTGGTCTCCAACGTCATCGGGCTGGTGCTCACCGCGGGCGTCATGCTGACGCTCTCGTGGCAGATCACGCTGCTGTCGCTGGCGCTGGTGCCGCTGTTCGTCCTGCCCGCGCGCCGCATCGGCCGCCGGCTGCAGGAGATCACCCGGGAGTCCTACGCGCTCAACGCCTCGATGAACGCCACGATGACCGAGCGCTTCAACGTCGCCGGCGCGCTCCTGGTGAAGCTCTTCGGCCGGCCCGCCGCCGAGGCCGAGTCGTTCCGCGGGCGGGCCGCCCGGGTCCGCGACATCGGCGTCCTGTCGGCCATGTACGGGCGCACCTTCTTCACCGCGCTGACGCTCGTGGCGGCCCTGGCGACCGCGCTGGTGTACGGCCTCGGCGGCTGGCTGGCGTTCACCGGCTCGCTGAGCCCCGGCGCGGTCGTCGCCCTGGCGCTGCTGCTGTCCCGGCTCTACGGGCCGCTGACGGCGCTGGCCAACGTCCGGGTCGACGTGATGAGCGCGATGGTCAGCTTCGACCGGGTCTTCGAGGTGCTCGACCTCCCGCCGATGATCCGCGAGGCGCCCGACGCCGTGCCCGTGCCGGCCGAGGACCGCTCCATCGAGTTCGAGCACGTCTCCTTCAGCTACCCGGCCGGCGCCGACGTCTCGCTGCCGTCGCTGGAGGAGGTGTCGCTGCCCGAGCACGGGGGGCCGGTCGACGTCCTCCACGACGTCTCCTTCCGGGTCGCCCCCGGCCAGCTGGTCGCCCTGGTCGGCCACTCGGGGGCCGGGAAGTCGACGATCGCCCACCTCGTCCCGCGGCTGTACGACGCGACCGGTGGCACCGTCCGCGTCGGCGGCGTGGACGTGCGGCGGGCGACGCTCTCCTCCCTGCGCGACGCGATCGGCGTCGTCAGCCAGGACGCGCACCTGTTCCACGACACCATCGGCGCCAACCTGCGCTACGCCCGGCCGGAGGCCACCGACGAGCAGCTGTGGGAGGCGCTCACCGGGGCCCGCATCGCCGACCTGGTGCGCTCGCTGCCCCAAGGGTTGGAGACGGTGGTCGGTGACCGCGGCTACCGCCTCTCGGGCGGGGAGAAGCAGCGGCTGGCCATCGCCCGCGTGCTGCTGAAGGCGCCCGGCATCGTGATCCTCGACGAGGCGACCGCACACCTGGACAGCGAGTCCGAGGCCGCGGTGCAGCACGCCCTCGACACCGCGCTGGCCGGCCGGACGTCGCTGGTCATCGCGCACCGGCTGTCGACGATCCGCAGCGCCGACCAGATCCTCGTCGTCGACGAGGGTCGGATCGTGGAGGCGGGCACGCACCAGGAGCTGCTGGCGCGCGACGGCCGGTACGCCGACCTGCACCGCACCCAGTTCGCGCAGCAGGAGCCGCGGTCCGTCGTCGTCGGGTGACCGGATCCGGGTGCGATCGATCGCTCTGCGCGCATGCTCGTGCACGCCCTGTGGCAGGCGCTCGGGCGCGTGCCGGTGGTGGTCGATCTGACGGCGGGTCACTGCGGCGAGCGTCGAACGGGAGTGGCTCCCGGACCACTAGCGTCACTCCTGTCCCAGGCGGCCGCAGCCCGGGACACGTGGCCGGGCTGGCGCGGCCACGCGGAACCACAGCAGGCGTCGGGACGTGCCGACGAACGCCAGCGAGGAGGAGACGTGACCGCAGCGCACCCGCAGGACGCTCAGATCCAGGCGCTCTACGCGGAGTTCATCGACGGCTGGAACCGGCGCAGCGGCGCGGCGGTGGCGGCCGGGTTCGCCGACGACGGCGACATCATCGGGTTCGACGGCAGCCACCACCGGGGCCGGCTGTCGATCGCGGCAGACCTGCGGCAGGTGTTCACCTCGCAGCAGACGCCCGCCTACGTGGCGGTCGTCCGCTCGGTCCGCCCGGTCGGGGAGGGCGTGGCGATGCTGACCGCCCACGCGGGCATGATCCCCGCGGGTGCCGGCGACCTCGATCCGGAGCTGAACGCCGTCCACACCATGATCGCCGTCGACGACGGGCGCGGCCGCTGGCGCATCTCGCTGTTCCAGGTCACCCCGGCGGCGTGGCCTCAGCACCCCGAGGCGCGGGAGGCGCTGACCGACGAACTGCGGGGCCTGCTCATCCCGCAGTGACCGCGGGTCAGTCGACGGTGGCGTCCACGGAGACGAGATCCTCCTGGTCCACCCGCGCCTTGCCGCCCGCGCGGGCGACGTCGGCGATCACCCCGCCGGACACCGAGAGGGCGACGTCCATCGCGGCCGGCGGGCCGATCGCGAGGAAGTCGTAGGGGGCGGTCAGCGGCTGCCCGTCGATGCGCAGGGCGCCGGGGGAGCCGGTCACCGCGCTGGACGCGACGACCCGCACGTCGTCGACCTGCAGCACCTCCGCCCCGGCGCCGCGGAGCTCCTGGATGGCGCCGAGGATCACCGAGGTCGGGACCGCGCCGCCGGGGTCCTGGATGGTCAGCCGCACCCCGGGGCCGCGCGCCGGGAGCGTGCCCGCCAGGATGCCGATGGCCTCCGCCCGTGACCGCGCCTCCGCCAGTGCGCTGCCGGACTCCTCCTGCCCGCTGCCCAGGTCCTCGAGGGTCTGCCGCGTCTCTGCGATCTGCTGGCGCAGCGTCGCCTCCCGGGCGCCGAGCTCGTCCAGGATCACCACGAGGTCGGCCTCCCGGCGCACGTCCTGGTCGCCGGGCTCCGCCGTGCTGCGGATCTGGACGGTGAGCGCGAAGCCGAGTGCGACGGCGAGGGCAGCGGTGGTCGCCACGGCGACCGGTCGGCTCCACGAGCGCGTCGGGGGTGAATCTCCAGTAGAGGTTGAGGTGGATCCGGAACGCGCCCCGGCGTCGCCGGTCGGCGGGGTCGCGTCGTCGGGGGCGGGCGGTGCCGCGTCGTCGGGATGCCCCTCCGGTGCCGGGCTGTCCCCGGCCCCCGCTCCGTCCTTGACGCGGTGCCGGGCCTCGGTGCCGGCCCGGTCCTCGGGTCCGGTCCGGCGCTCGGCGCCGACCTCGTCCTCGGCACCCGCGCCGTCCTCGGCGCGGGCCTCGTCCGCGGCAGGGGTGGGAGGTGCGGGGGTGGGATCGGCCCCGGGTGGCGCATCGCTCCGTTCGTCGCCGTCCATCGGCCCCACAGTAGGTCAGCCGCGGGCCGGCTCTCGGTAGCTGGGCGAGCGCCCCGACCCGGGCGCCGCCTCGGAGCGCAGCAGCGGCAGGGTGCGCCAGGGCACCAGGCAGGTCAGCGCCACCACGCTCGTCGACCGGACGACCGAGGTCGAGCGGTTCAGCTGCACCAGGATCTCCTGCAGCGCCTCGTGGGAGGCGGCGGCCACGCGGCAGATCACGTCGCCGCTGCCGGTGGTGGCGTGGGCCTCGAGGATCCCGGGGATCGCCTCGAGGTCCCGGTGCACCGCGTCGAGCGCCCCCTGTGCGATCTCGAGGGTCACGAAGGCCTGCACGCCGAACCCGGCGGCGGCCACGTCCACGTCCGGGCCGAAACCGGTGACCACCCCCGCTGCTTCCAGTCGCTGTAACCGCGCCGTGGCCGTGGCGCGCGCGACGCCGACGACCCGGGCGATCTCCAGCAGCCCGGCGCGCGGGTGGTCGTGCAGCGCCTCCAGCAGCGCGACGTCGAGGGTGTCCAGTTCACGGGGCCGGCTCATCGTGCCTCCTTCACGTCGACAGCTGTGCAGTCTGCACAGCAGCAGGTGCCCAGAGCCAGTCCGAGCGAGCAGCCAGCGCAGTCGCAGGGTGCTTGCTTGCGCAGCAGGGCCGGGTCGGTGTGGTGTGACACGGGACACGGGACACGCGAACGGACGAGGAGGAGGCGCGATGACGCTCGAGCAGGTGCTCAACGACGAGGAACGGCTCGCAGGCCTGGACCTGCCGCAGCTGCAGCAGCTGGTCGGCCTGGTGGAGTACGACCCCTCCGGGGATCCCTTCCCGGTCACCGGCTGGGACGGGCTGGTGTGGGTCGTGGGCAACGCCGTGCAGACGGCGCACTTCTTCCAGTCGGCGTTCGGCATGCAGCTGGTCGCCTACTCCGGCCCCGAGACGGGGAACCGGGACCACCACGCCTTCGTGCTCACCTCGGGGGCCGCGCGGTTCGTCGTCCAGGGGGCCTACGACCCGGCGAGCCCGCTGGCCGACCACCACCGTCTGCACGGCGACGGCATCGTCGACATCGCCCTCGCCGTCCCCGACGTCGACCGCTGCATCGCGCACGCCCGGGCCCAGGGCGCCACGGTGCTCGAGGAGCCGCACGACGTGAGCGACGAGCACGGCACCGTGCGCCTGGCGTCCCTCGCGGCCTATGGCGACACCCGGCACACCCTGGTCGACCGGTCCCGGTACGCCGGGGCCTACCTGCCCGGTTACGTGGCGCGGACGTCGTCCTTCGTGAAGCGCCCCGGAGCGCCGAAGCGGCTGTTCCAGGCCGTCGACCACGTCGTCGGCAACGTCGAGCTCGGGGCGATGGACCAGTGGGTGGACTTCTACAACCGGGTCATGGGGTTCACGAACATGGCCGAGTTCATCGGCGACGACATCGCGACCGACTACTCCGCGCTGATGAGCAAGGTGGTCGCCAACGGCAACCACCGGGTCAAGTTCCCGCTCAACGAGCCGGCGATCGCGAGGAAGAAGTCGCAGATCGACGAGTACCTGGAGTTCTACCGGGGCCCTGGCGCGCAGCACGTCGCCCTGGCGACCAACGACATCCTGGCCACGGTCGACGCGATGACCGCCGAGGGTGTGGAGTTCCTGGCCACGCCGGACTCCTACTACGAGGATCCGGAGCTCCGTGCGCGGATCGGGACGGTGCGGGTGCCGATCGAGGAGCTGCAGCGGCGCGGCATCCTGGTGGACCGCGACGAGGACGGCTACCTGCTGCAGATCTTCACCAAGCCGACCGGTGACCGGCCCACGGTCTTCTTCGAGCTCATCGAGCGGCACGGCTCGCTGGGCTTCGGGAAGGGCAACTTCAAGGCGCTCTTCGAGGCGATCGAGCGGGAGCAGGAGCGCCGCGGCAACTTCTGAGGAGGGGGCTCCCGGCGGGGCATACTGCCGTCGTTCCGGCCGGGACCCCACGCGACCCCGGGCCGCTCCTCCTGGCCGCGGTGGCCGGCGCCGCCCACGTGGTCGTCGGCTACTTCTACCTGGCGAGCGGGCTGGTCGTCCCGAGGTACGCGCTGCTCCCGCTGTGGGTGCTCTGGCTGCTGCCCGCGGTGCTGCTGGCCCGGCTCGCAACCACCCGATACTGGTGGACACCGCTCGTGCCGGTGGGGGCTGCGGCGCTGCTCGTCCTGGCGGTGGTCGCCGGTGACCAGTTCCTCGGCTGGCAGGCCTGAGCCGGAGACGGGGAGACGCCGGGGCTCAGTCGCCCGGGCCGGCGGGGCTCGGTCCGGTGGTCGCGCGCTGCTCGTCGGCGTGGGTGCGGAGGGCGTGCAGCACCGCACGGTTCACCACCACGTAGATCGCCAGGAGGAACAGGCCGACGACGACCAGGTACAGGGCGAGAATGATCAGCGACGTCACCGGCGTCAGGCTATCGGCCGGCCGGGCCCGTCCGGGAGCGCCGCGTCGTAGCGGTCGAGGAGCACGGCGGCGATGCGGTTGTCGGGCAGGAGGGGCGCCGTGATCGCGTCCGCGCCGGCCCGGGCCAGCTTGTCGTGGAAGTGGCCCGGCGCGAGGAGGTAGGAGGCGATGACCACCTGCTCCGCCCCGGCCTTCCGGGCGCCGGCCACCGCGTCGGGGACCGGTGGCTGCGCGGCGGAGCCGTAGCCGGTCGTCACGGGCCCGGCCCACGACGCCTGGAGGAGGGCGGCCGTGCGCTCGACGTCGGCCACCGACCGGGAGTCGCTGGACCCGGCGGCGGCCAGGACGACCGCGGTCGACGGGTCGGCCGGGTCGGCGCCCGACTCGACCAGCCGGGCGAGCAGCACCTCGGCCAGCCGGGGGTCGGGCCCCAGCGGCCGGGCGGCGACGGCCGACTCCGCGGCGGCGACGGCGCCGGCGATGTCGACGTGCACGTGATAGCCGCCGGAGAGCAGCAGCGGGACGACGACGGCGGGGCGACCGGCGGCCGCCAGCTCGGCGACCACGTCCACGACCGTCGGGGGCTGCACGTCGACGAACGCCGCGGTGGTGACCAGGCCGGGACGAAGCCGGCGCGCGGCCAGCGCCAGCTCGGCGATCAGCCGGCGGCCGGTGGGGTTGCGGGTGCCGTGGGCGCAGGCCACCAGGACGGGCACCTGCGACTGTGCGCTCATCGGGGTGTCCGGACCGGGGATGGCCCGATGAGCACACATGTGCGGTGGTCGGGTGCGATCACAGCGCGCGGGTGACGCCGCCGTCGACGGCGATCATCGTCCCGGTCAGGTAGGAGGCGGCGGGGGAGAGGGCGAACGCCGCCACCCGGCCGAACTCCTCCGGTCGCCCGACCCGGCGGAGGGGGATCGAGGCCTCGGTCCGGGCCCGCATGGCGGCGGGATCCGGGGATGCCGCTTCGATCTCGGTGATCCGGTCGGTGGCGATGGTCCCCGGCATCAGCCCGACCACGCGGATCCCCTTCGGCCCGAGTTCGTCGGCCAGCGCCTTGGCCGTCATGGCCAGACCCGGGCGCAGGCCGTTCGAGATGGCCAGGTGGCCGATCGGCTGCCGGACCGACGTGGAGAGGACGAACCCGATGCACGCCCCCTCGGCCAGGTGCGGGACCAGCGCCCTGACCAGCCGCAGCGGACCGAGGAGGACGTTCTCCACCCCGGCCCGCCAGTCGGCCTCCGTCGTCTCCAGCACCTGCCCCCGGGCCGGCCCGCCGACGGAGATCAGCGCGCCGTCGACCCGCCCCAGCCGCTCGAGCGCCGAGGAGACGAGGTGCTCGGCGGTGTCCGGGTCGGCGAGGTCGGCCGGGACGCCGGATGCCGCCGTCCCCAGGGCGGAGACGGCGGCGTCGACGGAGTCGGCGGAGCGGGAGCTGACCAGCACCCGGGCCCCGTCGTCGACGAGGGCCCGGGCGGTCGCGAACCCCAGCCCCCGGCTCGCGCCGGTGAGCAGGTATCCGCGACCGCCCAGGCCCAGGTCCATCAGGCGGCAGAGCCCCGCAGCGACCGCAGGACGTACTGCATGATCCCGCCGTTGCGGTAGTAGTTCGCCTCGCCGGGGGTGTCGATGCGGACGCGGGCGTCGAACTCCACGTCCCCCGCCTTCACCTTCACCGTGCGCGGGATCTCGCCGTCGTTGAGGGCGGTGATCCCGGTGATGGTGAACTCCTCGTCGCCGGTCAGGCCGAGTGACTCGCGGTTCTGGCCCTCGGGGAACTGCAGCGGCAGCACGCCCATGCCGATGAGGTTCGAGCGGTGGATGCGCTCGTAGCTCTCGGCGATGACGGCCTTGACGCCGAGCAGCGCGGTGCCCTTGGCGGCCCAGTCGCGCGACGAGCCCGAGCCGTACTCCTTGCCGGCCAGCACGACCAGCGGGATGCCGGCGTCGATGTAGGCGCGGGAGGCGTCGTAGATCGTCGTCGTCTCGCCGGTCAGGTGGTTCTTGGTGACGCCACCCTCGGTGCCCGGCACCAGCTGGTTGCGCAGCCGGATGTTGGCGAACGTGCCGCGGATCATCACCTCGTGGTTCCCGCGGCGCGAGCCGTAGGAGTTGAAGTCGCGGCGGTCCACACCGTGCTCGCGCAGGTACTTCCCGGCGGGGGAGTCGGCCTTGATCGAACCGGCCGGCGAGATGTGGTCGGTGGTCACCGAGTCACCGAGCACCGCCAGGGTGCGCGCGCCGGCGATGTCCTCGACCGGGGCGGGCTCGGCCGGCATGCCGTCGAAGTACGGAGGACGCCGGACGTAGGTGCTGTCCTCGGCCCACTCGAAGGTGTCGCCGGTCGGGGTGGGCAGGTTCTGCCACTGCTCGGTGCCGGCGAACACGTCCTCGTAGCTGCGGCCGAACTGCTCGGCGGACACCGCGTGGTCGATGACCCGCTGGACCTCCTGCGGGGAGGGCCAGATGTCGCGCAGGAAGACGTCGTTGCCGTCGGCGTCGGTGCCCAGGGGGTCGTTGTTCAGGTCGACGTCCATGGAGCCGGCCAGGGCGTAGGCGATGACCAGCGGCGGCGAGGCCAGGTAGTTCATCTTGACGTCGGGGTTGATCCGGCCCTCGAAGTTCCGGTTGCCCGAGAGCACCGAGACCACGGCGAGGTCGGCCTCGTTGACCGCCTGGCTCACCGGCTCCGGGAGCGGGCCGGAGTTGCCGATGCAGGTCGTGCAGCCGTAGCCGACCAGGTAGAAGCCCAGCTTCTCCAGGTACGGGGTGAGCTCGGCCTTCTCGTAGTAGTCCATGACGACCTTGGACCCGGGGGCCAGCGTCGTCTTCACCCACGGCTTGCTGGTCAGCCCGCGCTCGACGGCGTTCTTCGCCAGCAGCGCGGCGCCGATCATCACCTGTGGGTTGGAGGTGTTGGTGCACGAGGTGATCGCGGCGATCACGACGTGCCCGTGGTCGACGTAGGTCTCCGTGCCGTCCTCCATGACCACCCGGGTGGGCTTGGACGGGCGGTCCGGGACGCGGTCGGGGATGACCTGGTGGTTCGGCTTGCCGGCCTCCCCGTTGCCGTGCGCGAACGGGCTGACCGGGTCGGAGGCCGGGAAGGACTCGGCCGAGGCCTCGTCGGCCGCCGACTCGACGCCGTAAGGCTGCTCGTGACCGGGAACGCCGGGCTTGCGGTCCTCGCCGCCCGTCTCGTCGTCGGCCACGTAGTCGGCCAGCGACGTGCGGAACGCCGGCTTCGCCTCGGTGATCGCCACCCGGTCCTGCGGGCGCTTGGGCCCGGCGATCGACGGGACGACGGTGGCGAGGTCCAGCTCGAGGTACTCGGAGAAGGCCGGCTCGCGCGACGGGTCGTGCCAGAGGCCCTGCTCCTTGGCGTAGGCCTCGACGAGCTTGACCTGCTCCTCGGAGCGGCCGGTCAGCTTCAGGTAGGTGATGGTCTCCTGGTCGATGGGGAACATCGCCGCGGTGGAGCCGAACTCCGGGCTCATGTTGCCGATCGTGGCGCGGTTGGCCAGCGGCACCGCCGAGACGCCCTCCCCGTAGAACTCGACGAACTTCCCGACCACACCGTGCTCACGCAGCATCTCGGTGATGGTGAGCACGAGGTCGGTGGCGGTGGCGCCGTCCGGGAGCTGGCCGGAGAGCTTGAAGCCGACCACGCGCGGGATGAGCATCGAAACCGGCTGGCCGAGCATCGCGGCCTCGGCCTCGATGCCGCCGACGCCCCAGCCCAGCACGCCCAGGCCGTTGACCATCGTGGTGTGCGAGTCGGTGCCGACGCAAGTGTCGGGGTAGGCGATGACGCGGTCGCCCTCGGGGCGCGGGAAGACGACCCGGGCCAGGTGCTCGATGTTGACCTGGTGGACGATGCCGGTGCCCGGGGGGACGACCTTGAAGTCGCTGAAGGCGCCCTGGCCCCAGCGCAGGAACTGGTAGCGCTCGCCGTTGCGCTCGTACTCGATCTCGACGTTGCGCTGGAACGAGTCCTCGGTGCCGAAGATGTCGGCGATCACCGAGTGGTCGATGACCAGCTCGGCCGGGGCGAGCGGGTTGATCTTCTGCGGGTCGCCGCCCAGCTCCGCCATCGCCTCGCGCATGGTGGCGAGGTCGACGATGCAGGGGACACCGGTGAAGTCCTGCATGACCACGCGGGCCGGGGTGAACTGGATCTCCTGGTCGGGCTCGGCCGACGGGTCCCAGTTGGCGATCGCCCGGATGTGGTCGGCGGTGATGTCCGCGCCGTCCTCGGTGCGCAGCAGGTTCTCGAGAAGGATCTTCAGGCTGAAGGGCAGCTTCTCCGCGCCCTCCACCGCGTCGAGCCGGTAGATGTCGTACTCGGTGCCGTCGACGTCGAGCGTCGCCCGGGCTCCGAAGCTGTCCTTGCTGGCTGCCACTGCTCTGCGCCTACCCCTCGTGGTTCATCGCGCTTCGTTGACCACCCCCGATCATCCCAGTTCGTAGCCGGGACCACCGAGTCAGGCGACCCTTCCCTCACCCCGTGACCCGCGTCACGGTCGGCGAAACACCGGCGGCCGCTGCTGGGGGAACGGGCCGCGACTGCGTCCCTCCCGCCGCTACCGCCGCAGCGGCCCCACCGAACCCGGGCGGACGGCGTGCCGTTCGCGGCCGCCTGCTCCCGGCCGGTCCGCGCGATTAGCGTGCCGCGCCATGACCGCGGTCGACCCAGCAGCACCCGCCCTCGCGGCGGCCCCGACAGCGGTGCCGACGACCGCGGTCGCCGGGGCCTCGGGCCGCGCCCGCCTGGTCGCCGCCGTTCTCTGGGCGGGCCTGCTGCTGGCGTTCGTGCTCACCTGCGCCGTGCGCGGCCTGCCCACCGACCGCGTGGTCCTCCTGGGCTGGGTGCTGGCCGGGCTGGCCGTCACCTCGGTCACCCAGGGCTGGCGCCGCCTGGTGCGGCTGCTGGTGGACTGGCTGCCGCTGGTTGCGGTGCTGCTGGCGTACGACGCGACCCGGGGGCTGGCCGACGGGCTCGGCATGCCGGTGCACGTCCGTGAGGTGGCCGACGCGGACCGGTGGCTGACCGGCGGGGTGCTGCCCACCGTGTGGCTGCAGGAGCACGTGCAGGCCGACTGGTGGAAGGCCCTGGCGACGCTGGTCTACAGCAGCCACTTCGTCCTCACCCCCGTGGTCCTGGCGGTGCTGTGGCTGCGCGACCGCGAGCGCTGGGTGCGCTGCGCCCGCCTGGTCGTGGCGCTGTCCCTCGCCGGGCTCGTGACCTACGTCCTCTACCCGGCCGCCCCGCCCTGGCTGGCCGCCAAGCAGGGGGTGATCGAGCCGGTCGAGCGGATCAGCAGCGCCGGCTGGGCCGTCCTCGGGTTGCCCCGCGCCGGGGTGCTGCTGGACACCGGCCAGGGGCAGGTCAACCTCGTCGCCGCGGTCCCCTCGTTGCACACCGCCTTCGCCGTCCTCATGTGCGTCGTGCTGATGTCCTCGGCCCAGCACGCCTGGCAGCGGTCCGGCCTGGTGGCCTACGCCGTGCTCATGCCGGTGGTCCTGGTGTGGTCCGGGGAGCACTACGTCGTCGACACGCTCCTCGGGGCCGCCTACGCCTGCGCCGTCGTGCTGCTGGCGCCCCCGGCCGGGCGGCTGGTGCGCGCGGGCGCCGGTCGTGCGGCCCTACCGTTGCGGGCGTGACCGACGTCGTCCCCGAACCCCTGCCCGGCTGGCTGACCGCCGCCTCCCGGATCACCGTCCTCACCGGCGCGGGCATCTCCACCGACAGCGGCATCCCCGACTACCGGGGCCCGAACGGCGTCTGGACGCGCGATCCGGACGCGGAGAAGCTGGTGACGCTGTCGTACTACGTGGCCGATCCCGACATCCGGCGCCGGGCCTGGCTGATGCGGCGGGACATGGGCGCGCTCGACGTGCGCCCCAACGCCGGGCACGCTGCGCTGGTCGACCTCGAGCGGCAGGGCCGGCTGCGCACCCTGGTCACCCAGAACGTCGACGGGCTGCACCAGGCGGCGGGCTCGGACCCGGCCCGGGTGGTGGAAATCCACGGCACCGTCCACGAGGTCGAGTGCCTGGGCTGCCGCGAACGCACGACGATGCAGGAGGCGCTGGACCGGGTGGCCGCGGGGGAGGCCGATCCGCCCTGCCGGTCGTGCGGCGGCATCCTGAAGTCGGCGACGATCAGCTTCGGGCAGCTGCTGGAGCCGGCGGTGGTCGACGCCGCGGTGGCGGCCGCCGGTGACTGCGACGTGTTCCTCGCGGTCGGGACCTCGCTGCAGGTGCACCCGGCGGCGGGGCTGGTCGACGTCGCCGTGCGGCACGGGGCCCGCGTGGTGGTGGTCAACGCGGAGCCCACGCCGTACGACGACGTCGCCGATCTCGTCGTCCGCGAGCCGATCGGGACGGCGCTGCCGAGGCTGGTCGCGGCCGGCTGACGGCGTCCTCCCTCGCGGTGCACGGTGCGGGAGGACGCTCCACGATCAGGTCGCCTGATCGTCGACGGCGACCGCTCGTCGTCCTCCCTGCCGACGGATAACGTGACGGGGACCACGTTGGACCGGCCGGCCTGCTCCGGCCCTGCACCCCGGGAGCCGGCATGCGCGTGCCCCTCACCAGTCGCGACTTCCTCGACCGCGCCGAGCTGGTCTACGGCGACCGCGTCGGCATCGTCGACGAGCCGGCGCAGCCCGCGCCGTCGCTGGGCGAGGTCTCCTACCGCGAGGTGGCCCGGCGGGGCCGCGCCCTGCAGGCGGGGCTCGACGGGCTGGGCATCGCCGAGGGGGAGCGGGTGGCGATCGTCAGCCACAACGCCGCCCGCCTGCTCGAGGTGCTGCTGGCGGTGCCGTCGTCGGGCCGGGTCGCGGTGCCGATCAACTTCCGGCTGCAGCCCGAGGAGGTCGAGTACATCGTCGGGCACTCCGGTGCGCGGGTGCTGCTGGTCGACCCGGAGCTGGAGACGTCGCTCAAGGGGGTGCGCGCCGAGCACCGGTTCGGCACGGGGGAGGAGTACGAGCAGCTGCTGCGCTTCGACCGCGAGCCGCGGCCGTGGTCGGAGCCGGACGAGGACGCGACGGCGACGATCAACTACACCAGCGGCACCACCGCCCGCCCCAAGGGTGTGCAGATGACCCACCGCAACATCTGGGTCAACGCGGTCACCTTCGGCATGCACATGCAGATCAGCGACCGCGACGTCTACATGCACACCCTGCCGATGTTCCACTGCAACGGCTGGGGCCTGCCGTACGCCATGGCCGGGGTCGGCGCCCGCCAGGTGGTGCTGCGGAAGGTCGACGGCGCCGAGATCCTGCGCCGGGTGGAGCAGCACGGCGTGACGATCATGGCCGGGGCCCCGGCGGTCTGGAACGCCGTCCTGGAGGCCGCCGCCGACTGGGACGGCGAGGTGCCCGGGCGCGACCGGGTGCGGATCATCGTCGCCGGGGCGCCGCCGCCGTCGCGGACGATCGCCCGCGTCGAGGCCGAGCTGGGCTGGGAGTTCAACCAGATCTACGGCCTGACCGAGACCGCGCCGCTGCTCACCATCAACCGGCCACGCGCCGAGTACGACGGGCTGGACCCCGAGGAGCGGGCCAAGCGGCTGTCGCGCGCCGGCGTGCCGTCGATCGGGACCCGGATGGCGGTGAGCGACAGCGGTGAGGTGCTGGCGCGCAGCAACACCGTGCTGGCCGGTTACTGGGAGAACCCCGACGCCTCGGCGGAGGCGCTCGAGGGCGGCTGGTTCCACACCGGGGACGGCGGCAGCATCGACGACGAGGGCTACGTCATCATCTCCGACCGCAAGAAGGACGTGATCATCACCGGCGGGGAGAACGTCTCCTCGATCGAGGTGGAGGACGTCGTCTTCAGCCACCCGGCGGTGGCCGAGGTCGCCGTCATCGGGATCCCCGACGACAAGTGGGGGGAGATGGTGACCGCGATCGTGGTGCTCGCCGAGGGGGAGCAGGCCACCGAGGCCGACATCATCGCCCACTGCAAGGCCCGGCTCGCGGGGTACAAGGCGCCGAAGCGGGTGGAGTTCCGCGACGAGCTGGCCCGCACCGCAACCGGCAAGATCCAGAAGTTCAAGCTGCGCGAGGACTTCTGGGCCGGTGCCGAGCGCCGGGTGAACTGAGCGCAACGCTCGGGCCCGCGCCGCGCGGGCCCGAGCGCGGGGCCGTCGTCACCCGCTCGGGTGTTCTCACCCGTGCGGGTGAGACCTCCTCAACGGTGCTGCGGTGCCGTCCGATGCCTCCACGGGGCGCCCGTCCGGGCGTCCCGCGGACGTCGGGAAGAGGCAGGTCGTGGGCAGCGGGACGCGGATGGGCACGGTGCGGGACGGTGGTACCGGTTCCCCGTGCGTGAGGGGCGGGCGCGGCAACGGCCGGACAGCGCTGCGCGCGGCGGTCGCGCTGCTCGTCGCCGCCGTGGCGATCGGCCTGACCCCGTCGTCGGCCGGCGCCGCGCCGCGGTCGCCCAGCGCCGTCGAGCTGAGCGCGGCGGAGCGGGCGAAGGCCGATGCCGCCACCCGGGTCGGGGAGATCGGCGCCCAGCTGGCGCAGGCGCGGGCCGAGGTCGAGGCCGCCCACCAGGGGGCGCTGATCGCGCTGCAGGACTACGAGGACAAGCAGGCGGCGTACGACGCGGCCAGGAACGCCGCCGACGCCGCGGCCGCCGCGGCGGCCCGGGCAGCCGCCGACCTGCAGCAGGGACGCGACGACGTCGCCTCCTTCGCGCGGGCCAGCTACATGCAGGGCTCCACCTCTCCGGGCATCACCGCGCTGCTCAGCTCGAGCGGTCCGGCCGAGCTCATCGAGCGTTCGGCGCTGCTGGAAGCCGCGGGCGCCAACCGCACGGAGGTCGTCGCCGAGCTGACGGTCCTGGAGGTGCAGGCGGCGGGCGCCCGCGAGGTCGCCGACGAGACCGCGGCGCAGGCCGCCGCAGTCCAGCAGCAGGCGGCCGGCCTGCTGGCGAGCGCGCAGTCCCAGGAGGTGTCGGCCCGCCGCCAGGCCGACGCGCTGGACGCCCAGGAGGACCAGCTCCAGGTCGAGCTCCAGCAGGCGCAGCAGATCCTCTACGGCCTGGAGGGGGCTCGAGCCGCAGCGCAGGCCGCCTCCGCGAGGGAGGCCACCGCGCAGGACTCCGCCGCTCGCGCCCCCGCGCCGGCGCCGCGGGCCACCCACGCCCCGCCGGTGGCCACCCCCACGCCGCCGGTGGCCACCCCTGCGCCGTCCGGCCCGTCGCCCGTTCGCTCCCCGGGCGGCTCGGCCGGTGCCCCGTCGGCGTCGGCGGCCGCGGTGGCCATCGCCGCGGCGCGCTCCCAGCTCGGTGTGCCCTACTCGTGGGGTGGCGGCGGGAGCAACGGCCCGAGCAACGGGATCGCGCCGGACACCGCGATCTTCGGCTTCGACTGCTCCGGCCTCACCCAGTACGCCTACGCCCGGGCCGGCATCGCCATCGGCGGGACCAGCCGGGACCAGTGGTGGCTCAACCGCACCAAGCAGGTGGCGCTCGCCGATCTGCAGCCCGGTGACCTGCTCTTCTGGGGCGGGGACCGGAGCGACTACATGTCGATCACCCACGTGGCGATCTACATCGGCGGCGGGCAGGTGATCGAGGCGCCGGACCGCGGGAAGCACGTGACCATCGCGGCAGCACGCACCTCGAGCAGCACGTACTTCGGCGCGGTGCGACCGAGCGCCTGAGCCGCCGCCGGCGGGGACCGGGCACGAGGCCGAGAAAGGCGTCGGGCAGCCACGGGGGGAGCTGCCCGACGCACGGTCAGGCTAGCAGTCCGCGCGGTCGCCGGGCAGGGAGTTGCGCGCCCCGCCTGCGGCGGTGCGACAGCGGCCCGTGGGCGGCTGTCGGCGTTCCGGCGGCCCGCCCCGCCGGTGTAGGACACTGGGCGGGGGCCGGGACGACACCGCGCCCCGTCGACGGCCTGCCCGAGTCGGGTGGTCGCGGCCCGGCCGACCAGGGAGCCACGTGTCCAGCGCTGCCAGCACACCGACCGAGAGCCTGCCCACCTCCCCGCAGGCGCCGGTGCCGCCGTCGGTCGACGCCGCCCGCCTGGAGCGGGTGCTGTTCGAGATCAAGCGCGTCATCGTCGGGCAGGACCGGCTGGTGGAGCGGATGCTGGTCGCGCTGCTGGCGCGGGGGCACGTGCTGCTCGAGGGCGTGCCCGGCGTCGCCAAGACCCTCGCCGTCGAGACGCTGGCGACCGTCGTGGGCGGCACCTTCTCCCGCCTGCAGTTCACCCCCGACCTGGTGCCGGCCGACATCATCGGCACGCGCATCTACAAGGCCGGCCAGGACACGTTCGACACCGAGCTCGGCCCGGTGTTCGCCAACTTCCTGCTCACCGACGAGATCAACCGGGCGCCGGCGAAGGTGC
Source organism: Blastococcus sp. SYSU DS0828 (assembly GCF_054050975.1). Taxonomy (NCBI): domain Bacteria; kingdom Bacillati; phylum Actinomycetota; class Actinomycetes; order Geodermatophilales; family Geodermatophilaceae; genus Blastococcus; species Blastococcus sp. SYSU DS0828. The sequence continues at coordinate 15,072 of NZ_JBJHAK010000005.1, read as the reverse complement.
AGTCGGCGCTGCTGGAGGTCATGGCCGAGCGGCAGGTCTCCATCGGCGGTGTCACCCACCCGCTGCCCGACCCCTTCCTGGTGCTGGCGACCCAGAACCCGATCGAGTCCGAGGGCGTCTACCCGCTGCCCGAGGCGCAGCGCGACCGGTTCCTCATGAAGGTGCTGGTGGACTACCCCAGCACCGAGGAGGAGCGCGAGATCATCTACCGGATGGGCTCCCGGCCCCCGGTGCCGGAGACGGTGCTCGGCCCCGACGAGCTGCGCCGGCTGCAGCGCACGGCCTCCGAGGTGTTCGTGCACCACGCCCTCGTCGACTACGTCGTCCGCCTGGTGGTGGCGACCCGGGCGCCGCGGGAGCACGGCATGGACGACGTCGCCACGTGGGTGTCCTACGGCGCGAGCCCGCGCGCCTCGCTCGGGCTCATCGCGGCCAGCCGGGCCCTGGCGCTGGTGCGCGGCCGGGACTACGTGCTCCCGCAGGACGTCCTCGACGTCACCGCCGACGTCCTCCGCCACCGCCTGGTGCTGTCCTACGACGCGCTGGCCGACGGCGTGCCGGCCGACCACATCGTCAAGCGGATCGTGCAGACGGTCCCGCTGCCGCAGGTGGCGCCCCGGCAGGGCGCCTCGGGTGGCGGACCGGGTGCGCCGGGCGGGCCGTCGGTGCCGCCGGGCCCGGGCGGGCCGTTCTTCGGGCCACCGCAGGGCATGCCGCAGGGGGCGCCGTGGGGTCAGCACGGCCCGCAGGCGCCGGGCGGGCCGCAGTACGGCCCGGGGCCCCAGGGGCCCGGGCAGCAGCCGCACGGTGATCACGGCGGTGCGGCCGCGTCGCAGCACGGCGGCAACGGCGCCACGCCCGGGTCGCAGCGGACGTGATCGGCCGCCGTCGCCGGGAGGAGCCGTCGTCGGTCGCGCCCGAGCACCCGGGGCTGCTGCTGCACCCGGCGGCGCCCGGCTCGGGAAGCGGGGACGACGGGGCGCCGCCGCGCTTCACCGACGGGCCGGCCGACGTGCTGCTGCGCCGGCTGGAGCTCACCGTGCGCCGCCGGCTCGACGGCCTGCTGCAGGGCGACCACCTGGGGCTGGTCCCCGGTTCGGGCAGCGAGGCCGGTGACTCCCGGACCTACCACCCCGGCGACGACGTGCGCCGCATGGACTGGCCGGTGACCGCCCGCACCCAGGTGGCGCACGTCCGGGAGACGATCGCCGACCGCGAGCTGGAGACCTGGGCGGTGGTCGACCTCTCGGCCAGCCTGGACTTCGGCACCGCGAACTGCCAGAAGCGCGACCTCGCGATCGCCGGGCTGGCCGCGGTCGGGCACCTCACGGTGCACGGCGGCAACCGGCTGGGCGCGGTCGTCACCACGGGGGAGCGGGTGGACCGGTACCCGGCGATGCCGGGCCGGCTGGCTGCCGAGCGGCTGCTCCGCTCGGTGGTGGCCACGCCGCGGGCGGGCAGCGGCCGCCGCGGCGACCTGGCCGTGGCGCTGGAGACGCTGCGCCGCCCGCCGCGCCGGCGGGGCCTGGTCGTGGTGATCTCCGACTTCCTGGGCGACAGCGACTGGGAGCGCCCGCTGCGGGCGCTGGGCACCCGGCACGACCTGCTGGCCGTGGAGGTCCTCGACCCGCGCGAGCTGGAGCTGCCCGACGTGGGGCTGCTCACCGTCGTGGACCCCGAGACCGGTCAGACCCTCGAGGTGCCGACCGGCGACGCCGAGTTCCGCGCCCGGTACGCCGAGGGCGCCGCCGCCCAACGGGCCGGCGTGGCCGCGGCGCTGCGCCGGGCCGGGGCCGGCCACCTGCAACTGCGGACCGACCGTGACTGGCTCATGGACGTCGTCCGCTTCGTCGCCGACCGCCGGCGTGCCGGCAGCGGAGGGGCCTCCCGATGACCTTCCAGTCACCGTGGTGGCTGCTGGCCCTGCTCGTGGTCGCCGCGCTGGTGGCGGTCTACGTGGTGCTGCAGCTGCGGCGCAAGGCGTACGCGGCCCGTTTCACCAACGTCTCGCTGCTGAGTTCGCTGGTCCCGAAGCGGCCCGGCTGGAAGCGGCACCTGGCGTTCGGGCTGGTCGCCCTGGGCCTGGCGACCCTCGTCGTCTCCCTCGCGGTGCCGAGCACCGAGGTGCAGGTGCCACGGGAGCGGGCGACCGTGATCATGGCCGTCGACGTCTCCCTGTCCATGGAGGCGGAGGACGTCGAGCCGACGCGGTTCCGGGCGATGCAGCGGGCCGCCACCGAGTTCGTCGACGTGCTGCCCGAGCGGATCAACCTGGGTCTGGTGACCTTCGCCGGCACCGCGACGACGGTGGTGCCGCCCACCACCGATCGGGGGCAGGTGGCCATCGCCATCGAGAACCTGGAGCTCGCCGAGGCCACGGCCATCGGCGAGGCGATCTTCACCTCGCTGGCGGCGATCCAGAACTTCCAGGCGTCCCTGGAGACCAGCGGCGAGGAACCCCCACCGGCGCGCATCGTGCTGCTGTCCGACGGCACCACCACCGTCGGCCGCGACGACTCGCAGGCCATCGAGGCGGCCCGCGCCGCGGGGGTGCCCGTCTCCACGATCGCCTTCGGCACCGACTACGGCACCCTCGACATCGACGGCGAGCGGGTGCCGGTGCCGGTGGACCGGGCGGCGCTGGAGCGGATCGCCGACGAGACGGGCGGCAGCTTCAGCGAGGCCGCCAGCGTCGAGGAGCTGGAGGAGGTCTACAGCGACCTGGGCAGCCAGATCGGCTACACCACCGAGCCCAAGGACATCAGCCCCTGGTTCGTGCGGGCCGGCGTGCTGGTCGTGCTGCTCGGCGCCGTCCTCAGCCTGTTCTGGACCAACCGCCTGGTGTGAGCGGAGGCCCCGTCCCGACGCGTTGCCCGCGCGGGGACGGGGCGCTCCCTCAGACCGAGAAGCCCCGCTGGCGGCGGACCAGCTTCTTCAGCATGAACAGCGTCTGCAGGACCGTCACCAGGTAGAGGACGGGCCAGCCGATCGAGAGGATCGCCGACTGGACGGCGATGGTCTGCTGGCTCCAGGCGAAGATCAGGACGGCGAACGTGGCCGCCGCGCACAGCGCCGGCATCACGTAAGCGGATCCGCGGCCGCGCTCGGCGGCGGCCTGGGCGGCCCAGTTGTCCTTCTCCACGCGGGCGAAGAACTGCACCCACGCGCTCATGAAGTGGCCCATGCGGATCCACATGTACAGCTCGGCGGGGGCGAACAGCAGCGCGTAGAAGATGTCCGAGGCGCTCTTGTCGTGCATGGAAGCGGCGATCCGCAGGTTCAGCAAGGTTGCGACGATCGGCGGGATCAGCCACACCGGGTTGAACACGAACGCGTCGATCGACAGCGCCGCCGCGAGCAGCAGCAGGAACGACATGCGGGTGCCGATGTTGAACACCATCGAGACGTTCTCGTACCAGCGCAGCCGCAGGTTCGGGTGCAGCGGCTGCCCCTTGGTGTCGCCCCGCTGACCGGGCCACAGCAGGTCGATGCCACCGAAGTTCCACTTCACCTGCTGGCCGTGCAGCGCCCGCAGCGTGGTCATCGGCCCGACGAACGCCCGGGCGTGCGCGCTGATCTTGGTGCTGAAGCCGGCGTCCTTGATCTGCAGCGACAGCTTGGAGTCCTCGACCTCCGAGTCGCGCACCCAGGGTGCGGCCTGGTGGTTGCGGTACATGACCGTCTCGAGGGCGCGGACGCTGAAGAGGCTGCACTGCCCGCCGAGGACGGCCATGTTCCGGCCGCGGACCAGGTTGTCCATGTTGAAGCCGGCGAACTGGGCGCGCTGGCCGGCGACCAGGAAGCGCGCCATCGCGCCCTTCACCCGGGACTTGTCGAAGGTGTAGATCGCCGACAGCCCACCGATGCGCGGGTCGGTGACCATCTCCTTCTCCAGCCACTCCACGCACCGGCGGTCCAGCGTGGTGTCGCCGTCGACGCCGAGGATGTAGTCGTGGCCGCGGCTGACGTAGTAGCCGTAGTTGAGGGCGCCGACCTTCTTGTCGGGGTTCTCGCCGATGTCGTGCACGTGCACGACGGTGTGGAAGGCCTCGCCCTTCACCACCCTCAGGTGCTCGCCGGCGTACTCCCGGGCGATCTCGGGGGTGTCGTCGTCGGTGTTGTTGATGATGACGTGGATGGCGTCCGGCGGCCGGGTCTGCGACAGCAGCGAGGTGAGGACGTCGGAGATCGTCGCCTCTTCGTTGTAGGCCGGGATGATGCAGCTGATGGTGGCGTGCCGGCGCTCGTGGTGGGCCTGGCCGCCGCCGAACTCGTCGGGCACGAGCGAGCTGACGTCGACGATCTCCTGACCGCTGCGGGCCAGCAGGTGGACGCGGTCGGTGGCACGGCGCATGCCGTGCAGGACCACCTCGGTCACAGCGAGTCCTCCTCGAGTAGCGGGAGCTCGAGCTGGTCGAGCACGGTCTGGCGGAAGTAACGCCCGGAGTCGGGCGTGGTCTCGACCAGCAGGTCGAACTGGACGGAGAGGGTCACGGTCGTCGCCGTGGCCGAGACGTCGGGCAGCGTGAAGGCGGTGGCGTAGGTGAACGGCGGTGTCAGGGCGAACTCGCCGCGGTCCTCGGCGGCCACGGTGCGCTGGATGCCGTCGTCGGTGGTCGCCGCGAAGCGGGTGACCAGCACGGTCACCGTGGTGCTGCCGCCCTCGACGTGCGCGGCCAGCTGCACGGTCTTCGCATCCGAGGCGGTCCAGGACGCCGCGTCCTGCTCGGTCCAGTAGTCGATGACGACTGTCCGGTCGCCGGCGGCGACGGTGTGCGTCACCGAGCCGGTGTCCAGGTCGCCGGCGGGGCGCACGGGCTCCTGCGGCTCGGCGGCCTCGGTGCCGTCGTCCACCGCGGGCGTCGCCACCGCGGCGGCGTCCCCTCCGGAGAGGCCCGGGCTCATCGAGACGTCGGGGAAGGTGCACCCCGTCGTCCCGGCCAGCAGCGCGATGGTCACGCCGGTCGCGGCGGCGCCGGACCGGAGCGTGCGTCGTCCCATGGTTTCCCCCCGTGGTCAGTCGGATGACCGCGCGGAGGGTCGATCGGTGGCGCTCGTCCCCCCGGCTGCGTCCGTCACGGACAGTAGGGAGCGAAACCGGGAGGAGAGCCGCTCGTGCCCGAAAGGACGAACGGCGTCCGCCCTCCGGGTGATGCTGGGTCACCCTCCCGGTGGAAACGCCGGGAGGGTGACCGGCCAGTTCAGCGGGAGGGGTCGAGGACGAGCTTGCCGGTGGTGCGGCGGGCGAGCAGGTCCTGGTGCGCCTCGCGGACGGCGGACAGCGGGTAGCGCCCGCCGACGACCGGCTTCAGCGAACCGTCGGCCGTCATGGCCAGCAGGTCGTTCATCGCGGCGTCGAGCATCTGCGGGCGCGCCATGCAGTGGGCCAGCCAGAAGCCGATGACCGCGCGGCTCTTCTGCATCAGCGCGCCGGGGGGCACCACGGGCGTCTCCTGCCGGGCGGCCATGCCGTAGGTGACCAGCCGGCCGAACGGCGCCAGGGCCGACAGCGAGCCGGTGAACACGTTGCCGCCGGTCATCTCGAGCACGATGTCGACCGGCCTGCCGCCGTTGGCCTCGCGCAGCGCGCCGGTGAACTGCTTGGGGTCGTCGTCGGCGAGGGCCGGGTCGACGGTGGCGTGCGCGCCGAGCTCCTCGGCGAGCTGCCGCTTCTCCGCGCTGGAGGCGGTAGCGATCACCCGGCCGGCGCCCCACCGGCGGGCGAGCTGGACGGCGAGCGAGCCGACGCCGCCGGCGCCGGCGATGACGACGACGGACTCGCCCTCGGCCAGGTGCGCGCTGGTGCGCAGCAGGTGCCAGGCGGTCGTCCCCTGGAGGACCAGCGAGAGGGCCTGCTCGTCGCTGACGGCGTCGGGCACGGGCCAGGTGAGGACGTCGTTCGCCACGGCCTTCTCGGCGTAACCGCCGCCGTCGAGCAGCCCGACCACCCGCTGCCCGCCCCCGACCGGGGTGCCGACGAACTCCGCGCCCGGCACCAACGGCAGCTGCTGGGCGGCCAGGTAGGAGTTCTCGATCTGGTGGGTGTCGGCGTAGTTCACGCCGGCGGCGGAGACGTCGTAGAGCTTCTGCCCGGGACCGGCCTCCGGCTCGGGGACGTCGACGACGTTCAGGACCTCGGGGCCACCGAATTCGGTGATCTGCACAGCGCGCATGGTCGGAGGCTAGAGCAGCCACCACTCGGGAGAACGCGGCGACCGGGTCGGCCTTCTGCGCCCGATCCGGGGCAGGCCGTGCAGCGGGATGCCGGGGGAGGAGGCCGACGGCCCCCTGCCCCCGGCGTGGCGATCAGGCCTCGTAGGGCGGGAGGACGTCGAGGACCCAGGTCACGCCGAAGCGGTCGGTGACCATCCCGTACAGCGGTGCGTAGCCGACGGGGGCGAGCTCCGCGCGGACGGTCCCACCCTCGGTGAGCGCCTTCCAGTACCCGGTGATCTCCTCGGTGTCGGTGCCGCGCACCGAGACGTAGACGGCGTCGGTGCCGGGGTCGTACGCCCGCGCGGGCGGCACGTCGAAGGCCATGATCGCGAAGCCGTTGGGGGCCTGGACGCCGCCCCACTTGACCTGCTCGGCCACCGCGCCGTCGGCGCCGTCCCGCTCGTCGCCGCCCTGGGCGAAGGTGAAGGCCATGACCTCACCGCCGAACACCGACGCGTAGAAGTCCAGTGCCTCGCGGGCCTGGCCGCGGAAGTTGAGGTGCGTGGTCGTGGTGATGCTCATGTCGGCTCCTCGGTGTCCCGCCACCCCCCTGGTGGCGACGAGAGGAGCGTGGCAGCGGTAGCGGACAGGTTCAGTCCTCTACTGTGGCCAACGTGACGGGCATGCCCGAGAGGAACGGCACCTCGTCCAGGTTGCTGACCCTGCTGTCACTGCTGCAGGCCCGCCGCGACTGGCCCGGCGCCACCCTGGCCGAGCGGCTCGGGGTCCACCCCCGCACCGTGCGCCGCGACATCGACCGGCTGCGCGAACTCGGTTATCCCGTGCAGGCGTTCAAGGGCCCGGACGGTGGCTACCGCCTCGACGCCGGCACCGACCTGCCGCCGCTGCTGTTCGACGACGACCAGGCCGTGGCCCTCGCCGTCGCCCTGCAACTGGCCATCACCAGTGGCGCGGGTGTCAGCGAGGCCGCCGCCCGTGCGCTGACCACCGTCCGCCAGGTGATGCCGGCGCGGTTGCGGCACCGGATCGACGCCGTCCAGGTCACCCCTGTCGCCCGCGGCGCGACCGCCGAGGTGGACCCGGCAGTGCTGGTGGCGCTGACGGCAGCGATCCGCGCCCGCGAGATCGTGCGGTTCGACTACGCCGCTGCGCGTGGGAGTGCGGGCGGGGTAAGCGAGGAGGTCGTCCCGCCCCGGAGAGCCGAACCGCACCACCTGGTCACCCGGAACGGCCGCTGGTATCTCGTCGCCTTCGACCTCGACCGAGCCGACTGGCGGACCTACCGCTGCGACCGGATCACCCCCCGCACCCCGACCGGCCCACGCTTCACCCCACGTGTGCTGCCTGGGGGCGACCTCGCCGCCTTCGTGAACGGGACCTTCCAGGGCAGCGCCGGCGGTGTGGACACCTGGCCGTGCACCGGCACCGTCGAACTGGGTCTCCCTGCCGCCCGGGTGGCACCGTTCGCCCACGACGGCCTCGTCGAGTCACTGGGCCCCGACCGCTGCCGGCTCACGCTCGGTGCCTGGTCCTGGGTCGGCATCGCCGCTGCCGTCGCCCGCTACGACACCGACGTCCTCGCTGTCAGCCCGCCGGCCCTCGCCGAGGCCTTCCGCACGCTGTCCGCCCGGTTCGCCAGGGTCGCCCCGGCCGGCACCAAGCCGGACGAACCGGACCTGTCCTGACCGTCGACTCGGCTGGGGGACGTCGTCGACGAAGAGGACCTCGGGACCGCCGAAGCGGGTGATCTGCACGCCTCGCATGCAGGTGAGGCCAGGGCGTGCGCTGATCGCCGACGCGAACCCGTGTCGAGGGCGAGGCGAGACACCCGGAGCGCCTCCCACCCGCACGGTGCGCAGGGTCAGGCGTGGGAGCTCCGGACCGGTGTGCGTCGATGCCCTGCCGCCTGTGCGGATGGTCACGAGCCGTCCCGTCGTCGCCGGCCGCGTTCCCCCGTCACCACTCCGTAGCCTGGGCGTCGTGCCCCCCACGAGCCGGGACCGCAGGTGGCGGATCGCCCGCCTGCCGGACCAGGCGCGGAAGGCGATCGCCGGCTCCGGCCCGCCGACGGCGCCCTTCGCACTGCGCGCCCAGCCCAGCCGGGTCGACGCGGGCACCGCGCGCTCGGCGCTCGGTCTGGCCCTCCGCATCGGCGAGTCGATGATGGCGGTCGGGGCGTCGGCGGCTGACGTGACCGCCACGGTGCTCCGTGTGGCGGCGGCCTACGGACTGACCGATTGCCAGGTCGACGTCACCTTCACGTCGCTCACGATCAGCTACGACCCGGACGACGTGCCCCCGCTCGTGCTGATGCGCATCGTGCGCCCCCGTGGACTGGACTACACCCGGCTGCAGGGGATCACCGACCTGGTGTCAGCGATCCAGGCGGAGGGTCTGGACCTGAAGGACGCGCACCGTCGGTTGGACGACGTCCTGTCTGCGCCGCACCCCTACCGTCGGCCCATCCACGCACTCGGCTGGTCGGGGGTGGCGGGCTGCGTCGCCTTCCAGCTCGGCGGTGGCTGGCTCGTGGCGCTCGTCGCGGCGGTCACCACGGCCGTCATCGAGCAGACGCTCCGCGCACTCGATCGGCGTGGGCTCCCGATGTTCTTCCAGCAGGTGGCCGGAGCTGCGGTGGCCACCGGGGCGGCCGTCCTCCTCCTCGCGTGGGAGGTCGAGGTCCGCACCTCGTTGGTCGTCGCCGCCGGGATCGTGGTGCTCCTGGCAGGCCTCTCGTTCGTGGGCGCGGCCGAGGACGCGATCAGCGGCTTCCCGGTCACCGCCGCGGCGCGGGCCTTCGAGGTGCTGATGCTGACGACCGGCATCGTCGTCGGTATCGCCGCAGTCCTCGATCTGGCGCGGCGGGCGGAGTTCCCGCTGCGCGTGCTCGAACCGTCGACGTCCACCGTGCCGTTCGCCGTGGCGGTGGCCGCCGCAGCCGGGATGGCCGGGTTCTGGGCGGTGGCGTCGCACGCCCGCCCGCTCGCCGTCGGAGTGGCCACGGTGGCCGGCGCGCTGACGTGGACCACGGCGTCCACGGCTGCCGTGTTCGGTGCCGGCCCAGCAGTGGCGAGTGCTGCGGCGGCCGTGGTCGTCGGCTTCTGCGGTGGGGCGTTGACCGATCGGCTGCGGATCCCGCCCCTGCTCCTCGCGGTCTGCGGCATCGTCCCGTTGCTGCCCGGGCTCGCGATCTACCGGGGCCTCTTCGCGGTCGTCGTGGAGGCCGACGTCTCGGGCGGGATGAACGCGCTCGTGGGGGCCGCGGCGATCGGGTTGGCCCTCGCCGCCGGCGTCGTGCTCGGCAGGTTCTTCGGCCGGCCGCTGGGCGGCAGCCAGGACCGCTTCGACCGACGGGTCCGGCGCCGGGGGACCAGCGGGTCCTGAGGTCGGACGCGCGGCTCGCCCAGGCCGAGGCCATCGCCTCCTCAGGCGGCCACCCAGCGGACCGGGAGCCGCTTGACCCCGCGCTGGAAGCTGGACCGCAGCAGCGCGGGCGGTCCGGCCGGCTCCAGCACCGCGGTGCGGCGCAGCAGCTCACCGAAGAGCGCCCGCATCTGCGCCCGCGCCAGCTGCCCGCCGAGGCAGAAGTGCGGCCCGTGCCCGAAGGAAAGGTGCGGGTTGGGCGCGCGGCGGACGTCGAACCGGTCGGGATCCGGGAAGACCGCCTCGTCCCGGTTCGCCGAGGTGAACGAGACCACGACCTTGTCCCCGGCTCGGATGCGGGTGCCGGCGAGCTCGACGTCCCGCGTGGCGGTGCGGCGGAAGACCATCACCGGCGTCCACCAGCGCAGCATCTCGTCGACCGCGCCGGGGAGCAGCGAGGGGTCCGCCCGGACGGCGGCCAGCTGGTCCGGGTGCTGCAGCAGCGCGATCAGGCCCCCCGGCAGACCGTTGCGCAGGGTTTCGTTGCCGGCGACCGCGAACAGCCAGAACATGTTCTCGAACTCCGCGTCGGTCAGCCGGCCGCCGTCCTCCTCGACCTGCGCCAGCAGGATCGACATGACGTCGGCACCGGGCGTCTCCCGCTTCTGCTCGGCGAGCAGGCGCGCGTACGCGTACAGGTCGGGCATGCCCGCCCGGGTCCGCGGATCGGGCATGGTCCCGTCCTCGGCCGGCGCCGGGCGCAGGGCCAGCGCCTCGCGGGCCATGGCGGTGCCCCCGCTGCCGTCGAAGGCCGCCGACGTGGCGTAGTCGGCGTCCTGCCAGCCGATGACCCGGTTGGACCAGTCGAACATCAACCAGCGGTCCTCGGCCGGTACACCCAGCACCTCGGCGAGGACGAGCAACGGCAGATCGGCCGCGACGTCCTTGGCGAAGTCGCAGGTGCCCTCGCCGGCGCCGGAGATCATGTCGTCGACCAGCCGCGCCGCCGTCGCCTCGATCGCGTCGGTCAGCGCCGCCACGGCCCGTGGGGTGAACGAGCGGGTCAGCAGCCGCCGCAGCCGCGTGTGGTCGGGCGGGTCCATGTTGAGCATCATCTGCCGGACCCACTCGAGGTCACGGGCCTCGCTGACCTGCGTGGCGCCGAGCCAGGAGGAGTAGGTCGCCGGGTCGCGCAGCACGCGTTCGACGTCGCCGTGCCGCAGGACCAGCCAGAACCCGGTGCCGGCCGGCTGGCCGTGCAGAGCGGGCTCGTCCACCCAGGCGACGGGCGCCTCGGCCCGCAGCCGACGCAGCAGCTCGAACGGCGGGCCGGTCTCGTAGGTGACCGGGTCGACCAGCGCCACCGTGTCCGCTGACCCGACCGAGGGGACCCACGCGGGGGAGCTCACGGGAGCCCGTCGAGGAACCGCTCGGCGCAGGTGAACAGCGCGACCGGCGTCTCGAACATGGCGTAGTGCCCCGCGTTGGGCAGCACCTCGAGGGCCGCGTTCGGGTACTGCTCGAGGAACGTCTGCTGCATGACGGGCGCGCCCAGGGCCGGGTCGTGCTCGCCGACCACGACCAGCACCGGGACGGGGTTGCCGCGCACCTCGGTGGAGAAGTCGGTGCGCGCCCACGCCTCGAGGTAGCCGCCGAAGGCCGCGACGTCGGACTGGTCGAGCGAGTGCTGCACCATCCGGTCGACCCAGGTGGGGGAGAGCCGGTTGCCGGTGGTCAGGTCGATGATCGCGTACCGGCTGCCGCGATCCTCGGCGGCGCTGCTGAACAGCTGCCAGCCCTGGTCGTCGAACGGCACCCCGGTGGAGGGGACCGGGCTGATGCCGAGGAGGCCCTGCACGCGGTCCGGCGCGTCGGCCAGCACACGCTGCATCGCGGTGCCGCCCATCGAATGCCCCATCACGACGAACTCCGACCAGCCCAGCTCATCGGCCGCGGCCAGGGCGTCGGCGGCGATCTCGGCGAGCGTGAAGGAACCGGTCTGCCCCCTGCGGGCGCCGTAGCCCCGGTAGTCGAGGAGGGCGACGGAGTACCGGTCGCCGTCGAACAGCTCGGCGAACGGCCCCCACCCGGCGGCGGACCCGAACCAGCCGTGCAGAGCGAGGACGTGCCGAGGACCGGTGCCGACGACGACGGGTCGGGGTGCCATGGCCGGCAGTCTGGCGAGCCGCCGGTGAGCAGGCAAGGGACCGCGGCACGCTGAGGCGCCCACATGTCCACCGGGCCTCCGGACGCGCCCGACGTCCGGAGACACCTGGCCGGGAAGCGGCTGCTCCTGGCAGCCCTCCAGCCCTTCGTGGCCGACCTGGCCCTTGTCCGCGCCGGCACACCTCGGTGATCCTCGGCACGGGAGGTCAGGGTGACGGCGAGCAGGCGGAGCGGGACGCCATCTCGCCGGCGGCGCGGCCGGGGACGTGGAGCACCGGGCCCGGTTCGTTGTCTCCGACGCCTTCCGTGACCAGGGCTGGGTCGCCGCCCGGCAGGCGGCGGTGCGGCGCCGGTCGACGACGCAGGGGAGGACGTGTGGACGTCGGATTCATCGGTCTGGGTGTCATGGGTCAGCCGATGGCGCTGAACCTCGCCCGGGCGGGCACGCCGCTGGTCGTCTGGAACCGTTCCCCCGACCGGACGGAGCCGCTGCGTGCTGCCGGTGCCACGGTCGCGGCGGACCCGGCGGAGGTCTTCCGGCGAGCACGGATCGTGATCCTCATGCTGGCGAACGCGGCCGCCGTCGACGACGTCCTCGGCCGCGGTGCGGGGCACTTCGCCACTACTGTCGGTGGACGCGTGGTCGTCGCCATGGGGACGACGTCGCCCGAGTACTCCGCCGCTCTCGGCGCGGACGTCCGCGCGGCGGGCGGGGAGTACGTCGAGGCGCCGGTGTCCGGATCCCGCCTCCCCGCGGAGGCGGGGCAGCTGGTCGGCATGCTGGCGGGCGACGCCGGCGTCGTCGCGGGCGTGCGGCCACTGCTGGAGCCGATGTGCCGCCGCACGTTCGTCTGCGGGGATGTCCCGAACGCGCTGCTCATGAAGCTGGCGGTCAACCTCTTCCTGATCACGCAGGTCACGGGGCTCGCCGAGGCGTTCCACTTCGCCGACGTGCACGGCCTCGACATCCACCAGCTCCGTGAGGTGCTCGACGCCGGGCCCATGGCCAGCGAGGTGTCGAGGGTGAAGGCGGCCAAGCTCGTCGAGAGGGACTTCGCCGTCCAGGCGGCGCTCACCGATGTCCTGATGAACAACGAGCTGGTGGCCGGCGCGGCTCGGCGCATCCGGGCCGCCGTGCCGCTGCTCGACGTCTGCCATGCCCTCTACGGGGAGGCGGAAGGGCTGGGGCACGGGGCGGCGGACATGGCCGCCGTCGTCCACGCCCTCGAGGCGAGGACCGCCGCGATGACACAGCGGACGCAGCAGCAGGCGACGTGACCGGCACCGGCGCGCCGGTCTCCGTCGCCCGTCCTGCGTCGGCGGCCCGGGGCCGGCTGCGGATCAGCGCGTGATCTCGATGCGGCGACGGCGGGTCCGCGCGGACTTCGGCACCCGGATGGTCAGGACGCCGTCCCGCAGCGAGGCCTCGACGTGTTCGTCGTCCACCTCCGCCGGCAGCGACACCGCGTAGTGGAACTTGCCCACCTTGCGCGTGCGCCGGTGCAGGATGCCGGTGCGCTTCTTCTCCCGGATCTCCCCGGAGACGGTCAGGACCCGGTCGTCGAGCTGGACGTCGACGTCGTCACGGGCGAGGCCCGGCACCTCCAGCTCGACGACGTAGGCGTCGTCGGTCTCCTCGAGGTCGGCGGACGGGACCCAGCGGTCCAGGGCGCGGAGAGGGTCGGCGTCCCACACCCTGGCCAGGCGGTCGTGCAGCTCGAACAGCTCCCGGAAGGGATCCCACCGATCCGCAGCCGACTCCCGATTCAGCACTGGCAACGTCATCTGTCGTCCTCCTCTCGGACTGGTCGATCACTACGTACGGGTGCACCTGTAGCGGTCGCTGTAGATTCCGCCGCCTGTCCGGTCGGGATCTCTGCGACGTGCGGCCGCCGGGTGCGTCACCACCCGGTCAGCCGGGCGATCCGCTCGGCCGTCGGCGGGTGCGTCATGAACAGCGCCGACAACGATCGGCCAGGGGAGCCCGACAGCGGGTTGACGACGTACTTGGGCGCCTGGGCCGGCTGCACCTCCATGGGCAGGCGCTGCGCCACCCGCTCGATCTTCGCCAGCGCCGTCGCCAGGGATCGTCCGTCACGGCACAGCCAGGCGCCCGTGCGGTCGGCCTCGTACTCCCGGCTGCGGGACAGGGCCAGCTGGAGCAGGAGCGCGGCGAGCGGAGCGACCAGGAAGGCGACGAGGGCGGCCAGTGGGCCGGGTGCCTCGTCCTCCTCCGAGCTGCCCGCGAACGGCAACCACCCGGCGAGCTGGGCGACGAAGCTGATACCGGTCGCCAGCGCCGCGGCCACCGAGGTGAGCAGTGTGTCCCGGTTCCGGACGTGGGCCAGCTCGTGGGCGAGCACGGCCCGCAGCTCCGCGGGTGTGAGCAGGTCGAGCAGCCCCTGCGTCACGGCGACCGCCGCATGCGCCGGATCGCGTCCGGTGGCGAAGGCGTTCGGCTGCCGATCCGGCGTCACGTACAGGCGGGGCATCGGCAGCCCCGCCTCGGCGGAGAGCTCTCCCACGATCCGGTGCAGCATCGGTGCGCTCGCGGGCCCGACGGGGACCGCGCCCGCGGAACGCAGCGCCACGCGGTCGGAGAACCAGTAGGACCCGGCGACCGTGGCCACGCCGAGGACCAGGCCGATCACCGCGCCGGTCCGGCCGAAGAGCGACCCGAGCAGCACCAACAGCCCGGCCATGCCCGAGAGCAGGACCGCCGTCCTGACCCCGTTCCAGGCCCGCCGCCGCGGTGCGTGGGGCGCGCGATGCCGCGGGGCCCGGGCAGCCGGCGCGAGGCGGTACTCGGCAGGCCGACGTCGACGCAGGTCATCCGGCATCCCGGCCGGGCGCAGCGGCGTCGGCATCATGGTCGTCATCGGTCCTCCTTCAGCGATCCTGTTGGGTCGAGTCCAGCTGCTGGTCGACCCAGCGCTGGATGGTGGTCGCGGGCTGGGCGCCCACCAGCCGTGACCGCTCCTGGCCGTCGGTGAAGAGCGCCAGCGTCGGGATGCCGCGCACCCCGAGACGGGAGCTCGCGCCGGGCGCGGTGTCGGCGTTGACCTTCGTGACCTTGAGCCGCCCCGCCCGGTCCCGCGCGAGCTGCTCCACGACCGGGGTGACGGCGCGGCAGGGCCCGCACCACGGCGCCCAGACGTCCACCAGGACGGGCAGCGGGCTCTCCGTCACGACGGCGTCGAAGTCGGCGTCGCCCGCCTCGACCAGCCAGGGCAGGTCGGCGGGGGGGGGGGGGGGGGGGGGGGGGGGGGGGGGGGGGGGGGGGGGGGGGGGGGGGGGGGGGGGGGGGGGGGGGGGGGGGGGGGGGGGGGGGGGGGGGGGGGGGGGGGGGGGCCGGGCCCGACACCC
>NZ_JBJHAK010000004.1:0-238250 GCF_054050975.1 Blastococcus sp. SYSU DS0828 | reverse complement strand
CCCAGACCAGCGGGTTGATAGGCCGGAAGTGGAAGCACCGCAAGGTGTGGAGCTGACCGGTACTAACAGGCCGAGGGCTTGACCACACACACCTCCACCACGAGGGGTCTGTGCCAGGGTCAACCAACGAAGACTTGTCTCGCGTCCACTGTGCGGTTCTGAACGCACGAACCAGCTTGGTTCGAAGTTCACAGAGTTACGGCGGCCATGGCGAGAGGGAAACGCCCGGCAACATTCCGAACCCGGAAGCTAAGCCTCTCAGCGCCGATGGTACTGCCCTGGAGACGGGGTGGGAGAGTAGGACGCCGCCGGACAACCATTCCCGAAGGGGCCCCAGCATTCGTGCTGGGGCCCCTTCGTCGTTCCCCCAGCTCGGTCGGCATCGGACGGTGCCCGCTCACGGCGCCTCTCCGCACGTCGCGGAGGAGCCGGCAGGGGCGGCGGGTCACCGGTCGCCTGCCCGGGTCATCGCCGGGGGCGGGGCTCCTTCGTGGTGGCGCCGACGTTGTCGGCGAGCCACGCGTTCAGCCGGCCCAGATCCCGCCAGGCGGCGCGAACCCGGTCGACGGCCTCCCGGGTGTGCAGCCAGTCCTCCGGCGTCCACCGGCGGGTGGCGTGCAGCGCCTTGTGCCTGAGCAGCTCGATGCGGGGATCCGCAGCCGAGTACCCGGCCGGGACCCGCACCAGGCGGTCACCCTCGATCTCCCAGCCGGCGGTGCGCAGGCGGGACACCTCGGCCTCCAGGCGGGGCCCCTGCACCGGGTCGGCCACCGCCCGCCGGTACCTCGCCACCTGGTCGGACTCCAGGCGCCAGGCGCCGCCCGAGACGGACAGCCCGTCGGCGGAGATCTGGACGTACCAGGCGCCCGCGCCGCGCCCCTCCGGGTTGACGACGGCGCCCTGGTGGGTCTTGTAGGGGGTCTTGTCGTGGCTGAACCGGACGTCGCGGTACGGGCGGAAGACCTTCGCCGTCCCGAACTCGGGCGCCAGCTCCTCGACCAGCGCGGTCATCGGTGCGCGGACGTGGGCGTCGTAGTCGGCGCGGTGCGCGGTCCAGTAGGCCTTGCTGTTGTCGGCCTCGAGCCCCTCGTAGAAGACCAGTCCCTCGTCCGGGAAACCGTCGAAGGTCATCGGTCCATGTCCTCGTCGTCCAGCGCGACGTGCCAGCGCAGCTCCCGCAGAGGTGCTGCCCCGGTGTCCAGCGTGCGCGCCCACCCGTCGGGCGCCCAACCCGCCGATGCGTAGAAGTCGGCGGACGCCCGGTCGGATTCCGCGAGCCACACCTGGAGCCGGGCGGTGCGGTCGGCAGCGGCGAGGTCGGTGACCGCGGCCAGCAGGCGGCTGCCGTGGCCGCGCCGTCCCCACCGGGGCTCGACCAGCAGCGTGGTGATCTCGGCGGCGTCGTCCCCGGGCGTCACGGCGGCGAAGCCCACGACCGCCTCCCGCTCGACGGCGACCAGCACCCGGTGCCGGGTCGAGGGCGGGCTGGCGACGGCCGACCGCCAGGACGCCGTGACGGCCGCCTCGTCCCAGCTGTCGAGGACCTCCGGCGGCAGCAGCGCGCGGTACGCGGTCCGCCAGGTGACGCCCTGCACCCGGGCGATGGCGGCGGCGTCGTCCGGTCGGGCCGGTCGGACCGACACGTCGGCGGAGCCCGTGCGGCGGGGGAACGGGAGCGAGGTCACCCGGGCAGCGTAGGTCCGGTGGCCGGAGCGGCGGGTGTCGTACCGGGCGGGCAGGATCCTCGGGCGTGACCTCCGTCGAACGGTTGCCCGCCGCGCTGGCGAGGCGGATCGCCCTGGCCGCCCAGGGCTTCGCCGAGCCGCGGCCGGTCGCCGCCGTCGGGACACGGCAGCTGCGGCGGCTCACCGAGCGGCTGGCCGTCGTCCAGATCGACTCGGTCAATGTGCTCTCCCGCTCGCACTACCTGCCGGCGTTCAGCCGGTTGGGGCCCTATCCGCGCGAGGCGCTCGACGGGTTGGCGAACCGGCGGCACGACCTGTTCGAGTACTGGGCGCACGAGGCGTCGTTCCTCCCCGTACGGCTGCAGCCCTTCCTGCGCTGGCGCATGGCGGCCGTCCAGCGGGAGGCCTGGGGCAGCATGACCCGGGTGCACCGGGAGCGACCCGAGTACGTGGCGGCGTTGCTCGAGCGGGTGCGTCGCGACGGCCCGCTCCGCGCCGGCGAGCTGCAGGAGGAGCGGCCCAACCGGCCGGGCAGCATGTGGAACTGGCACGCGGGCAAAGCCGCGCTGGAGTACCTCTTCTTCACCGGCGCGCTCACCGCCGCCCGCCGGACGGCGGGGTTCGAGCGCGTCTACGACCTGCCGGAGCGCGTCCTGCCCTCCGCCGTCCTCGCCGCCCCCACCCCGGAGCGGCCCGACGCCGTGCGGGAGCTCGTCCGCACCGCCTCGCGGGCGCTCGGCGTCGCCACCGAGACCGACCTGCGCGACTACTTCCGCCTCACCCCGGCCGACGCCAGGACGGCGATCGGCGAGCTGGCCGACGCCGGTGAGCTCCTTCCGGTCGAGGTGGCCGGCTGGGGGCGCCCGGCCTGGCTGGACCCCGCGGCCCGCCGTCCTCGGTGGATCCGGGCGCGGGCGCTGCTCAGCCCGTTCGACTCCCTGGTGTGGGAGCGGCCACGGGTCGAGCGGATCTTCGGCTTCCGCTACCGGCTGGAGATCTACACACCGGCGCAGCAGCGGGTGCACGGCTACTACGTGCTGCCCTTCCTGCTGGGCGACCGGCTGGTGGCTCGCGTCGACCTCAAGGCGGACCGGAAGGCCGGCGTCCTGCGCGTGCAGGCGGCGCACGCCGAGGCCGGCGTGGAGCACGCTGCGGTCGCCGCCGAGCTCGCCGACGAACTGCGGCTGATGGCCGGGTGGATGGCGTTGGACGACGTCGCCGTCGTCCAGCGGGGGGACCTGTGGCCCGACCTCAGCCGTGCGCTGGGGGCCCCGCCGCTCCCGGCCTGAGGCCGGCGAGCCGGCGCACCACCTGCAGCCCCGCCGGCTCCCCGGGCCAGTGCCGCACGAGGGCGTCGTCGCCGGCGCGGCGCACCACCGAGCGCAGCGCCCAGGCCACGACCACGATGTCGTCGGCCTGGCCGAGGACCGGCACGACGTCGGGCACGAGGTCCACCGGCGAGAGCAGGTAGGCCAGCAGCAGCCAGAGCCGCACACGCAGCGCCGCGGGCAGGGTGCGGTCGGCGGCCAGCCGGCGCACCAGCCGCACGACGTCGGGGAGCAGGCGCAGGCCGTCTCGGACGGTCAGCCCGTCGGGCCGGGTGCGCCACAGGGCGGCGAGCAGCACCAGCCAGACCAGCAGGAACCCGCCGGCCACGGCGAGCAACGGACGCCACCACTCCACACCGCCAGTCTGCCCGCCCGGCCGCCGTAGGCTCGACGGGTGCCAGAGATCGCGCCGCTCCGGGTCCAGGTCGTCGCGCAGACGCAGTTCACCGCGCCGGCGGACGTGCCGTGGGAGACCGACGCCGACGGCGGTCAGGCGCTCGCCGAGTTCGCCGGGCGGGCCTGCTACCAGGCGTGGGACAAGCCGAACCCGACCACCGCCACCAACGCCGGCTACCTGCGGCACATCCTGGAGGTCGGGCACCTCTCGGTGCTGGAGCACGGAACGGTGAGCATGTACCTCACCGGGGTCTCCCGCTCGCTCACCCACGAGCTGGTGCGGCACCGGCAGTTCTCCTACAGCCAGCTCTCCCAGCGGTACGTCCCCGAGGACGGCGCGGCCGTCGTCGAGCCGGCCGTGATCGCCGAGGACCCCGAGCTGCACGCACGGTTCCTCGCCGCCACCGAGGCCGCCGTCGCCGCGTACGGTGCGCTGCTCCAGGGGCTGGAGGAGCGGGTCGCCGACGCCCCTTCCGCGACGCTGCGCCGCAGGCAGGCCCGCCAGGCGGCCCGCGCGGTGCTGCCCAACGCCACCGAGACCCGCATCGTCGTCACCGGCAACTACCGGGCCTGGCGGCACTTCGTGGCCGTGCGGGCCAGCGAGCACGCCGACGTCGAGCTCCGCGAGCTGGCGATCGCCTGCCTGCGCGAGCTCCAGCGCGTGGCCGCCAACGTCTTCGGCGACTTCCGGATCAGCCGGCTCGGCGACGGCACCGAGGTCGCGGCGAGCCCCTTCGTCACCGAGGGCTGAGCCCCGCGCGACGGCTGGGGCGGGTGTTCCCGGGCCGCGGCCCGGTGGAGGCGGGCCGCCGTAGGCTCGGGGTCGTGGCAGCACCGATCGACACCCAGTACGAGGACCTCCTGCGGCGCATCCTGGCGCAGGGGACGCCGAAGGCGGACCGGACCGGGACGGGGACGGTGAGCCTGTTCGGCGAGCGGCTGCGCTACGACCTGTCGGAGACCTTCCCGCTGGTGACGACGAAGAAGGTGCACTTCCGGTCGATCGCCGTCGAGCTGCTCTGGTTCCTGCGCGGCGACAGCAACGTGAGCTGGCTGCGCGAGAACGGCGTCACCATCTGGGACGAGTGGGCGTCCCCGGACGGCGAGCTCGGCCCCGTCTACGGCGTGCAGTGGCGGTCGTGGCCCACCCCCGACGGCGGGCACGTCGACCAGATCGCGAACCTGCTCGACACGCTGCGCACGGACCCCGACTCCCGCCGGATGATCGTCTCGGCCTGGAACGTCGCCGCCCTGCCCGAGATGGCGCTGGCCCCCTGCCACGCGTTCTTCCAGTTCTACGTGGCCGACGGCAAGCTCTCCTGCCAGCTCTACCAGCGCAGCGCCGACATGTTCCTCGGCGTGCCGTTCAACATCGCGAGCTACGCGCTGCTCACCCGGATGATCGCCGCCCAGGTCGGGCTGGAGCCCGGCGAGTTCATCTGGGTCGGGGGTGACTGCCACATCTACAACAACCACGTCGACCAGGTGACCGAGCAGCTCTCCCGGGAGGTGCTGCCCTTCCCGACACTGGAGCTCGCGCCGGCGCCCACGCTGTTCGACTACGGCTACGAGCACTTCACGGTGCGGGACTACCGCCACCACCCCGCGATCCGGGCGGCCGTGGCGGTGTGACCGGCCCGGCGAGCTCGCCAGCCGGGCGGAGCGGCGTGGCGCTGATCTGGGCGCAGGCGCGGGGTGGCGTCATCGGTGCCGACGGCGGCCTGCCCTGGCACCTGCCCGAGGACCTCGCGCTCTTCCGCCGGCTGACCACCGGGTCGACGGTGGTGATGGGCCGGCGCACGTGGGAGTCGTTGCCGGAGCGCTTCCGCCCGCTGCCGAACCGGGTCAACGTCGTGCTGACGTCGGATCCCCGGTGGTCGGCCGAGGGGGCGCTGGTCGCGCACTCGGTCGCCCAGGTGCTGGCCGAGCACCCGGCGTGCTGGGTGATCGGCGGGGGAGAGGTCTACGCCGCGTTCCTGCCGTACGCCGACCGGGTGGTGGTCACCGACGTCGACGTCGCCGTCGACGGCGACACCTGGGCGCCGGCGCTGGACGGGGGGTGGGTCCGCACCGCGCGCACGCCGGCCGAGGGCTGGTCGGTGTCGGCGTCGGACGGCCTGCGCTTCGCGGTGTCGGAGTACGTGAGGGGATCGGTTCCCTCCGCTGGGTAGATTCTCCCCATGACCACCGACCCCGCCCGGCCGTTCGGGCGCCTCCTCACGGCGATGGTCACCCCGCTGGCCGAGGACGGGTCGATCGACCTGGCCGGGGCCCAGGAGCTGGCCGCGCACCTGGTCGACCGGGGTGGGAACGACGGGCTGGTCGTCTTCGGGACGACGGGTGAGTCGCCGACGATCAGCGACGCCGAGCAGCGCGCCGTCCTCGAGGTGGTGCTGGACGCCGTCGGTGACCGGGCCACGGTCGTCGCCGGCGTCGGGACGTACGACACCGCGCACTCGATCGAGAAGGCGCGCGCGGCCGCGGAGCTCGGCGTCCACGGCCTGCTGGTCGTGACGCCGTACTACAACCGGCCCCCCCAAGCCGGTCTGCTCCGCCACTTCACCTCGGTCGCCGACAGCACCGACCTGCCGGTGATGCTGTACGACATCCCCGTCCGCACCGGGATGCCCATCGAGGTGGAGACGCTCGTGCGCGCCGCGGAGCACCCGCGGATCGTCGCGGTGAAGGACGCCAAGGGCGACTTCGGTGCCATGGCCTGGACGATGGCGCGCACCGACCTCGCCTACTACAGCGGCGAGGACATGCTGAACCTGCCGATCCTCGCCCTGGGCGGCGTCGGCATGGTCAGCGTCGTCAGCCACGTCGTCGGGCCCCGCCTGGCCGAGCTCGTCGCCGCCGTCGAGGGCGGTGACCTGGTCAAGGCCCGCGAGATCAACGACAGCCTGCTGCCGGTCTACACCGGCATCTTCCGCACCCAGGGCGTCATCCTCGCCAAGGCGGCGCTGCGCGAGCTCGGCCTCCCGGCCGGCCCCGTGCGGCCGCCCCTGGTCGACGCCACCCCCGAACAGATCGCGCAGCTGCGCGCCGACCTCGCCGCCGGCGGGGTCCAGCTCCGAGAGGCGACGACGTCGTGAGCGGACAGGCCACCCAGCCCCACCTGGACCTCAAGGCGCCCCCGCCGCTGCCGGAGGGCGGGCTGCGGGTGATGGCGCTGGGCGGTCTCGGCGAGATCGGCCGAAACATGGCCGTGCTGGAGTTCGACGGCACGCTGCTCGTCATCGACTGCGGCGTGCTGTTCCCGGAGGCGGAGCAGCCCGGCGTCGACCTGATCCTGCCGGACTTCGGCGTGATCGAGCACCGCCTCGACGACATCGCCGCGGTGGTCCTCACGCACGGGCACGAGGACCACATCGGTGCGATCCCGTACCTGCTGCGGCTGCGCGAGGACATCCCGCTGGTGGGCTCCCGCTTCACGCTGGCGCTGGTGGCCGCCAAGCTCCGCGAGCACCGGCTGGACGCGACCCTGGTCGAGGTCGCCGCCGGCGACGACCACGTCGCCGGGCCGTTCCACTGCGAGTTCATCTCGGTGAACCACTCGATCCCCGACGCGCTCGCCGTCGCCGTGAGCACGCCGGCGGGCCTGCTCGTGCACACCGGTGACTTCAAGATGGACCAGCTGCCCCTCGACGGGGTGCTGACCGACCTGGGGGCGTTCGCCCGGCTGGGCGTCGAGGGCATCGACCTGCTGCTGGCCGACTCCACCAACGCCGAGGTGCCCGGCTTCGTCACCCCCGAGCGGTCCATCGGGCCGGTGCTCGACGACGTCTTCGCGCGCGCCTCGCAGCGGCTCATCGTCTCCAGCTTCGCCAGCCACGTGCACCGCATCCAGCAGGTGCTCGACTGCGCGGACAAGCACGGCCGAAAGGTGGCGCTGGTGGGCCGCTCGATGGTCCGCAACATGGGCGTCGCCCGCGACCTGGGGCTGCTGCGAGTGGCGCCGGGCCTCATGGTCTCGCTGGACGACGCCGCGAAGATGCCGCCCGAGCAGGTCGTGCTGGTCAGCACCGGCTCGCAGGGGGAGCCGCTGTCGGCGCTGGGCAGGATGGCGCGCGGCGAGCACCACCAGGTCACCATCGAGGCCGGGGACACCGTCGTCCTGGCCTCGTCGCTCGTGCCCGGCAACGAGACCGCCGTCTACAAGGTGATCAACGGGCTGGCCCGGCTGGGCGCCACCGTGGTGCACAAGGAGACGGCGCGGGTGCACGTCTCCGGGCACGCCCCCGCCGGCGAACTGCGCACCCTGCTCAACGTCGCCAAGCCGAAGTACCTCATGCCGGTGCACGGGGAGTGGCGGCACCTGCGGGCGCACGCCAAGCTCGCCGAGGAGACGGGCATGGCCGCCGACCGGATCCTGCTGGCCGAGGACGGCGTCGTCGTGGACCTCCTCGACGGCAAGGCCTCGATCGTCGGCTCGGTGCCGATCGGCGACGTCTACGTCGACGGGCTCAACGTGGGTGACGTCGGCGAGGAGTCGTTGCAGGCCCGCCGCATCCTCGGCGACGAGGGGTTCGTCTCCCTGACCGTGGTGATCGAGCCGTCCACGCGCACCATCGTGCGGCCGGTGCACCTGTCCACCCGTGGCTTCTCCGACGACCCGTCGGCCTTCGACGAGGTGCTGGCCCTGGTCGAGGACAACCTCAAGCGGGCGCTCGCCGACGACGACGTGGACGCCCACCGCCTGTCGCAGATCATCCGGCGCACGGTCGGCAAGTGGGTGTCGGACAAGCACCGCCGCCGGCCGATGATCATCCCGACGGTGCTGGAGGTCTGAGCTCCCGCCGCATGGCGGCCCTCGGCCAGCGGTCGAGGCCGCGAGCTGCCTCCGCCCGGCGGATGCGCCGCAGGCCGGGCGTGAGCTCGGCGTCCGACAGGAACCGGAACCCCTGCCGCCGGTAGTGAGGGCCGTTCCACGGGACGTCGACGTAGGTGGTGAGCGTGATCGCCGGTAGGTCCCGATCCTTCGCCCACTCCTCCAGGCGGGCGAGGAGCTCCTGACCGAGGCGGCGGCCGGCGTGCTCCGGGTGCACGCTCACCTGCTCGACGTGGGCGCAACCGTCGACCTCGTCGGCGAGGAGATAGGCCACCGGCCGGCCGTCGTCGTCCGTGCGGACCCAGGCGCGGCCCGCGTCCGCGTACTCCCGCAGCGTCTCCAGCGACGGGGGATCGTCCTCCGCCACCAGGCTCATGCCGAGGTCGGCGAACGGGCGGCCGGCGGCGCGCTCGACGTCCTGGAGCGCGGCCAGGTCGGCGCGCACGGCCGCCCGGACGACGCCGGTCATCCCCGCACGACCGCGATCGGCTCGATCGCCTCGCCCGGCGGCAGGTCGAACCCCCAGACCTGCGCGTAGAAGGAGAGCTCCCCGTCCAGCGCGGCGCGGATGTTCTCCGCCTTGCGGAAGCCGTGCTGCTCGCCGGGGAACAGCAGGTAGGCGTGCGGCACCGCTTTGTCGCGCAGCGCCGCGACGATCGCCTCGGCCTGCGACGGCGGCACGACGGCGTCCTCGTCGCCCTGGAACACCGCCAGCGGGGTGTCGAGGGTGTCGACGTGGTTGATCGGTGAGCGCTCGGCGTAGACGTCGGCGCCCTCGGGCCACGGCGCGACCAGGCCGTCGAGGTAGCGGGACTCGAACTTGTGCGTCTCGGCGGCCAGCGCGCCCAGGTCGGCGACGCCGTAGTGGCTCGCCCCGGCGGTGAAGACCCCCGGGCGCATGGAGAGCGCGGCCAGCGTGGTGTAGCCCCCGGCCGACCCGCCGCGGATCGCCATCCGGGCGGGATCGACCCGGCCGGCGTCGGCGAGGAAGCGCGCGCACGCGACGACGTCGTCGAGGTCGACGACGCCCCACCGGCCCTGCAGCGCGTCGCGGAAGCGGCGGCCGTAGCCCACCGAGCCGCGGTAGTCGACGTCGGCGACGCAGAACCCGCGGGAGGTCCAGTACTGGATCTCCAGGTTCAGCACCGGGACGGCGGCCGCGGTAGGGCCACCGTGGACGACGACCACCAGCGGCGGGAGGCTCCCCTCCGGGGGCGTCACCTCCGGGTTCGCCGGCGGGTAGACCTGGGCGTGGGCGACGCCGATCCCCGTGCCGCGGTCCTCGGTCGGGAAGGTGACGTGCTCGGGCCGGGAGAACCAGGCCGGGTCCAGCTCCAGGTCCCGCGCCGGGCGCAGCACCTCCGCCGCGCCGTTGTCGACGTCGACCCGCAGGACCACCGGCTCGCTCGCCGGGCCGCCGGCGACGCAGACCACCGAGGTGCCCTGCGCGGTCAGGTACCGGAACGTGCCGTAGGGGAGGTCGAGCTCCCGGGGCTCCGCGCCGCGGCTCAGTACCGCCAGGCGGTCGCGCCCGGCCCGGCCGTAGGCCAGGACGACCCTCCCGTCGGCCAGCAGGGCGTAGCGCGACTGACCGAACACCCACTGCGGCCCGGCGATGTCGCTCCCGGCGTCGAGCACGAGGTCCGGTGCCCCGCCGGGACGCCGGCGGTAGAGGGACCAGACGTCGGTGCGGTCGCACAGGAACCACAGGGTGCCGTCGGGGCTCCACGTCGGCTGGACGACGGACTCGCCAGGACCGCCGGCGACGACAGTCTCGTTACCGTCACCCGACCGGACGACCAGCTGCGCCGCGTCCCACGGCATGTCCGGGTGGTCCCACTGCAGCCATGCCAGCGTGACCCCGTCAGGGCCCGGCCGCGGGTCGGAGACGAAGTCGGGACCGGAAACGAGCACCTCCGTCGCCCCGTCCGGGCGCACCAGCACGATCTCGTTCACCACGTCGGCCGCTGCGCCGGAGGCGGTGTGCGTCTCCCGCACCGCGAGCACGCCGTCCGCGACCACGGCGAGGTCCGCGTGCCGGACGCCGGACGGAACGGCCGGCTCCGGGGTCACCGCGACGGGCGAACCGTCGCCGGGCGCCAGTCGGTACAGCCGCTGGTCCGAGAACTCCGTGAACCACAGGACGCCGTCGGACACCGTCCAGGCGCCGCCGCCGTACTCGTGCACCCGGGTGCGGGCGTTCCAGGGCGCCGGCAGGGCGTCGGTGACCACGCCGTCGGGGGATCGCCGCACGAGCGCGGTGCGGCCGCCCTCGGCCGGTCGCGACTCGGCCCACCAGACGTCGTCCCCGTCCACGACCACCTCCCCGAGACGGGCCGCCGCCCGCACGACGAGCTCGGAGGTGACGGGGGTGGGCCAGCTGCCGTGGGGGAGCGGGGTGCTCATGCGTGTGACGTTATGGGATGGCGGTGCGCGGGACACGACGTCCGGCCTGCCCGCCGGGAACCCGCCCCGGGCTTACGGTCTGACGCATGCCTGCCCGCACCACGCCGAACCGCCGGCCGGCCGCGACCCGCAGCCGCTCGGGCTCGACGGCGGCGAGCAAGAAGCGGCCCGCCACCAAGCGGGCGCCCAACCGGCGGCAGCCCGCCCGGAAGAAGCCGTCGTCCGGTGGCTCGGTCTGGCGGATCGCCAGCGGGGGCTGGAACCTGCTCGCCCGCGGCGCGGGCGGTCTGGCCCGGTCCGTCGCCCGGCCGGAGGAGGCGGAGCCGCTCGCCCCCGAGCACCGGCGCGACGGGGTGGGACTCGCCGTCCTCGGTCTGGCGATCGTGCTCGGGGCCGCCGCATGGAGCAACGGCATCGGCCCGGTCGGGGCCGCCCTCACCGACGGGGTGCGCTGGGTCGTCGGCTCGCTGGTGATGGTGCTGCCCGTCGTCCTCTTCTTCGCCGCCCTGCGGCTGCTGCGCCGCGGCCCTCGTCCGGAGGCGCGCGGCCGACTGGCGATCGGCTGGCTGTGCGCCGTCGCGTCGGTGCTGGGCATCGCGCACGTCCTCGGTACCCCCGCAGTGCCGGAAGCGGGCGAACCCGGGTCCGGTGGGATGGTCGGCTGGGCCGTCGGCACGCCGCTGGTGGCCGGTGTCGGTGCCGCGGTCACCGTCGTGCTGCTCGGGCTGCTCGCCTTCTTCGGCCTGCTCGTGATCACCGCGACGCCGGTCCACCAGATCCCCGAACGGGTCCGCGAGCTCACCGATCGGCTGCTGGGCCGCGACGACTACGACGAGGACCACGACGCCGACGACTACGACGAGGACGACGAGGAGCCCGCGCCCAAGGGGCGCCGGCGCCGCAGCTCGCTGTCGGAGGACCTGCTCACCACCGGGCCCATCGACCACGGGGCCTACGCGGAGGCGCCGGAGGCGACCCGCACCACCGACCCCGAGCACACCGTGCTGGCCCCCCCGCCGCCGGTACCGCCGACCGTGCGGCGGCCGGTCGAGGACCGCACCTCCCCGCCCGAGGACCTGCCGCCGATCACCGAGCCCGAGCAGCTGTCCATCCAGCCGGTCGAGGGCGACTACGTGCTGCCGGCGCTGTCCATGCTGCGGGCGGGGGACCCGCCGCGGGCGCGGTCGAAGGCCAACGACGTCGCCATCGAGGCCATCAGCGGGGTGCTCGACCAGTTCAACATCGACGCCGCCGTCACCGGGTTCACCCGTGGACCGACGGTCACCCGCTACGAGGTCGAGCTCGGTCAGGGCGTCAAGGTCGAGAAGATCACGCAGCTGACCAAGAACATGGCCTACGCGGTGGCCAACGACAACATCCGCATCCTCGCCCCGATCCCGGGCAAGTCCGCGGTGGGCATCGAGGTGCCCAACACCGACCGCGAGAAGGTCAGCCTGGGCGACGTCATGCGCTCGCAGGCGGCCAAGCAGGACCCGCACCCGATGCTGGTCGGGCTCGGCAAGGACATCGAGGGCGGCTTCGTCTGCGCCAACCTGGCGAAGATGCCGCACCTGCTGGTCGCCGGTGCGACCGGTGCGGGTAAGTCCAGCTGCGTCAACTCGATCCTGACCTCGCTGCTGCTGCGGGCCACCCCCGACCAGCTGCGGATGATCCTGGTCGACCCGAAGATGGTCGAGCTCACGCCGTACGACGGCATCCCGCACCTGATCACGCCGATCATCACCGACCCGAAGAAGGCGGCCACCGCGCTGGCCTGGCTGGTCGAGGAGATGGAGCAGCGCTACCAGGACATGAAGTCCACCGGCGTGCGGCACATCGACGACTTCAACCGCAAGGTCGAGAAGGGCGAGATCACCGCGCCCCCCGGCAGCGAGCGGGTATACCGGCCCTATCCGTACATCCTGGCGATCGTCGACGAGCTCGCCGACCTGATGATGGTGGCCCCGCGGGACGTCGAGGAGCACATCGTCCGGATCACGCAGAAGGCGCGTGCGGCCGGCATCCACCTGATCCTCGCGACGCAGCGCCCCTCGGTCGACGTCGTCACCGGCCTGATCAAGGCCAACGTGCCCTCGCGGCTGGCGTTCTCCACCTCCAGCCTGACCGACAGCCGGGTCATCCTCGACCAGCCGGGCGCCGAGAAGCTCATCGGCATGGGTGACGCCCTCTTCATGCCCATCGGCGCAGGCAAGCCGATGCGCGTGCAGGGCGCCTTCGTCACCGACGCCGAGATCGAGGCGGTCGTCGAGTTCACCAAGCGCCAGGCCGAGCCGGAGTACCGCGAGGAGGTCTTCTCCGCGGGCAGCGCCGGGGGCGAGCAGAAGGAGATCGACGAGGACATCGGCGGCGACCTCGACCTGCTGCTGCAGGCCGTGGAGCTCATCGTCACGAGCCAGTTCGGGTCGACGTCGATGCTCCAGCGCAAGCTGCGGGTCGGCTTCGCCAAGGCCGGCCGGCTCATGGACCTGATGGAGAGCCGCGGCATCGTCGGGCCGTCCGAGGGCTCCAAGGCCCGCGACGTGCTGGTCAAGCCCGACGAGCTCGAGGCGACGCTGTTCACCCTCCGCGGCGGATCGTGATGAAGGACCCCGCTGCCCCCCGCCACTCGCAGGCTCGCGGCGGGACCCTGCCCCGGGGCCGGACTACGATGGCCGGGTGACAGCCACGCCCAGCCCTGCCCGGACCGTGGCCGTGGTGACCCTCGGGTGCGCGCGCAACGAGGTCGACTCCGAGGAGCTGGCCGGCCGGCTCGCCGCGGAGGGCTACCAGCTGGTCGAGGACGCCGAGGGCGCCGATGCGGTGCTCGTCAACACCTGCGGGTTCATCGAGACGGCCAAGAAGGACTCCGTCGACGCGATCCTCGCCGCGACCGACTCCGGTGCCTCCGTCGTCGCGGTCGGCTGCATGGCCGAGCGCTACGGCTCCGAGCTCGCCGACGCGCTGCCCGAGGCCACCGTCCTCGGCTTCGACGACTACGCCGAGATCGGGGGCCGCCTCGACGACGTCCTCACCGGCCGCCCCCTCGTGCCCCACACGCCGCGGGACCGCCGCACGCTGCTCCCGATCAGCCCCGTGGAGCGCTCGGCGGTGCTGGCCGGCGCCGGGGGCCGGACGGACGCCGCCGCAGGCCCGGCGATCCCCGGGCACGACTGGCTGCGCCGTCGCCGGCTGGCCTCGGGGCCGTCGGCCGCGCTGAAGCTCGCCTCCGGGTGCGATCGGCGCTGCGCCTTCTGCGCCATCCCGGCCTTCCGCGGCGCCTTCGTCTCCCGGCCGCCGGCCGAGGTGCTGTCCGAGGCGGCCTGGCTGGCCGGCCAGGGCGTCACCGAGCTGGTGCTGGTCAGCGAGAACTCCACCTCCTACGGCAAGGACCTCGGCGATCTGCGCTCGCTGGAGAAGCTGCTGCCGCAGCTGACCGCGATCGAGGGCGTCGCGCGGGTGCGGGTCGCGTACCTCCAGCCGGCCGAGCTCCGTCCGGGTCTGCTGGAGGTCATCGCCGCGACCGACGGGGTGGCGCCGTACTTCGACCTCTCCTTCCAGCACTCCTCGCCGTCGCTGCTGCGCCGGATGCGCCGCTTCGGCGGTACCGACGACTTCCTGGCGCTCATCGAGCGGGCACGTGCGCTCGCGCCGGCGGCGGGGTTCCGCACCAACGTCATCCTCGGCTTCCCGGGGGAGACCGAGGACGACGTCGCCGAACTGGAGCGCTTCCTCGTCGAGGGCCGGCTCGACGCCGTGGGCGTCTTCGGCTACTCCGACGAGGAGGGCACCGAGGCGATCGGCCTGGACGGCAAGCTCGACCAGCACGAGATCGACGCCCGGGTCCGCCGGATCACCGACCTGGTCGAGGAGCTGACCGCACAGCGGGCCGAGGAGCGCATCGGCGAGCGGGTGGAGGTCCTGCTCAGCGAGGACCTCTCCGCCACCGACGGCCCGGGCACCTGGTTGGGGCACGCGGCCCACCAGGACCCGGACGCCGACGGCACCACCACCCTCACCGGCGTGCCGGCGGGTGCGGTCGCCGGTCAGGTGCTCCCCGCGGAGGTCGTCGGCACCGAGGGCATCGACCTCGTCGCCACCGCGCTCGTCGCCGCCGTCGCACCGGCCGGGCGGTGACGCAGATGAGCGGCGTGGCCCCCGACCCGGCGGCGACCCCGCCGCAGTCGGTGCGTCTGCTCAACCTGCCGAACGCCCTCACGGTGCTGCGGCTGGCGGTGGTGCCCGTGCTGGCCGTGCTGCTGCTGCGCGAGGACGGTCTCGACGACGCCGGGCGCTACTGGGCCACGGTCGTCTTCGGCCTGGCGATCATCACCGACCGCTACGACGGGCTGATCGCCCGGCGCACCGGTCAGGTCACCGAGTTCGGCAAGCTCGCCGACCCGATCGCCGACAAGGCGCTGACGGGCACCGCGCTCGTCGCCCTGTCCGTGCTGGCGCTCCTGCCCTGGTGGGTGACCGCGGTCATCCTGGTCCGCGAGGTGGGGGTCACCCTGCTGCGGTTCTGGGTCATCCGCCACGGCGTCATCGCCGCCAGCCGCGGCGGCAAGGCCAAGACCGTGCTGCAGTCGCTCGCGATCGGCCTGTACATCCTGCCGCTCAGCGGCGCCCTGGCCACGACCCGCTGGTGGGTCATGGCCGCCGCCGTGGTGCTCACGGTGCTGACCGGCCTGGACTACGTCTACCGCGCCATCACGCTGCGGCAGACCAGCGCCCGGGCCATGCGGGCGGCGACCGCCCGCCACCAGTCGGGTGCCGACCCCTCCACCCGCCGCGACACCGCCGCCTGAGCGGTCGTGGCCACCGCGGACGGCTCCGCCGCGCTCGAGGCGCTCGCCGGTGAGGTGCACCACGCACTGCTCACCCGCGGCGCGACCGTGGCGGCCGCGGAGTCGCTCACCGCAGGGCTGTTCTGCGCCACCCTCGCCGCCGTCCCCGGCGCCAGCGCCACGCTGCGCGGCGGGGCCGTCGTCTACGCCACGGATCTGAAGACGGTCCTCGCCGGCGTGCCTGCCGACGTGCTGGCGGCTTCCGGGCCGGTCAGCCCGGAGACGGCGGCGGCGCTGGCGGAGGGCATCCGTGCCCGGTGCTCGGCCACCTTCGGCGTCGGGCTCACCGGGGTCGCGGGCCCCGGCGAGGTGGACGGGTACGGTCCCGGCCGGGTGTACCTCGGGCTCAGCGACGGGCAGCGCACCGACGTCGTCCGGCTGGACCTGCCGGGGGACCGCGCCGCTGTGCGCGCGGGCGCGGTGGCCAGCGCGTTCACCGCCCTGCGGGACCGGCTGCGTGGAGCGGGCGACGGGAACGCCGAGCCCGGGGGCGGCGTTACGCCATGAGCGGACTCGGCCCCGTCGGCGGGCTGACGGCGCACGCGCCGCGTACCGTGAGCGCACGGTGCCGGACGGCACCGCCGCTTCCCCGCTCGCAGGACAGGAGACGGCCATGACGCTGCTGCGCACCCAGCTCGGGAACACCCTGCGCGGCCACCGGCTGCGTCAGCACCGCACGTTGCGCGACGTCTCCGGTGCTGCCCGGGTCAGCCTCGGGTACCTCTCCGAGGTGGAGCGGGGGCAGAAGGAGGCCTCCTCGGAGCTGCTCGCCTCCATCTGCGACGCGCTCGAAGTCGAGCTGGCCGACCTGCTCGCCGAGGTGAGCCTCGAGCTGCGCGGTGCCGCCGCCGGCGCGGAGGTGCGCCCGCTGGCGGCCTCCGGCGAGGCCGCCCCGGCAGCCGAGACCGCCGAGGCACCTGTCCCGGTGGACGCCGGCGCCGAGCCCGCGCTGGCGCTGGTCGGCGCCGGGCAGCAGGGGCGCACCGCGCGCCGACGCGACGCGGTCTCGCTCGCCGCCTGACCGCCCGTACTTGACGGCGCCGTCCGTCGGTGCGAGACAGGGCACGTGCTCCCCGACCCGGATCCTGGTGCCGTGCCGGCGCGTCCGGTGCCCGGCCGACGGGCCCGGGGTGGGATGAACCGCACCCGCGCGGGGCTGCTCGAGGGCGCCACGCGCGCGTTCGCCGCTGCCGGGCTGCGGCGCAGCACGATGCAGTCGGTCGCGGCGGCAGCCGGGGTCGCCAAGGCCACCCTGTACAACCACTTCCGCACCAAGGACGACGTGGTGCGCGCGCTGCTGGCCGCGGAGCTGCACCGCCTCACCGACCTGGCGGCCGGGCTGCCCGCGGCCGAGGCCCTCGCCGTGCTCGCCGACGAGCTCGCCACGCACCCGGTGCTGCGCCGGCTGGCCGAGACCGAGCCCGACCAGCTGGCCGGGCTGCTGGCGCCCGGCGCCGAGACGTGGGCGGGCCTCACCGGCC
Organism: Blastococcus sp. SYSU DS0828; assembly: GCF_054050975.1. NCBI lineage: Bacteria > Bacillati > Actinomycetota > Actinomycetes > Geodermatophilales > Geodermatophilaceae > Blastococcus > Blastococcus sp. SYSU DS0828. Next base: position 221,279 of record NZ_JBJHAK010000004.1, on the reverse strand, counting down.
GGCTCGCCGTCGTCCTCGGCGTGGACGACGACGGCGCGCAGCTGGCCGGCCGATGGCTGCTCGGCGTGGTGCTGCAGCCAGGGCTCACGACGCAGCGGCGCCGGCAGGCGGCGCTGCTCGGTCAGCTCCTGGATTCCGCCGGCTGAGCCGGGTGCTCCAGGGGCAGCCGGCGGGTGAACACCACCCGGTCCTCGTCGGGACCCGCGTGACCCGCTGAGGGCGCCGAGTGTGCCCCGAGGTGGGCGGCCAGGGCGGCAGCCCCGGCGTCCCCGGGCAGGGCGACGGCCTGGAGGACCCGGGCGCCCACCCCGGCCGCGAGGCCCGCGAACCGCTCCAGCAGCCGGACGGCGACGCCACGGCCGCGGTGGGCCGGGTGGACGGCCACGGCCTGGACGACGGCGAGCCGGTCGGCGCTCACGACACCGAGCAGGTACCCCGCGTCCTCGTCGTGCGGCGTGAGGGCGACCGCCCCGAAGCCACCCAGCTGGTGGAAGAACACCGGGTCGTGCAGCGCGGTGACGGCGGCGTCCTCCAGGGGTGAGCCGGCCCAGAACTCGGCACGCCGGGCGAGCAGCCGGCCGCGCAGCGCCCCCGCGGAGAGCTCCTCGAGACCGACGAGGCGGAGGCCGGCGTCACTCACCGGGGGCCCCGCGCCGCCGCCAGCTCCGCGCGGGTGGGCGGATCGGCGCCCACCCGGGTGCAGTTGACCGCGGCGACGAGCGCGGCGTCGTCGAGCAGCGCCAGGAGCTGGTGGTCGGGAGCGGCCGCCAGGGCGGCTCGCGTGGTGAGTCCCGCGCCCAGAAGCCCGGTCAGCAGCCCGGCGGCCAGCGAGTCGCCCGCTCCCACCGTGTCGACCACGGCGACGCGGGGGCTCTCGCGGTGCTGCACCGGCCGGCCCGGACGGGCCATCCGCAGCGGAGCGCCGCCGTCGGTGAGGACGACCAGCGCCGGACCGCGGTCGGCCCAGCGCCGGGCGGCGTCGTCCAGGTCGGTGACGCCCGGTTCCAGCCAGGCGAGGTCCTCGGCGCTGACCTTCACCACGTCGGCGTGGCCGACGAGCTCGTCCAGTCGGCTGGTCACGGCTGCCCGGTCGTTGCCCAGCGAGGCGCCGACGGGCCCCTCGGCCAGCATCGGGCGGATGTTGGGGTCGACGCTGACCAGCGCGCGGCCCGACAGCCGGCGGACCAGCCGGGAGATCGCATCGCTGCCGGGCTCGGTCCAGCTGGAGATCGAGCCGACGTGCAGCGCGCCCACGTCCTCCGGCAGCACCCGGTCCAGCTCCTCGTCGGTCCACTGCCAGTCGGCGGCGCCGAGCACGTGGAAGCCGTAGTCCGGGGAGCCGTCGGCGTCGACCCCGACGACGGCCAGGCTCACCGGTTCGGCGGCCTCGACGAAGCCGGTGGTGTCGACGCCGGCCAGTTCGGCGTGCCGGCGCAGGTTGGCGGCCAGCGGGCCGGTGCCCAGCCGGGCGAGCAACCGCACCGGGGTCTCGAGGCGGGCGGCGGCGACGGCGACGTTCAGCGCGTTCCCCCCGGGCCGCGCGACGTAGTGCGGCGCCGTGCTGCTCTCGCCGGCCCCGGGCACGGGCAGCAGGTCGACGACGAGCTCGCCGAGGACGCAGAGAACGGGGCTGGCGGGCGGCATTCTGCGCACCCTAGCCGCGACGCGGCTGGCCCGCGTTGGCTGCCGAGGGTGATCACCTGGGACGATGCTGGGGACGAGCATCGCCGGTCCGGCGAGTGCGCCGGAGCAGGAGGACCCCATGCCCAACCCGTTCGTGAAGCTGTGGAAGTACCTCACCGCATCGGCCAATGCGCAGATCGACCAGCGGGCGGACCCGAAGGTGCAGATCGCGCAGGCGATCGAGGCGGAGCAGCAGCGGCACCAGTCGCTGGCCAACCAGGCCGCCGCGGTGCTCGGCAACCAGCGGCAGCTGGAGATGCGGCTCAACCGCCAGCTGGGCGAGGTCGAGAAGTTGCAGTCCTCGGCCCGCCAGGCCCTGACGCTGGCCGACCAGGCCCGCGCCAAGGGCGACGCGGCGAAGGCGGCCGAGTACGAGCAGGCCGCCCAGGCGTTCGCCACCCAGCTGGTGGCTGCCGAGCAGTCGATGGAGGACCTCAAGCGCAGCCACGACGAGGCGCTGCAGGCCGCCGAGCAGGCGCGTGGCGCGGTGGAGCAGTCGCGGATGCGGCTGCAGACGACGCTGGCCGAGCGCACCAAGCTGATGAGCCAGCTCGAGCAGGCGAAGATGCAGGAGCACGTCGCCAACTCGATGCGTCAGGTCAACGAGCTCTCCGCGCCCGGCAACACCCCCAACCTGGGGGAGATCCGCGACAAGATCGAGGCCCGCTACGCCAACGCGCTGGGTCAGGCAGAGCTGGCGCAGACCTCGGTCGAGGGCCGGATGCTCGAGGTCGAGAAGGCGACCCTCGACGTGGCCGGGGCCTCGCGGCTGGACCAGATCCGCGCCGGGATGGGCGGCGGGACGCCGGCGGTCGAGGCCGGCGGCGCCGCGGGTGCGATCGAGCAGGGTGCGCCCGCGCCGGAGCAGGCCGCCCAGCCGCAGGCGCAGCCGGCGGAGCGCCCCGAGCAGGCCTGAGCAGCTAGCGGTAGACGGTCACCGGCTGCGGGCGGTCCGGCTCCCCGGTGCGGGCCTGCGGGTCGATCGGGGAGCGGGCCGCCTGGCAGCGGGGGCACCACCACGTCACGCGCTCCTGCGTCGGCGGCCCCTGCTCGCCGAGCAGGATGCCCGTTCCGCACCGGAAGCAGGGGCGGCCCTTCCGGCCGAAGACCCAGTGGTCGCGGCCGCGCCGCGGGTCGCCGGTGGTGTTCTGCTCGGGGTGGTGCAGGTTCGCACGCATGAGCCGCTGAGCGCGCTCGACCAGCGGAGCCAGGCGGCCGTCGACGTCGGCCACCCGCGCCCACGGGTGCAGGCCCAGCAGGAACAGCGACTCGACCTTGTAGAGGTTGCCGATCCCGGCGAGGTTGCGCTGGTCGAGGATCGCCACGCCGACCTGTTCGTCGGGGTGGGCGCGCAGGCGGCGCAGCGCCTCGTCGAGGTCCCAGTCGGGACCGAGCACGTCCGGCCCGAGGTGGCCGACGAGCTGCTCCTCGTCCGTGGTGGGCACGAGGTCCACGTCGTGCAGCCGGTAGCCGACGCACTCCCACTCGTCGGTGGCCAGCACGATGCGGACGTCGTGGGCCGGGCCGCCCTTCCAGCGGGTGCCGGGGCGGTGGATGTGCCAGCTGCCGTCCATCCGGAAGTGGGTGCGGAGCGTGCGCCCGTCGGCCAGGCGGATCAGCAGGTGCTTGCCGCGAGGGAGGACCTCGGTGACGGCCGCGCCGGTGAGGTCCAGCGCGGCCAGCTGAGGGAGCCGGAACTCGCCGCGCCGCAGCGTGGCCCCGGCCAGCGCGGTGTTCATGCGCTCGGCGGCCAGCCAGACGGTGTCTCCCTCGGGCACGTGTCCATGATCCCCGGCGGTGGGCCGGCCTGCCCCTCCGGTGTGAGAGCCCCGACAACCGGGAAGCCTGCCGCCGCCCGATGCGCTGGCCCGGCTGTGAGCGTGCCCCCGCGACTGCGCACCCGGCTCGGAAGCGCCCGAACCGCCCCCGACCGCCAGCCGGTCACCGTCACCGTCGCGCGCGTGGTGCGGCCCGATCGGCGGGCGGCCTTCGAGCGGGCGGCCGGCGCGGTCCTGGCCGAGGCCGCCAACTACCCCGGCAACCTCGGCGCATCCCTGCTCCACCCGGGCTCCGGCAGCTCCGAGTACCACCTGGTCTACCGCTTCGCCGACGCGGACTCGCTCGCCGCGTGGGAACGCTCGCCCGAGCGGCAGGCGTTCCTCGCGCGGTTGCCGGGGATGGTCGAGGACGAGCGCTACGCCCGCGCCGACGGCCTGGACAGCTTCTTCACCCGCCCGGCCCGGCCCGGCCCCCGCTGGCGGGCGTCGGTTCTCACGATCGCGGCGGTGTTCGGCATCACCTCGGTGCTGCAGCAGGTCGTCATGCCGTACCTGTCCGGCTGGCCCCTGGAGCTGCGCCTGCTGCTTTCGGCCTGCGTGGTCGTGACCGCTCTCGGATACGTCGTGATGCCGGTGCTCACCCGCCTGTTCGCCCGCTGGCTGCACCCCGACGGGGACTGATCCCCCGGCAGGTCGAGGTGGTGGCGCGGGGCGCCGGCAGACGTAGGCGCGGCGTTCGGTCGTAGGCCATCGGCCGTTCGCCGGCCGGCGTGACCCTGGGAGAGGTCGGACCGCCTACCGGGGGGAATGCCGTGACCGACCCGACCGACGAAGCCGCCACATCCGCGCAGCCGGCCCCACGCTTGAGCCGGAAGCAGATTCTGGTCCGCGCCGCACTGGCCCTCGTGCTGCTCTACCTGTTCCTCGTGGGCGTCGGCATGGTCGAGGACGGCATCGCCCACATGGGCGAGGGGTTCAACGATGCGGTGCTGGCCGGGGTCAGTCATCCGCTCTCCGGCCTGTTCGCCGGTGTGCTGGCCACCATCCTCGTGCAGTCCTCGTCGGTGTCGACGTCGGCGATCGTCGGGATGGTGGCGGCCGGGGTGATCCCGGTGGAGATCGCCGTGCCGATGGTCATGGGAGCCAACATCGGCACCACCGTGACCAACACGCTGGTCACGCTGGTGAGCATGCGCCGGAGGGCGGAGTTCCGGCAGGTGGTGGCGGCGGCGACCATGCACGACCTGTTCAACTTCCTCGCCGTGCTGATCCTGCTGCCGCTGGAACTGCTCACCGGCTTCCTGGCCTCGGCGGCGCGCTGGCTGGGTGACGTCATCGCCGGCACCGGCGTGACCGGGGTGGACGTCGAGAGCCCGTTGGCGATGGCCACCGACCCGGCCGTCGAGGGCGTCTCCACCCTGGTGGCCGCGCTGGTCCCGGCCGGCGCCTTCCTCGGCACCGTGCTGCTGGTCGGAGGCATCGTCGCGCTGTACGTGACGATCCGCTTCATCAGCACGAACATGCGGGCCGTGGTGACCGGCCCGCTGCAGGAGAAGGCGAATCGGTCGGTGAGCAAGGCGGGTGGCCTGGTGGGCATCGCGGTGGGCACCGTCGCCGCCATCGCGGTCGTGAGCTCCTCGATCGTCACGGTCACGCTGCTCCCGCTGGTGGCCGCGGGGGTGCTGACCGTGCGGAACGCCTATCCGATCACCATCGGCGCCAACCTGGGCACCACGGTGACCGCCCTGCTCGCGGCGCTGGCCACCGGGCAACCAGAGGGGCTGGTGATCGCGCTGGTGCACGTGCTGTTCAACATCTCCGCCGTCCTGCTGATCTACCCCGTGCCGCAGGTCCGCTACCTGCCGGTGCGGCTGGCCGAAGGCCTGGGGGCCTTCGCCGCACGCCAGCGCTGGGCCATGCCGGCCTACGCCGGTGGGGTGTTCATCGCCCTGCCGATCGCCGCCGTGAGCCTGGGCTGAGGCCGGCGCGGGGGCTCACCCGCGCAGGCGCAGGCCGCGGGGAGTGGCCGCGAAACCGGCTGCCTGCAGTGCCTGGGACAGCGCGGTGTCCTCGTGCACCGAGGCGCCGTCGGCCTTCTGCACGACCATCCGGCCCAGCGCACCCGCGGACACCGCGCCGGAGAGCGCCGTCGCTGCTTCCTTGAGCACCTGTTCCTCCTCGGTCCAGGAGAGCAGCGTCTTCCCACCGCGCTCGACGTAGAGCACCAGCTCGCCGTCGACCAGGACGACCAGCGCCCCCGCCTTGCGCCCGGCCCGGTGCCCCGCCTTCCGGCCGGCGCCGGTGCCCTCGCCGAGGTCCACGGCCGTCCCGTCGGCCGCGACCGTGCGCTCGGGCCAGGGCAACGCCGCCCCGTAGACGTTGGCCGGGTCGGTCGCGGCGAGCACGACGGCGCCCGCCGGCACCCGGTCGGGCGAGGCGAAGCTGCGCAGCCGGTCGACCGATCCGGGCGTGCCGAACTGGGCGGCCCCGAGGGTCTCCACGAAGTAGCCGCGCCGGGCCCGGCCGTTCTCCTCGAACGCCCGCAGCACCGGGTAGACGGCGGAGAAGCCGCCGACGACCTGCTCGGCCATGACCGCGCCGCGGGTGAGGACGCCGTGCCGCTCCAGCAACGCCTCGGCCCGTGCCGTGGTGCGCCGGGTGGCGTTGGCCTCCCGGTCGGGCAGCCGCGACCAGCGCCCGGCCACCGTGGGCGGGCCGCTGCGGGTCGGCATCGCGCCCCGGCTCAACCGCGGGCGGCCGTAGCGGTTGCGCGTGACCCGCGGGGGAGCGGCGGCCCGCTTGTGGGTGCCGCCCCCGCTGAGCCGGGTGCGCAGCGGGGCGAGGGTGTCGTTGGTCAGCGCGCCGGCCCACACCAGGTCCCACACCAGGTCGGCGATCGCGGCGTCGTCGGTGGCGCCGAGGGCATCGGAGAGACCCCGGAAGAACATCGCCTGCCCACCGGCGAGCAGGTCGAGCAGCGGCTGCCCCTCACCGGCGACCTCCAGCTGCTCGGGCAGCAGCAGCGGCGCCAGGTCGGCGGGCACCAGGCTGAGCCACCCGTCCCCGCCGGGCAGCCCCCCGGCGCCGGCCCACAGCACCTCGCCTGCGCTGGTGAGCTCGTCGAGCATGGCCGGCGAGTAGTCGCGCACCCGCGCCGGCAGCACGAGCGACTCCAGCGCGCTGGCCGGTACCAGGGCACCGGCCAGCTGCTCCACGACGGCGAGCACTCCGTCGGCACCCCGCAACCGGCTGCCCACCGACTGCCAGGAGGGCGTGAACCGGGCCAGCGTGCCGGTGGGCACCGGCTCGACCTCCTGCCGGAGTCTGGCCAGGCTGCGCCGCCGGATGGACCGGAGCACGTCGGCGTCGCACCACTCCTGCCCGGTGCCGCCGGGGCGGAACTCCCCGGAGACGAGCCGCCCGGTACCGGTGAGCCGCTGCACCGTCGCGGTGACCACGGCGACGCCCAGGCCCAGCCGGGTGGCGGCCTCGGCGGGCTGGAAGGGGCCGTGCGTGCGGGCGTAGCGGCCGACCAGGTCGCCGAGCGGGTCGGCGATGGGCTCGGTGAACACCTCGGGCACGCCGACGGGCAGCGCGGTGCCCAGGGCGTCCCGTAGCCGGCCGGCGTCCTCGATTGCGACGTACCGCTCCTCGCCGGCGATGCGGACGACCAGGGCCCGGCGGGCGGCGACCAGCTCGTCGAGCCACTCCCGGGGCACGCCTCGGCGCGCTGCCTCTGCGGCGGTGAGGTCACCGACCACCCGGAGCAGGTCGCCGGCGCCGTCGACGTCGCGGGGGTGGCGCTGCTCGGGCAGCCGCTGCAGCTCCGCCTCGATCTCGGCGATCGCCTCCGCGTCGAGGAGCTCGCGCAGCTCCGAGCGGCCGAGCAGCTCCGCGAGCAGGCCGGTGTCCAGGGCGAGCGCCTGGGCCCGGCGCTCGGCCAGCGGGGCGTCACCCTCGTAGAGGAACTGGCCGACGTAGCCGAACAGCAGCGACTGGGCGAACGGTGACGCCGTCTCGGTCTGCACGTCGACCACCCGCACCCGCCGGGCCCGCACGTCGCGCATCAGCTCGACCAGCCCGGGCACGTCGTAGACGTCCTGCAGCACCTCGCGCGCCGCCTCGAGGGTGATCGGGAACGAGGCGAACTCGCTGGCGACCGAGAGCAGCTGGGCGGCGCGCTGCCGCTGCTGCCACAGCGGGGTGCGGCGGCGCGGGTCGCGGCGGGGGAGCAGCAGCGCGCGAGCGGCGCACTCGCGGAACCGGCTGGCGAACAGCGCCGAGCCGCCGACCTCCGCGGTGACCTCGCGCTCGACGTCGTCGGGGTCGAGGACGGCGAGCTCGCCCTCCGGTGGCTCGCCGGTCGTGTCGGGCAGCCGCAGCACGATGCCGTCGTCGGAGTGCATGGAGGAGACGTCGACGCCGTAGCGCTCCCGCAGCCGCGCGGCGAGCACCAGCGCCCACGGAGCGTTGACCTGGGCGCCGAAGGGGGAGTGGACGACCAGGCGCCAGTCGCCGAGCTCGTCGCGGAACCGCTCGACCAGCAGCGTCCGGTCGTCGGGCAGGTGGCCGGTGGCCGCCTTCTGCTCGCCGAGGTAGGCCGCCAGGTTCGCCGCGCCCCACTCGTCCAGCCCGGCGGCCCGCGCCCGCTCCAGCCCGGCCTCCGGGGTGGCCGAGCCGACCTCCCGGAGGAAGGCCCCCAGCGCCCGGCCGAGCTCGAGCGGCCGCCCGGGGGCGTCGCCGTGCCAGAACGGCATCTTCCCGGGCTGGCCGGGCGCGGGGGTGACCAGCACGCGGTCGTGGGTGATCTCCTCGATCCGCCAGGACGAGGACCCCAGCAGGAACACGTCGCCCGCGCGCGACTCGTAGACCATCTCCTCGTCCAGCTCGCCGACCCGGCGGCCACCGGCCCCTTCGCCACCGACCAGGAAGACGCCGAACAGCCCGCGGTCGGGGATCGTGCCGCCGCTGGTGACGGCGAGCCGCTGGGCGCCGGCGCGGGCGGTGAGCGTGTCGGTGACCCGGTCCCAGGTGAGCCGCGGGCGCAGCTCGGCGAAGGCGTCCGACGGGTAGCGCCCGGCCAGCATGTCGAGGACGGCGTGCAGCGCCGACTCCGGCAGCGAGGAGAAGGCCGCCGAGCGCCGCACCAGCGCGCCGACCTCCTCCACGGTGCGGGGCCGCTCGGCGACGATCGCGACGATCTGCTGCGCCAGCACGTCCAGGGGGTTGCGCAGGTAGCGGATCGACTCGATCGCGCCGGCCTTCATCCGCTCGGCCACCAGCGCGCACTGCACCAGGTCACCGCGGTACTTGGGGAACAGCACCCCGCGGCTGACCGCCCCGACCTGGTGCCCGGCGCGACCGACCCGCTGCAGCCCGCTGGCGACCGTGGGCGGCGCCTCGACCTGGACGACGAGGTCGACCGCGCCCATGTCGATGCCGAGCTCGAGGCTCGAGGTCGCGACGACGGCGGGCAGGCGGCCGGATTTCAACGCCTCCTCGACGACGGCCCGCTGCTCGCGGGAGACCGAGCCGTGGTGGGCCGCGGCGACCGGCTGGAAGGCCTCCGGGAGGCCGCCGCCGGAGCCGGCCTGGGCCATCAGGGCGGCGGCGTTCGTGCCGGGCGGGACGGGCTCGCCGGTGGTGCGCTCGTAGGCCAGCTCGTTGAGCCGGCTGGTCAGCCGCTCGGCCAGCCGACGGGAGTTGGCGAAGACGATCGTGCTGCGGTGCGCCTGCACCAGGTCGAGCACCCGCTCCTCGACCGCCGGCCAGATCGAGTTGCGCGGCTGGTGCCCGGCCGCCGAGCCCTCCAGCTCGCCGGTCGGTTGCCCCAGCTCGCTCATGTCCTCGATCGGCACGACTACCGAGAGGTCCCAGCGCTTGGTCGAGCCGGGGGAGACCACCTGCACCGGCCGGCCGCCGGCGAGGAAGGTGGCGACCTCCTCGATGGGCCGCACGGTGGCCGACAGGCCGATCCGCTGCGCCGGCCGGTCGAGCAGCTCGTCGAGCCGGTCGAGGGAGACGGCGAGGTGGGCGCCGCGCTTGGAGTCGGTGACCGCGTGGACCTCGTCGACGATCACCGTCTCGACGCCGCGCAGCGCCTCCCGCGCCTGGCTGGTGAGCAGCAGGAACAGCGACTCCGGCGTGGTGATGAGGATGTCGGGCGGGCGGCGCGCGAAGGTGCGCCGCTCGTCGGCGGGGGTGTCGCCCGAGCGGATCCCGACGCGGATCTCCGGCCGCGGCAGCCCCAGCCGTGCGGCGGCCTGGCCGATGCCGGCCAGCGGCGCCCTCAGGTTGCGCTCGACGTCGACGGCCAGCGCCTTGAGGGGGGAGACGTAGAGGACCCGGCACCGCGTCCGCTCGTCGGCCGGCGGGGTGGCGGCGAGCCGGTCGAGCGACCACAGGAACGCCGCCAGGGTCTTCCCCGACCCGGTCGGGGCGACGACGAGGGCGTGCTCGCCGCTGCTGATCGCCTGCCAGGCCCCGTCCTGGGCGGCCGTCGGCTGCTCGAACGCACCGGTGAACCAGGCGCGGGTGGGCTCGGAGAACCGGGCCAGCGCACCGGGGGCGGGAGTCGGGCGGGCGGGCACGCGCTCAGTGTCCCCGCCGTGTACGACACTTCGCTGACCGGCGGGCGCCGGACGGCGGGACCTCCCCGCCCGGGAGACGGGAGTGCACGTGCCACCGCTGCAGCAGCCCGAGGCCACCGTCGACGTCGCCGGCGTGCAGCGCCGCACCCTGGGCGTCCTCAGCGGCGGTGTGGCGCTCGCCGGGCTGGGCGTCACCGTCGGCATCACCGCGGGCGGGTTGCTGGCCCGCGACGTCGCCGGCACCGACACCGCCTCGGGCCTGGGGCAGACGGCCGGTGTCCTGGGGGCGGCGGTGCTGGCGGTGCCGCTGGCGCGGATCAGCGACACCGCGGGGCGGCGGGCCGGTCTGGCCACCGGCTACGGCGTGAGCGTCGTCGGCGCCGTCCTCACCGTCCTCGCCGCGGCGGCGTCGTCCCTGCTCCTGCTCCTGGCCGGGCTGTTCCTGTTCGGCGCCGCGACGGCGTGCGGGCTCCAGTCGCGCTACGCCGCGGCGGACCTCGCCGCACCCGAGCGCCGCGGCCGGTCGCTGTCGCTGGTCGTGTGGGCCACGACCGTCGGCTCGGTGGTCGGCCCCAACCTCGCCGCACCGGGCGCCGAGCTCGGCGAGGCCCTCGGGCTGCCGGCGCTCGGTGGCGTCTTCGTGGTGTCGGCGGTCGTGTTCGCGCTCGTCGCCGTGGGCTTCCTGCTGCTCCTGCGGCCCGATCCGCTGCTGGTGGCCCGGGCGCTCGGCGGAGGCGACGGCGGTTCCCGGCCGCGGCACGCCACCGGGGCCGCTCTGCGGGCGGTGTGGGCGACCCCGGCCGGGCGGCTGGGGATCACCGCGGTCGTGGTGGCCCACTCGGTGATGGTCGGGGTCATGGTGATGACGCCGGTGCACATGGGCCACGCGGGCGGGCCCGAGGGGACGGTGCTCCGCCTCGTGGGCCTGGTGATCAGCGTGCACGTCGCCGGCATGTACCTGTTCTCCCCGCTGGTCGGCATGCTCGCCGACCGGGTCGGCGCGCCGACGGTCGTGGCCCTGGGTGCCCTGCTGCTCCTGGCCGCGGCCGCCGTGTCGGGGACGGCGGCCCCCGCCGACTCGGTGCAGCTGGGCGCCGGCCTGCTGCTGCTCGGCCTGGGTTGGTCGTGCGGGCTGATCGCGGGGTCGGCGCTGGTCACCGCGTCGGTCGGCCCGGAGCTGCGGCCGACCGCGCAGGGCGGCACCGACCTGCTGATGGGGCTCGGGGCCGCGCTGGCGGGGGTGGTCGGGGGGCCGCTCCTCGCCTGGGGCGGGTTCGGCCTGGTGTCCGCCGTGTCCGCCGCGCTGGTGCTCCCGCTGGTCGTGGTGTGGCTCGGGACGCGGGTCAGCGCCCGCGGTAGTTCCTGATCAGCACCACGATGATCGCGACGAGCGCGACGACGATGCCGATCTCGAGGACGGTGTCGAGCGTCGCGGAGCCGGTGCCCGGGATCATGCGCGCCAGCCTAGGGCGGCACCGGCGCGAGCGGGTCCCGGCGGGTTAGCGTCGGGGTGTGCGCCTGCAGGAGTTCTGGTCCCGGCTCGACGGTCAGTTCGGGTCCATGCGCGCCCAGAGCGTGGCGCGCGACCACGTCTTCTCCACCCTGGGCGGCCGCACCGCCGTGGACGCCATCGACGAGGGCGTGCCGGTCCGCAAGGTGTGGCTGGCCATCTGCGAGGACTTCGACGTGCCCGTCAAGGAGCGCTGAGACGACGCCCACGGCCGGGTCGGCGTGTCGGCCTGGCAGTCGAACAGGTGTTCGGCCTACTGTGACGTCCACAGGGCGGCCGCTCCTCCACACCCCGCCCCGCAATCCGGAAACTGTCGGTGCCTCGCCCTAGCGTCGGTCCCGACCCGCTTCTCGCGAACCGAAGGTGACGCACCATGCCAGCAACGCTCGACCGCGACAAGGCCCTCGACATGGCCCTCGCCCAGATCGACAAGCAGTTCGGCAAGGGCTCGGTGATGCGGCTGGGCGACAGCCCCGAGGTGGCCATCAAGGTCATCCCGACCGGCTCGATCGCCCTCGACATCGCGCTGGGCATCGGTGGCCTGCCCCGCGGCCGGGTCATCGAGGTCTACGGGCCGGAGTCCTCCGGTAAGACCACGGTCGCCCTGCACGCGGTGGCCAACGCCCAGGCCAACGGCGGCATCGCCGCGTTCATCGACGCCGAGCACGCGCTCGACCCGGAGTACGCCCGCGCCATCGGCGTGGACACCGACGCGCTGCTGGTCAGCCAGCCCGACACCGGTGAGCAGGCGCTGGAGATCGCGGACATGCTGATCCGCTCCGGCGCGCTCGACATCATCGTCATCGACTCCGTCGCGGCCCTGGTGCCGCGCGCCGAGATCGAGGGCGAGATGGGTGACAGCCACGTGGGTCTGCAGGCCCGCCTGATGAGCCAGGCGCTGCGCAAGATCACCGGTGCGCTGAGCAACTCCGGCACGACGGCGATCTTCATCAACCAGCTGCGCGAGAAGGTCGGCGTCGTCTACGGCTCGCCCGAGGTCACCACCGGTGGCCGGGCGCTGAAGTTCTACTCGTCGGTGCGGCTCGACGTCCGTCGTATCGAAACCCTCAAGCAGGGCACCGACGCGATCGGCAGCCGTACCCGCATCAAGGTGGTCAAGAACAAGGTCGCCGCGCCGTTCAAGCAGGCCGAGCTCGACATCCTGTGGGGCCAGGGCTTCAGCCGCGAGGGCGGCATCGTCGACGCCGGTGTCGAGCAGGGCATCGTGAAGAAGTCCGGTGCTTGGTACACCTACGAGGGCGACCAGCTCGGCCAGGGCAAGGAGAACGTCCGCAACTTCCTGAAGGACAACCCCGACCTCGCCGACGAGATCGAGAAGAAGGTCAAGGAGAAGCTGGGCATCGGCCCGACGCTGGACGCTCCGGCGCCGGTCGACGCCCCCGACTTCTGATCCGGTGCTGGACGACCGGCCCTCGAACCGTCGGCGCGGCTCCGGGGTGACCCGGGCCGGCCGACGTTCGCGGACGCCGGGTGGCGACGATCCCCTGACCCCGGACGTCGCCCCCGGTTCCCCGGAGGACGACGCGGGCGATCCCGAGCAGGTCGCACGGTCGATCTGCCTCCGTGCGCTGACCGGGGCCCCGAAGACCCGCCAGCAACTGGCGGATCTCCTCGCGACCCGGGGAGTGCCCGATGACGCGGCCGAGGCGGTGCTGGACCGGTTCACCGAGGTCGGCCTGATCGACGACGCCGCGTTCGCCCGCGCCTGGGTGAGCAGCCGGCAGGCCGGTCGTGGACTGGCGCGCCGGGCGCTCTCCGCCGAACTGCGGGCGAAGGGCGTCGATCCGGAGACGGCCGCGGAGGCCGTCGAAGCGGTGGATGACGACGACGAGCGCGACGCGGCTTGTCGGCTCGTGGCCCGGCGGGTCGGGAGCATGCGCCGGCTCGACCGTGCGACGGCCACCCGCCGGCTCATCGGCATGCTCACCCGCAAGGGCTATAACGGCGGTCTCGCCGCGGCGGTCGTGCGGGAGACGCTGGACGAGGCAGAGCTCGGCGATGACGTCGGCGACCTCCCCGAGTTCGACGAGGAGAGCGCGCTTCCCTGACCGGCGAGGTCGAGCCGGCCGTGAGTACGGCTCACGAGGGGTGGCGGCGAGGTCCGTCTGGTGCCGGCCGGTCGAGCCGGCGCATCAGCTCGAGCACCACGTCGGTGACCGGCTGTCGGGCGTCTACCCGTAGGGGCGATTCATGAGCCCAGGGTGCGTACGCCGCCGCACGCGCGACGATCTCGCCCCACGAAGGCTCCGGCACGTGCGACAGGTCTCGTAGCCGGCCCTCCAGCCGACGGCGGTGCTCGACCTCGTCCTCGAGGACCAGCAGCACGAAGGCGAGGTCCACGCCGGCGGTGGCGGCCGCCACCCGCCAGGTCTCGCGGGCGGGTTCGCTGTCGTTCACCGCATCCACCACGACGGATGCTCCGAGCGCGAGGTTCTGCTGCACCACGGCCCGTGCGGCTTCGTACGCCGCTACCCCGGTCTCCCCGGAGCGGGGGAGCCCTGCGCCCAGGAGCGCGTCCTCGATCGGGTCGATGGAGACGTGGACGGCCCTCAGCCGGGCAGCCAGCTCGGTGGCGACCGCGGACTTGCCGGTGCCCGGCAGCCCCGAGATGACGATCAGCATCCACTCACCGTGCCGGGTCGGGGCGCGGTGCACCGGCCGACACGGCGTGTCCGGCGGGCTCCGGTGCGCGTTCAGCCGCCGGCGACCTCGGTGCCCTGGTGGTAGATGACGCGCCAGTCGTCGGCCGTGCGTTCCCAGATGGTCGCGCGTCGCGTGACCCGGGCATCCTGCCGGAGTCGGTAGGTCAGCAGGAACGTGTCACCACCCAGCGGGCGGCAGGCGACGTCGCTGGTCTCCCAGTCATCGAGGACGCCGTCTGCGTAGCGCTGCTCCAGCACCGACCACACGTGCTCGCGGTCGTAGCGGGCGCCGGACGCGCCGACCTCCCAGAAGTCCTCGGCGGTCATGGCCTCGAAGGCGGACCGGCTCGTTCCTCGCTCGGTTCGGTGGAACAGAGGTTCCCGGGCCATCAGTTCGTCGAGGACGGCGGTGACGTCCGAGGCACCCATGCACGCCACTGTGCCTGTCCGCGAGACGATCGCACCGGGCGAGGACCGGCCACCATCGCGTTCCTCGGCCAGACTTAGCCTGCGGCGAGCCAGGCGGTCACGTCGACGGCCACCCCGTCCGGGGCTTCCGGGTCGGCCACCAGCCAGGCCGGGTCCCGGAGTTGGCCGCTCGACAGCCAGCGGGTGATCTCCGCGTCGAAGGCGTCCTCGTCCGAGGCGTTCGGGCGGCGGCGCTCACCGACGAACGTCAGATCGGTCTCGGTGCCGTCCTCGTAGCGGAGCACCACCCGGCACCGCGACCGCCGGTGCCGGGCCGGCGGCACGACCTCGCGGACGACCGCGCTCTCCGCGCCGGCTGCCTCGGCGAGCGCCGGCGCGGCGGCGCGCAGACGCTCGACGAACGCCTGGCCCGCGTCCAGCTGGGCCGCCGCATCCACCGTCACGGGGGCGACGACGGGCGCGTCGGCGGCCGGCGGGATCGTCTCAGTGGAACTCCGGGGAACCGGGGGCAGGTTGCGGCGCCCGGCCGCGTGCATCGTCTCCATCGTGCCGACCAGTCTCGCGACCGTTTCGCTCCGTGACCCTCCGGCGCGCCCAGCTGGGACGAGTGGGTCGGACGTGAACGAGCCGGTCAGGCGGGTGGCGAGTCGGTGGCCCCCTGGTCGAGGGCGCCGTCGGTACGAGCGGGCAGCTCACACCGCGCCGCCGCCACCACCCATCTGCACGTCCGCCGGCAACTCGGCCTTGCCTCCACCCGACGTAGCGCTCCGGCGGGTGCGCCGCTCGACGAGTTTCGCCAGCTGTGAGAGCAGCACGTTGATCACGATGTAGATCAGCCCTGCGGCGACGTACAGCTGGAAGGTGTACTGGTTGCCGAAGCTGAGGGAGAAGAACTCCACCAGGCTGCGCGCACCTCGGAGCAGCTCGAAGTAGCCGATGATGAACCCGAGCGAGCTGTCCTTCAGCAGGACGACGAGTTGGGCGATCAGGACCGGGAGCATGCGTCGGGTGGCCTGGGGGAGCAGCACCAGCGACATCACCTGGTACTTGCGCATGCCGATGCCGAAGGCGGCCTCGCGCTGCCCCTTGTCGATCGACAGGATCCCGGCCCGGAAGATCTCGGCGAGCACCGCCGAGTTGTAGAGGATGAGCCCGCCGGCGAGCGCCTGGAAGGCGGAGAGCTCGATGCCGTACTTCGGCAGTACGAAGTACAGCGCGAAGATGACGACAAGCAGCGGGATGGCCCGGAAGAACTCGATGTAGGTGCCGACCAGCCAGCGCACTGGGCGGTGGTCGGACAACCGCCCGACGGCCAGCAGCAGCCCCAGGACTGTGGCCACGACCATGCCGACAGCCGCGACCTGGAGCGTGTTGACCAGCGCGCGGCCGAGCGTCTGCGGGACGCCGGTGCGCGGATCGAACAGCACCGCCCAGCGCTGGCTCTCCAGCTGACCGTTGCCGGCCAGCCGGATGAGGACGACGGCGAGGATCCCCAGGATCAGCAGAATGCCGATGCCGGTACCGACGCGGATGCGGGCGCGCGCCTTGGGCCCGGGGATGTCGAAGAGGACCGGCGTGGTCATCGGAGGATCGCCACCCGTCGCTCCAGGCGGTGCACGCCGAAGGCGAGCGGCAACGTGATGATCATGTAGGCGACCACGACCCCCAGCAGGACGGCGGTGAGCTGCCCGGCGTCGGCGTTGACCAGGCGGGGGAGCAAGGAGCTCAGCTCGCTGGTGGCGAAGCCTGCCGCGATGGAGCTGTTCTTGACCATCGCGATGAAGACGTTGCCCAGCGGCGGGACGACGGTGCGGAACGCCTGCGGGAGCACCACCTCGCGCAGCGACTGCCCGAAGGTGAGGCCGATGGCGCGGGACGCTTCGGCCTGCCCGGTCGAGACGGAGTTGATCCCCGAGCGCACCGCCTCGCAGACGAACGCCGCGGTGTACAGCCCGAGGGACAGCACAGCCCCTGTGTAGAAGCCCAGGATGAAGTCGATCTGCGGCAGGCCGAAGATCAGGAAGAAGAAGACCACCGTCAGCGGCGTGTTGCGGAAGGTCTCGACGTAGAAGGTCGCCAGCCCGCGCAGCGGCGGGACCGGACTGACCCGCGCCGCGGCCAGGAGCGTGCCCAGCACCAGCGCCAACAGGCCGGCGAGCAGTGACAGGCTCAGCGTCGTCAGGAACGCATCCCACAGCAGGCCGAAGTTGTCAGCGAGGAACTGCACACCGCCTCCTCTCGGGGCTGGTCAGAAGGCGGCGCTGTGGGGCGGGTACCCCCGCCCCACAGCGCCGGAGATTGTCAGTAGCGGTCGACGTCCGGCGGCTGGGGGGCCTCCTGGCCGCTGATGGCGCCGGCGGTGCGGTCCCAGGCGTCCGCCCAGGCGCCGCTCTCGTAGGCCTCTTCCAGCGTGTCGTTGATGAACGCGCGGAACTCGTCGTCACCCTTCGGCACGCCGATGCCGTACGGCTCCTCGGTGAACGGGTTGCCCACGAGCTCGAACGCGCCGTCGCTGCCGGCGACCAGGCCGGTGAGGATGACGTTGTCCGTGGTCACGGCGTCGACCTGGCCGTTGGCCAGGGCGTCGGCGCACTTGGAGTAGACGTCGAACAGCGTCAGGGTCGCCTCCGGGTAGTTGTCCCGGATGTTCTGTGCCGGCGTGGAGCCCTCCACCGAGCAGACGTTCTTGCCCGCCAGGTCCTCGGGGCCCTCGATGCCCTCCGGGTTGCCGGCCGCCACCATGATGTCCTGGCCGGCCTCGTAGTACGGCCCGGCGAAGTCGATCAGCTCCTTGCGGGCGTCGTTGATGGTGTAGGTCGCCACCACCATGTCGACCTGGCCGTTCTGGAGGAAGGGCTCGCGGTTGGCCGAGACGGTCTCGGTCCACTCGATGTCCTCGGGTGCGATGCCGAGTTCGGCGGCGATGATCTTGGCGATCTCGACGTCGAAGCCCTCAGGGGTCTCGGTGTTGGGGTTGAGGAGCCCGAACCCGGGCTGGTCGAACTTGGTGCCGACGGTGATGGACCCCGCCTCGGCCAGTTCGGCCATCGTGGTGCCGGCTTCGAAGTCGACCTCCTCCTGCACCTCGACGGTCGAGTCGGCGGCGTCCTCTGCCTGGTCGCCGGCCTCGCTGCCACCGCAGGCGGTGAGCATGAGGCCGAGGGCCGCGAGCGAGGCGGCGTAGCGGGTGGTGCGCATGAGCTGTCCTTCCGTAGGGACGGTCAGTGGTTCAGGATCTTGGACAGGAAGTCCTTGGCCCGGTCGGAGCTCGGGTTGCTGAAGAACGTCTCGGGGTCGGACGACTCCACGATCCGGCCGCCGTCCATGAACACGACGCGGTTGGCGGCCTTCCTCGCGAAACCCATCTCGTGGGTGACGACGATCATCGTCATGCCCTCGGCCGCCAGGCCGACCATCACGTCGAGCACCTCGCTGATCATCTCGGGGTCCAGGGCCGAGGTCGGCTCGTCGAAGAGCATGACCTTCGGGTCCATGGCGAGGGCCCGCGCGATCGCCACCCGCTGCTGCTGACCACCCGAGAGCTGAGCCGGGTACTTGTCCGCCTGGGCGCCCACGCCCACCCGGTCCAGCAGCTCGCGGGCGCGCTTCTCGGCGTCCACCTTGGAGCGCTTGCGGACCTTGATCGGCCCCAGGGTGACGTTCTCGAGGATCGTCTTGTGCGCGAAGAGGTTGAAGCTCTGGAAGACCATGCCGACGTCGGCGCGCAGGCGGGCGAGCTGCTTGCCCTCCTCGGGCAGCCGCTCGCCGTCGATGACGATCTCGCCCCTCTCGATCGACTCGAGGCGGTTGATCGCACGGCACAGCGTCGACTTGCCCGACCCCGACGGGCCGATGACGACGACGACCTCCCCGCGGGCGATCTCGAGGTCGATGTCCTGCAGCACGTGCAGGTCGCCGAACCACTTGTTCACGCCGGACAGGCGGACGAGAGGCTCTCCGGTCGTACGGCTGGTCACCCTGGGGACCCTAAGGGTGGGAGGTCGCGGTTCCCGCACCGCGCGATCACGAAGGCGTAACGAACCCCGGTAGGTCGCGCGCTCACGGCTCGGTGTCCGCCCGTTCGGGTGACCGCTCCGGCGCGACGGAGAAGAGATCGCCCGGCTGGCAGCCCAGCGCGCCGCAGACCGCGGTCAGCGTGGAGAACCGGACGGCGCGCGCCCGCCCGTTCTTGAGCACCGACAGGTTGACCACTGAGACGCCGACGCGTTCCGAGAGCTCGACCAGCGTCATGCCCCGCTCGTCCAGGAGCCGGTCCAGGTGGCAGACCACGCGGTGGGCGGCGTCCTCGTCGGGGGCCGGCTCGCCCAGGCGGGGGCTCACACGGTCCCCTCGACCTCGTCCTCCAGCGCGCGCCCGCGGCGGAAGGCCTCGGCCGCGGCCAGGAGGGCGAGGGCCAGCCCGATCGGCATGAACGGGATCGTGACCTCGAACAGGACGAGCGGGGAGTCGGGCCCGGCCAGGTCGAGGTGCTCGAGCACGGCGGTGGCGACCACTCCCTCGGCCATGGGCACCACCAGGCCGCCGAGGACGACGGCCGCGGCGAGGCCGGCCAACCGGCCGGGGTTGCGCCGGTCGAAGGGGTGCCCGTCGTGGATGGCCCAGAGCACCCGCGCCAGCAGCCATGCGCCGACAGCGACGGCGATCGCGCTCAGCGAGGCCGGCAGCTCGGTGAGCGCCCGCAGCCCGGCCGGGAGGTCGGAGGCGACCAGCGTCGACTCCGGCGTGGAGTCGACGACCCAGACCCCCTCCGGCAGCCCGGGCAGGTCGAGCGCGCGGTCCCCGTCCGGTTCGGCCGCGTTCACCGTGATGCTGCCGCCCGGCTGGGTGAGCTGGTTGATCGGCTGCACCACCGCGAAGAGGGCCGCGACGCCGGCGACGACGAACAGGACGGCGGCGCCCAGGTTCGTGCCGGTGCGGCCGAGGAAGGGGCGGCTCGTCGTCATGGCGCGGACCATAACGACTTTCGATAGCAACGACAATCGTTGTTCGGGCCGCGACGTACCCTTCCTCCTGTCATGAGCAGCCTTGTGGAGAGCCCCGCCCCGCGCACCTACCGGGTGCGCACCTACGGGTGCCAGATGAACGTGCACGACTCCGAGCGGCTGTCCGGCCTCCTGGAGCAGGCGGGGTACACCGCCGCGGCGGACGGGGACGACGCCGACGTCGTCGTCCTCAACACCTGCGCCGTGCGCGAGAACGCCGACAATCGCCTCTACGGCAACCTCGGGCACCTCCGCCCGGTCAAGGACGCCCGCCCCGGCATGCAGATCGCCGTCGGCGGCTGCCTCGCGCAGAAGGACCGCGGCGAGATCGTCCGGCGGGCGCCGTGGGTCGACGTCGTCTTCGGCACCCACAACGTCGGCTCGCTGCCGGCTCTTCTGGAGCGGGCCCGGCACAACGCCGAGGCGCAGGTGGAGATCGCCGAGGCGCTGGAGGTCTTCCCCTCGACCCTGCCCGCGAAGCGGGACTCCGCCTACTCCGGCTGGGTGTCGATCAGCGTCGGCTGCAACAACACCTGCACGTTCTGCATCGTCCCGGCGCTGCGCGGCAAGGAGAAGGACCGCCGTCCCGGCGAGATCCTGGCCGAGGTGCAGGCGCTGGTCGACCAGGGCGTGCTCGAGGTGACCCTGCTCGGGCAGAACGTGAACAGCTACGGCAGCGACTTCGGTGACCGTGGCGCGTTCGCCGACCTGCTGCGGGCCACCGGCCGCATCGAGGGGCTGGAGCGGATCCGGTTCACCAGCCCGCACCCGGCGATGTTCACGGACGACGTCATCGCCGCCATGGCCGAGACGCCGGCGGTCTGCCACCAGCTGCACATGCCGCTGCAGTCCGGCTCGGACGACGTCCTCAAGCGGATGCGCCGCGCCTACCGGCAGGAGCGCTACCTCGGAATCATCGACCGGGTGCGCGCCGCCATGCCCGACGCCGCGATCACCACCGACATCATCGTCGGGTTCCCCGGGGAGACGGAGGAGGACTTCCAGCAGACCCTGGACGTCGTCCGGCGGGCGCGGTTCGCCAGCGCCTTCACCTTCCAGTACTCCAAGCGGCCGGGCACGCCCGCCGCCGAGATGGAGGGGCAGCCGCCCAAGGAGGTCGTGCAGGAGCGCTACCTCCGGCTGACCGCGCTGCAGGACGAGATCAGCTGGGACGAGAACCGGAAGCTCGTCGGCGCGCGGGTGGAGCTGCTCGTGGCCGCGGGGGAGGGGAGCAAGGACGCCGCGCGCGGCCGGCTCTCCGGCCGTGCCCGCGACGGGCGGCTCGTGCACTTCACGGCGGCCGACGGGGTGCGCCCCGGCGACGTCGTCGAGACCGTCGTCACCCAGGCCGCGCCGCACCACCTGGTCGCCGACGGCCCGCTGCTGTCCCACCGGCGCACCCGCGCCGGGGACGCGAGCGAGGCCGGGACCCGGCCCACGACGCCGGGCGTCTCGCTGGGCATGCCGCGGATCGGCGTCCCCGAGCCGCTCCCGGTGCTCACGACCGGCTGCTGAACCAGGGCACAGGAAGCTTTACCTACGGGATCGCGAGCAGAACCGTAGGTAAAGCTTCCTATGCCTGGCAGGGCTAGCGGCGAGCGGACTTCTCGGCCTCGGCCAGCCACTCCCGCCGGGTGGCGAGGTTCGCCTGCGCCTCGGCGATGCGGCGCTGGTCGCCCGCGGCCTCGGCCTTGGCCAGCTGCTCCTCGGCCTTGGTGACGGCGGCCCGCATCGAGGCGACCATCGGGTTCTCCGGCGCGGTGCGCACCCGGCCGGCGTCGGCGGCCCCGCGCACCTTCTGCTCCACGGCCTGCATCCGGTCCTCGAGCTGGCGCATCACGGCGCGCGGCACGTGCCCGATGGCGTCGTAGCGCTCCTGGATCTTCCGCAGCGCGTTCTGGGCCCCGCGCAGGTCCTTGCCCGGGTCGAGCTGCTCGGCCTCGGCCAGCAGCTCCTCCTTGGCCCGCTGGTTGGCGACCTGCTCGGCGTCGCGCGCCTTGTCCTGCTCGGCGCGGGCGCTGAAGAACACGTCCTGCGCGGCGCGGAACTCCTTCCACAGGTCGTCGTCGCCGTCCCGGCCGGTGCGCGGCACGGCCTTCCAGCGGTCCATCAGCGAGCGCATCGCGGCGCTGGTGGGACCCCAGTCGGTGGACGTCGACAGCCGCCGCGCCTCGGCGATCAGCTCCTGCTTGGCCGCACGGGCCTCACCGCGCTGGGCGTCCAGCTGCGCGAAGTGGGCGCCGCGGCGGCGGCCGAAGGCGTCGCGGGCGGCGGCGAACCGGGACCACAGCGCGTCGTCGGTCCTGCGGTCGATGCCGCGGATGGTCTTCCACTCCTCGACGATCGCCTTGAGGCGGTCGCCGGCGGCCTTCCAGGACGTCGACTCGGCGGCGATCTGCTCGGCCTCGGCGGCCAGGGCCTCCTTGCGCGCCACCTGCGCCGCCCGGGCGGCGGCCTTCTCCGCCCGGTACTCGACGGCGGCGGCCTCGGCGGTCGCCACGATGGCGCCGGCCCGGGCGGCCAGCCCCTCGAGGTCGCCCACCGCGGCGGCGGTCGGGATCGACTCGGCCAGCGCCTGGGCCTTCGCCTTGATCTCGCCGGGGTTGCCGGTGTGCGCCTTGAGCCGGGCCTCCAGCAGCGACACCTCGGTGGCCAGGTCGTCGAAGCGGCGGCCGTAGTGGGCGAGCCCCGCCTCGGCGTCGCCCGCCTGCCACGAGCCGACCTCGCGCTCGCCGTCGGCGGTGCGCACGTAGACGGTGCCGTCCTCGTCGACCCGGCCCCACTGCGCCGGGTCGCTCACCACCCGCTCGACCGGAGGAGCCGCCGGGGCCGGGGCCGGCGTCGGCTCCGGGGTGGTCGCGGGTTCCGGTTCGGCCGCGGGTGCGGGCGCCGGCTCCGGTGCCGGCGCCGCGCCGGTGGGGTCGGCGAGGGCCGCCTCCGCGGGGGTCGGCGCCGCCGGCGTGCCGGCCGCGGGGGTCACCGCGTCGGCGCCGTCGGTCGGGGTCGCCGCCTCGGGGGCGGGGGTCTCGGGGGTCTCCGCAATCGGCGGAGCGGCCTGCTGCACCCCGTTGCCGGGGTCGTCCGTGCTCGACACGTCCGGCAGTGTCCCACGTCGCATCGGCGACACTGCTGCGGTGACCTCCCACCCCGGCGGCGTCCCGGCCCGGACGCCCCGCCCGTCGGCCGCCGTCGCCTTCTGCCCGTGCCCGCCGCTGCTGGTGCCGGCGGTGGAGGGGCGGCCCTTGCCCGAGACCGCCGCGCTGCGGTCGGCCTGCGCGGATGCGGTGACCGCCTTGCTCGGCGCCGCGCCGGAGGTGGTGGTCGTCGTGGGTCCCGGTGCGGCGCCCGGGGAACGCTTCGGGCCCGGCGACGGCGGTGACCTCCGCGGGTTCGGCGTCGATTTGGAGCTGCCCTTCGACGGGTGGTTGCGCCCGGGAGGTCTCCGGCTCCCGCTCGCGCACACCGTCGGTACCTGGCTGCTCGACCAGGCGTCGTTCGCCGGCACCCGCGTCGGGGTCGGGCCGGCCGACCTCGGGCAGCTGCTGCGGGACCTGCCGCCTCCGGTGGGCGTGCTCGCGATGGGCGACGGCTCGGCCCGGCGCTCGGTCAAGGCACCCGGGTACCTGGATCCGGCGGCCGAGCCGTTCGACGCCGCCGTCGCCACCGCCCTGGCGACGGGGGACACCGCCGGGCTGGCCGCGCTCGACCCGGCGGCGGGGGAGCGGCTCCTCGCCGCCGGCGTACCGGTCTGGCGGGCGGTGGGAGCCGCGCTCGCGGGCCGGCACGTCACCGCGCGGCTGCGGTACGACGGGGCGCCGTTCGGGGTGGGCTACCCGGTCGCCGACTGGGTGGTCGCGTGAGCGGAGCGCCCGGCGGCAGCGGACCAGTGGTCCCGACCCCGCCGCCGGTGGTCGCGATCGTCGGCCCGACGGCGACCGGCAAGACCGCGCTCGCCGTCGAGCTGGCCCGGCGGCTGGGCGGCGAGGTGGTGAACGCCGACTCGATGCAGCTCTACCGCGGCATGGACATCGGCACCGCCAAGCCCGGTCTCGCCGAGCGCGGCGGGGTGCCGCACCACCTGCTCGACCTGTGGCACGTGCGCGAACCGGCATCGGTGGCCGAGTACCGGCGGCGAGCGCGAGCCGAGATAGACCGGCTGCGGGCCGCCGGCACCGTGCCGCTGCTCGTCGGCGGCTCGGGGTTGTACGTGCGCGCCGTCCTCGACGAGCTGGAGTTCCCCGGCACCGACCCGGTGGTCCGCGCCCGCCTGGAGGGGGAGCTCGCGGACGCCGGTCCGGCCGCGCTGCACGCCCGGCTGGCCGGGCTCGACCCGGCCGCCGCCGCGGCCGTCCTGCCCAGCAACGGCCGGCGGATCGTGCGCGCTCTCGAGGTGATCGAGCTGACCGGTGGGCCGTTCCGCGCCGAGCTCCCCGAGCCGCGCCCGCACTACCCGGCGGTGGTGCTCGGGCTGGACCGCGAACCCGCGGAGCTCGACGAACGGATCGCCGTCCGGGTCGACCGGATGTGGGCCGCGGGGTTCGTGGACGAGGTGGCGGCGCTCGCCGCCGACGGGCTCCGCGAGGGGCCGACGGCCTCCCGCGCCCTCGGCTACGCCCAGGTGCTGGCCCAGTTCGACGGCGCGCTGTCGGCCGAGGAGGCACGCGAGCGCACCGTCACCACGACCCGCAGGTTCGTGCGTCGGCAGCGGTCCTGGTTCCGGCGGGACGCCGCGACGATGTGGCTCGACGCCGCCCGGGCCGACCTGGCCGACGCAGCGACCGGGGTGATCACCGGCCGTACGATCGATCCGTGACCTCCTCGCCGCGCGTGCTGCTCGGGCACGGCACCGAGAACGACTTCGTGGTGCTGCCCGACCCCGACGGCACCGTGTGGGCCGGCGAGCGGCTGGATGCCGCCATGGTGCGGCGGCTGTGCGAGCGCCGGGCCGGCCTGGGGGGCGACGGCGTGCTGCGGCTGGTGCGCAGCGCCCACGTGCCCGACGCTCCCGCCGTGCTGGGGGAGCACCTGCCCCGGTGCGAGTGGTTCATGGACCACCGCAACGCCGACGGCTCCTACGCCGAGATGTGCGGCAACGGCATCCGGCTGTTCCTGCACGCGCTGATCAGCGAGGGGCTCGTCGACCGCGCTGCCTGCGCCGACGGCCTGCTCGTCGGCACCCGGGGCGGGCCACGCCGGGTGGGCGCCGGTGCCGACGGCGGCTACTGGGTCGACATGGGCCCCGCCCGCCCGTTCGGCGAGGGCGAGGCGCTGCTCGACGGCCGGGCATTCGCCGGTCTCGCCGTCAGCATGGGCAACCCCCACCTGGCCTGCCTGACCGACGTGCCCGTCGAGCAGCTGGACCTGACCGGTACCCCGGCGTTCGACGAGGGGCTGTTCCCGGAGGGCGTCAACGTCGAGTTGGTGAACGTCCTGGAGCCGGGTGCCCACGTGCGGCTGCGGGTCAGCGAGCGCGGGGTGGGCGAGACGCGGTCGTGCGGCACCGGCGCCTGCGCCGCGGCCTACGCGGCCCTGCGTGCCGCGGGCGCCGACGAGGGCACGGTCGTCGTCGACGTCCCCGGGGGCCGCCTGTCGGTGCAGGTGACCCCCGGGACGACGGTCCTCAGCGGTCCGGCCGTGCTGGTGTCGGCCGGCACGCTGTGCCCGGAGTGGCTCCGGGCCTGAGGCGTCAGCGGCGGTCGTCGTCGGGCGGCAGCGGGACCATCGCGTCGTCGTCGCCGGTGGCCGGAGGGGTGGGTGGCGCCCCCCGGCCGCTGTCCTGGTCGGCGCCGGCACCCATCGGGTTGCGCGGCGGGCCGCCGATGCCCTCGGGGTCCCGGCCCGGGTCGTCCAGCTCGCTGTTCGAACCCAGCCGGCTCGATCCGCTCTCGCTCATCGGTTCCTCCTCCGTGCGTCGCGTTCGTCGCGCTGGCCCTACCCCTGCCGCCGGTCGGGATGCATCCGGGGCGTCGATGCGTTGTACCGGGCGATGACAACTCAGGTGCTTTCCATGCAGGACCGTGCCACGCTGGAGACGATGACGACCGCCCCCGACGCCCTGCCCCTCGACGAGCAGGCCGACCTCGACACCCGCTCCGCGCCCACCGGGCGGTGGGCCGAGGCCGACGACACCACCGGCTCCTACGCGCTCGAGGCGCGCGGCGCCCTGCGCCGGGTGGCCGGTCTCTCCACCGAGCTCGCCGACGTCACCGAGGTCGAGTACCGGCAGCTGCGACTCGAGCGCGTCGTGCTCGTCGGCGTCTGGACCGAGGGCACCCAGGCCGACGCCGACCGCTCGCTGGCCGAGCTGGCCGCCCTGGCCGAGACGGCGGGCTCGCAGGTGCTCGAGGCGGTCAGCCAGCGGCGCGACAAGCCCGACGCTGCCACCTACGTCGGCTCGGGCAAGGCCAACGAGATCCGCGACATCGTCGCCGCCACCGGCGCCGACACCGTCATCTGTGACGGTGAGCTCACCCCCGGCCAGCTCAACCAGCTGGAGAAGGTGCTCAAGGTCAAGGTCGTCGACCGGACGGCGCTGATCCTCGACATCTTCGCCCAGCACGCGACGAGCCGGGAGGGCAAGGCCCAGGTCGAGCTCGCCCAGATGCAGTACATGCTGCCGCGGCTGCGCGGTTGGGGTGAGTCGATGTCCCGGCAGGCCGGTGGCCGGGTCGCCGGCGGTGGCGGCATCGGTACCCGCGGACCGGGTGAGACGAAGATCGAGACCGACCGCCGGCGCATCCGCGCCCGGGTGAGCAAGCTGCGCCGGGAGATCGCCGGCATGGCGACCGCCCGCGCCACCCAGCGGGCGAGCCGGGGACGCAACGCCGTGCCGAGCGTGGCGATCGCCGGGTACACCAATGCGGGCAAGTCAAGCCTGCTCAACCAGCTCACCGGCGCCGGCGTGCTGGTGGAGAACGCGCTGTTCGCCACCCTCGACCCGACGGTGCGCCGGGCGCAGTCGCCGGACGGCCGGGAGTACACGCTCACCGACACCGTCGGCTTCGTGCGCCACCTGCCGCACCAGCTGGTGGACGCGTTCCGCTCCACGCTGGAGGAGGTCGCCGCGGCGGACCTGCTGCTGCACGTGGTCGACGGCTCCGACCCCGATCCGCTCGGCCAGATCGACGCCGTCCACGTCGTGCTGAGCGAGATCGACGCGGCCGCCGTGCCGGAGGTCATCGTCGTCAACAAGGTCGACGCGATGAGCGAGGAGGACATCCTCACCCTCCGCCAGGCCCTGCCGGGCGCGGTCTGGGTCTCGGCCCGCACCGGCGTCGGCATCGACGCCCTCCGCAAGCTGGTGGCCGAGCGGCTGCCGCACCCCGACGTCGAGGTCGACGTGCTCGTGCCCTACGAGCGCGGTGATCTCGTGGCCCGGGTGCACCGGGACGGCGAGGTGCTCGGCGAGCGGCACGAGGACGGCGGCACACGGCTCACCGCGCGGGTGGACGGCGCCCTCGCCGCGGTGCTCGAGGAGTTCGCGGTCCCGGTGGGCTGAGCTGGGGCGGTCGATCGGCTCGGATCACGATCCGGTCACGGGCCGGTACGGTGGCGGCGTGACCAGGGGCGCGGTGCGGGTGGCCGAGTCACCGCGCGCCGCCCCCGTGGTCCCGCCCGGCCGGCCGCCGTGGTGGCTGGTCGCCGTGGCGCTGCTGGTCGGCGTCCTCATCACCGCCGACCTGCTCCGCCACGGGCCGTCGGAGCGGATGGACCTCCGGGTGTCGGAGATCGTCAGCGACTGGGGCCTGAGGGACACGCCGGGCTACCCGGCGGTGTGGGTGGTCACGCAGCTCGGCGGGCGCGTGACCATCCTCGTCGTCCTCGCCGGCCTGGTCGGCTACCTGCTGTGGCGGCGCGGCACCTGGATGCCGGCCCTCCGCGTGCTGCTGGCGCTCGGGGTGCTGACCGCCGGGGTGTACGCGATCAAGCACGGGATCGGGCGGACGGCGCCGGCGTTCCCGGGCTCCTACTTCTTCCACGCCGACGGCGCCTCGTTCCCCTCCGGTCACGTCGCCAACGCAGTGCTCATGTGGGGGGTGGCCCGCTGGCAGGCGGTCGAGTACGGGCTCCCGCCGGCGGTACAGCGGACCTTCTGGTGGCTGAGCGTCGTCGGGCCGGTCGCCACTGGCGCGGCGATGGTGTCGCTGGACTTCCACTGGGTCACCGACGCGGTCGTGGGCGCCGCCGTCGGGATCGTCCTCCTGGGCGTGGTTCATGCACTGGACGCGATGGTTCTGTCACGCTTGGTACGTGCCCGAGCAGGCCAAGCGAGTTCCTAGCCGCGCCCGGCGGCGTCGGCTCGTCGTCGCGAGCGCCCTGACCGGCGCCCTGGCCGTGCTCGTCCCCGGGTCCGCGTCGGCGGAGGAGCCGGCGCCGGAGGTCCGGTGCGCCATCACGGACCCCCGACTCGCCGAGCTGTCCGGCCTGGTGGTGGTAGGAGAGCAGATGCTCGCCCTCAACGACGGCGGTGACCGGGTCGAAGTCCTCGGGCTCGATGCCGCCTGTGCGGTGGTCGACGTGCAGGCCGGGGCCGCGGACCCCTTCGACCCCGAAGACCTCGGCGTCGGCTCGGACGGGAGCGTCTGGATCGCCGACACCGGTGACAACGGCACGAGCCGTGCCACCGTCGCGCTGCATGTCCTCCGGCCCGACGGCGCGGCAGCGCTGCATCGGCTGACCTACCCCGACGGCGCGCACGACGCCGAGGCGCTGCTCCTGGCCCCGGACGGGACGCCG
Source organism: Blastococcus sp. SYSU DS0828 (assembly GCF_054050975.1). NCBI lineage: Bacteria > Bacillati > Actinomycetota > Actinomycetes > Geodermatophilales > Geodermatophilaceae > Blastococcus > Blastococcus sp. SYSU DS0828. The sequence continues at coordinate 192,887 of NZ_JBJHAK010000004.1, read as the reverse complement.
TACCTCGTGACCAAGGAAGTGCTCGGCTCCAGCGGGGTCTACCGGCCCGCCGCCGCGCTCGTCGACGGCGGCACTGTGCCGATGGAGCGGGTGGGCACGGTCAACGTCACCCTCACCGGAACCCCGGGTGGCCCCGTGGGTCGTGCGGGGCAGTTGCTGATCACCGGAGGTGCCGTTGCCGGCGACGGGAGCGCACTGGCGCTGCGCACCTACACGGACGCCTACGTGTGGCCGCTGTCCGGTTCGGACGTGCCCGGTGCGCTGGCCGGCGAACCGGTGCGGGTGGCGCTCCCCGAGTCGCCGCAGGGCGAGGCCGTCAGCTTCTCCGCCGACAACCGGGCGCTCGTGGTCGCGAGCGAGGGCCTGCCCAGCGCCGTCACCGTGGTTCCCCTGCCCGCCGCGACCGCCGCCGCGAGGCCGACTCCCGCGGAGGACCCGCTGCCGTCCTTCGCGGAACTCACCCGCTCGGACCGCTCGCCGATCGCCTCGGCGCTGATCGCCGCCGTCGTCGCCACTCTCGTGGTCTGGGTGGGCGGGAAACTGCGCCGCCGGACCTGACCCTCAGACCCGGCGCAGGACCGACACCACCCGCCCGAGGATCGTCGCCTCGTCTCCGGGGATCGGTTCGTAGGCCGGGTTGTGCGGCAGCAGCCACACGTGACCGTCCCGGCGCTTGTAGGTCTTCACCGTCGCCTCGCCGTCGATCATCGCCGCCACGATCTCCCCGTTCTCGGCGGTCGGCTGCTGGCGGACGACGACCCAGTCGCCGTCGCAGATGGCGGCCTCGATCATCGAGTCACCGGCCACCTTCAGCATGAAGACCGTCCCCTCGCCGACCAGCTCGCGCGGCAGCGGGAAGATGTCCTCCACCGCCTGCTCGGCGAGCACCGGCCCGCCGGCGGCGATCCGGCCGACGAGCGGGACGTAGGCGGGCGCGGCGGCCTGCACCCCGTCGTCGACCACGGGTCGCTCGACGGCCGCGGTGGTGGTCCGGCCGGCATCGCCGGGCAGGCGCACGTCCAGGGCGCGCGGCCGGTTGGGGTCGCGCCGCAGCCAGCCCTTCTTCTGCAGTACCGAGAGCTGGTGCGCGACCGAGGATGCCGAGGACAGTCCGACGGCCTCGCCGATCTCCCGCACCGAAGGGGGGTAGCCCCGTCGGTCGATCGAGTCGCGAATCACCTCGAGGACCCGCCGCTGCCGCTGGGTCAGCCCGTCCCCGTCGGCCGCGCGGTCGGGAAAGGCCCGCACCGACGCGGACCCGTCCGCCGTGCCCGCGGCGCCGCCCCGGTTGCCGGACGTCCTGCTCGAGTCCGCCACGTCTCCTCCTCGCCGGCTGCCCGCGCAGCTCTCGACCCTCGTCGTCGGAGGAACCGTAGCGCCGATCGCCGGCCACTTCAAACAGGTGTTCGAAACTTTCCGTGTCGGGTCACATCTGTCGGCCGCATCCGGTAGACATCGGACAGGCGTTCGAATCGAACACACGTTCGGGTCCGGCGACGTGCCGGCCAGAGGGGCTGAACAGATGACGAGCAGCACGGCATTGCGGGTCCGTGGAGAGGTGCCGGTCGGCCCGGCGGAGCGGCGTGCCGTTCGGCCACCCGCCCGGCACCTCCGGGTGCTCCCGCCGCCTCGCTCCTACGCGGAGACGCTCGACCCCGGGTCCGCTGCGCCTCTCCGGGCGGCGGGTCCCCCGAGGGCGGAGGCGGGGCGCCCACCCGGCCCGGGTCGTCCGGCGCAGCCGCCGCTCCGCCTGACGGCGCGCGGCCGCCGCCTGGTGGTGGTCCTCGCCCTCCTCCTCGCCGTGGGCACGATCGCCCTCGGTGACGCCGTCCTCGGGCAGGAGGGTGGCGGGTTGGCGCTCATGGGGACGACGAAGGTGGTCGTCGAGCCGGGCGACACGCTCTGGTCGATCGCCGGATCGGCCGCCGACGGGCGCGACGTCCGGGACGTCGTCGTCGACATCCGGCAGTTGAACGGGCTCGACACCGCAGCCATCACGCCTGGTCAGGTCCTTCTCCTGCCCTGACGCCTCGCGGACTCGCCCGAGAGCGCCTCGCGGCAAGGTGTTCACAACGCGGCTCGGCGACTTCGTCAACCCTCAGTACAGGCACGTTCACCGTGCGTGCTGGTCGGCCACCTACGGTACGTCCGTGTCCAGCGTCATGGAGAACCGCGCCGCCGTGTTCACCACTCGTCCCCAGGCCGTCGAGGTCCACCAGGCGGGTGCCTGGAGTGCGGGGGAGCTGTTGGGGTGGCGACACGACGACTCCGGCGCGTGCCAGATGTGGGTGCGGGTCGTCACCGGAGGCGAAGAGCAGGCGCTCTGGATCGACCTGGGGGATGTGCGGCTTCCGGAGTCGCCGGTCGTCGAGGTGTCCCCGGTGACGCAGGCGATGCCCGCCTCCCCGTCCGCGGCACCGCTCCGGGACGGTCCGTCGACCGATGTCGAGGCGACCGCCAGCCTGCCGCTGCTGCGCGACCGCTGTGAGCCGCGGACCGGTGCCCAGCGGCCGGGCGGTCGCCGGCGCGCGCCGGAGAGCGACCCCGTGCAGGCCGCGCCGGCGTCCTCGGTGCCGGTGCCTCCTCCGGGTCGGCACCGCGCTCCGGCCACCGAGTCCGGCCCGGTCGTGGGCCGGCACCGCGCCGCCGACACCGACCTCTTCCCGGCCGTCGTCGAGAGCGCGCCGGACGCGCAGTCCCCGACCCGTGAGGACCGACCGCGGGGCGGTGGCTGGTCGGTGCCCGCGGCCCGCTCCGCGAGCACGGTCGAGACCCGCTCCACGGCGAGCGGCTGGACCCCGCCGGCCGACGTCGACCAGGATCTCCTGACCCGCCCGATGCGGTTGAGTGACCAGATCCCGCACTCGCGGCGGCCCCGGGTGGGCGGCGCGGTCAGCGTCTGATCGTCGTTCGGCGGCCCTCGCCGCGTCGACCCCGCGGGGGTGCTCGGCGCCGCCGTCGCGTGCCCGCCGGGTCGCCCTTGGCCGGGTGCGGACCGCCCAGTTCGCCGATCGGTGTGCGGCCGGCGCGTGGTTCTGCGGGTCGGAACCGCGCATGAGCGCACAACCTTGCCGGGGCGAGCGTCCCCGGGTCGTTCCTGCGGTGTGTCGCCGCGCTCGGCACCCTCTCCGGGGAGCGTCGGGCACGGAGTTCGGCGCGTCGTCGCGGCGTGTCCTGTGACAGCTGGGGACCGCTGTTCCGCCTGCGCACCGCAGTGTCGGGGCGGAACACGCCGACGGAACGATCACTTGCACATCTTGTGTGGCCCGTCCTAGGGTTCCCCTACATCTAGTAGTTACAGAGCTGTAAGCCCGTCCACAGGCTGGTCCTCAGGTTGTCCCCGGCGCATCCACCGGATGTCCCCAGGGGAGTGCACAGCCGGCCGGTGGCGGGCGCGGCGCGAAGGGAGGTGAACCACCGTGCGTTGCCCGTTCTGCCACAACGCCGACAGTCGGGTCATCGACTCGCGGGAGGCCGACGAGGGCGCCACCACCCGGCGTCGTCGCTCCTGTCCTGCGTGCGGGCGGCGGTTCACCACCGTCGAGGAGGCGGTGCTCGCCGTCGTCAAGCGCAACGGCGTCAGCGAGCCGTTCAACCGCAGCAAGGTGGTTGCCGGCGTCCGGCGGGCCTGCCAGGGCCGGCCGGTCGACGAGGGCCAGCTCAAGCTCCTCGCCCAGCAGGTGGAGGACGCCATCCGCGCCAGCGGCGCGGCGGAGGTGCCGAGCCACGAGGTCGGCCTGGCCATCCTCGGCCCGCTGCGCGAGCTGGACGAGGTGGCCTACCTCCGGTTCGCCAGCGTCTACCGCTCCTTCACCTCGGTGGCCGACTTCGAGCGGGAGATCGCCGAGCTGAAGGCCCGGCAGCCCGCCGCGCCGCCGGGGGAGACGGGCCCGCCCGAGCCCCGGCGACCCGTTCCGTCCGGCACCGGCGCCGGCACCTGAGAACTGTCGGTGCCACCCGATAGACAGCAGTTCGAGCAGTTACCGATCGCGGCTCTTCCCCAGCCCCCGATCCACCACCGCGCAGCACCACCGCGCAGCCCCGCGAAGCACCACGCGACACACGACCAGGGAGAGCTCCACACCATGACCGAGACCGACGACCGCGTGGCCGGCGCCCGCCCCCGCCGCAGCGCCAAGACTCCCAGCCGGGCCAAGGGCCTCAAGATCAAGCGCGTCTTCACCACCGCTGGTGTGCACCCGTACGACGAGGTGACCTGGGAGCGTCGTGACGTCGTCATGACCAACTGGCGGGACGGCTCGATCAACTTCGAGCAGCGCGGTGTCGAGTTCCCGGCCGAGTGGAGCATCAACGCCACCAACATCGTCACCACGAAGTACTTCCGCGGCGCCGTCGGCACCCCGCAGCGCGAGACCAGCCTGCGCCAGCTCATCGACCGCGTGGTGCTCACCTACACCGAGGCCGGCCGCGAGCACGGCTACTTCGCCACCGAGGGCGACGCCGAGGTCTTCGAGCACGAGCTGACCTGGATGCTGCTGCACCAGTACTTCAGCTTCAACTCGCCGGTCTGGTTCAACGTCGGCACGAGCGCGCCGCAGCAGGTCAGCGCCTGCTTCATCCTCGCCGTCGACGACGAGATGGACTCGATCCTGAACTGGTACCGCGAGGAGGGCCTGATCTTCAAGGGCGGCTCCGGTGCCGGCCTGAACCTCTCCCGCATCCGCTCCTCCAAGGAGCTGCTCTCCTCCGGCGGCACGGCCTCCGGCCCGGTCAGCTTCATGCGCGGCGCCGACGCCTCCGCCGGGACCATCAAGTCCGGTGGCGCCACCCGCCGCGCGGCGAAGATGGTCGTGCTCGACATCGACCACCCCGACATCGAGGAGTTCATCGAGACCAAGGCGCGCGAGGAGGACAAGATCCGCGCGCTGCGCGACGCCGGGTACGACATGGACCTCGGTGGCAAGGACATCACCAGCGTCCAGTACCAGAACGCCAACAACTCGGTCCGCGTCTCCGACGAGTTCATGCGCGCGGTGGAGGAGGGCGACGAGTTCGGCCTGCGGGCCCGCCTCGACGGCTCGGTCATCGAGACCGTCGACGCCAAGTCGCTGTTCCGCAAGGTCACCCAGGCCGCCTGGGAGTGCGCCGACCCGGGCATCCAGTACGACGACACGATCAACGACTGGCACACCAACCCCGAGACCGGCCGCATCAACGCGTCCAACCCGTGCTCGGAGTACATGAGCCTGGACAACAGCTCGTGCAACCTGGCGTCGCTGAACCTCATGAAGTTCCTCAAGGACGACGGCACGTTCGACGCCAAGAACTTCGTGAAGGCCGTCGAGTTGGTCATCACCGCGATGGACATCTCGATCTGCTTCGCCGACTTCCCGACCGAGCCGATCGGCGAGACCACCCGCGCCTACCGGCAGCTGGGCATCGGCTACGCCAACCTGGGCGCCCTGCTCATGGCGACCGGCCACGCCTACGACTCGCGCGGTGGCCAGACGCTGGCCGCGGCGATCACCTCGCTGATGACCGGCACCGCCTACCGGCGCTCGGCCGAGCTCGCTGGCATCGTGGGGGCCTACGAGGGCTTCGCCCGCAACGCCGACGCGCACGCCCGGGTCATGCGCAAGCACGCCGCGGCCAACGACGCGATCCGCCCGGTGGGCGCCGACGACGCCGACGTGCTGAAGGTCGCCACCCAGCAGTGGCAGGAGTGCCTGGAGATCGGCGCCGAGAACGGCTGGCGCAACGCCCAGGCCTCGGTGCTGGCCCCCACCGGCACGATCGGTTTCATGATGGACTGCGACACGACCGGCATCGAGCCGGACTTCTCGCTGGTCAAGTTCAAGAAGCTGGTCGGCGGCGGCTCCATGCAGATCGTCAACCAGACGGTGCCGCGGGCGCTGCGGAGCCTGGGCTACCAGGAGGAGCAGATCGAGGCGATCGTCGAGTACATCGCCGAGCACGGCCACGTCGTCGATGCCCCGAGCCTGCGCCCGGAGCACTACGAGGTGTTCGACTGCGCCATGGGTGAGCGGGCCATCTCCCCGATGGGCCACGTCCGCATGATGGCCGCGGTCCAGCCCTTCATCTCCGGCGCGATCAGCAAGACGGTCAACATGCCGGAGACGGCGACCGTCGAGGACGTCGAGACGATCTACTTCCAGGGCTGGAAGATGGGTCTCAAGGCGCTGGCGATCTACCGCGACAACTGCAAGGTCGGCCAGCCGCTGTCCGGCGGCAAGGGCAAGAACGACGGCACCAAGGACGAGGTGAAGGCCGAGGCGACGGCGCCGGCCGCGCTGGCGCACCCGGTGCGCAAGCGGCTGCCGAAGAAGCGGACGAGCGTCACCACCTCGTTCAGCGTCGCCGGGGCCGAGGGCTACATGACCGCCGGGATGTACGAGGACGGCAGCCTCGGTGAGGTCTTCCTGAAGCTCGGCAAGCAGGGGTCGACCCTCGCCGGCGTGATGGACGCCTTCTCCATCTCGCTGTCCATCGCGCTGCAGCACGGTGTTCCGCTGGAGACCTACATCCAGAAGTTCACCAACATGCGCTTCGAGCCGGCCGGCATGACCGACGACCCGGACATCCGGATCGCCCAGTCGGTGATGGACTACATCTTCCGTCGCCTGGCGCTGGACCACCTGCCGGTCGAGAAGCGGGCCGGGCTCGGCATCTTCACGGCCGAGGAGCGCGCGGCCCAGGTGGCCGGGTACGACACCTCTGCCTCGACCGCCGCGGTCGTCGAGGAGGAGGAGGTCGACCTGGAGCAGCTGCGCGGCTCCGCGCCGATCGAGAGCGCTCCGGCCAAGGAGAAGGTGACCCCGGAGGGTCCGAAGTCGGTCAAGGAGGCGCACTCCTCGGCCGAGCTCCTCGAGCTGGTCACCGGCACCGCCACCGACGCGCCGCTGTGCATGACCTGCGGCACGAAGATGCGCCCGGCCGGCAGCTGCTACGTTTGCGAGGGCTGCGGCTCCACCAGCGGCTGCAGCTGAGATGAACGGCCAGGAGGACTTCCGCTGAATCGGACGCCTTCTCCCGCCTGAGGGCAGGAGCGCCCGATCCCGGTCGGCGGGAGACCTCCTCGGCCAGCACGGCTCGTCCACCGGCCCGGCTCTGCTCGGCAGAGCCGGGCCGGTGGCATGTCCACGGCCGGAACGACGCCACCGGCGGACGGTCGGCGGCCGTGATGACGGAGCGGCGACTCAGCCGGGGTGCGGGTGGCCGCGGCGGGCGACCGTAGGCTGGTGGCGGTACCGATCACGCTCGGAAGGACGACGATGTCGGACGGCGAGGGCGCGAGCGCGCCGCAGTCACAGACGCTCGACCGCGGCATCCGCATCCTCGAGCACCTGGCTGCCACCGGCAGTCCCCAGCCGATCGCCGACATCGGGCAGGCGCTCGGTCTGCACCGGTCCATCACCTACCGCCTGCTCCGGACGCTCGAGGACCACCAGCTCGTCGAGCGCGACGCGGTCGGCCGGTACTGGCTGGGGCTGGGGATGGCCGGCCTGGCGCGCGGTGTGCGCAGCGACCTCCAGACCGCCGCCCTGCCGCGGCTCAACGCGCTCGTGGCGGAACTGGCCATGACCGCCTTCCTCGTCGTCCGGACCGGCGACGAGGCGGTCACGGTGGCCACCGTCGAGCCGCAGGACGCGTCCGCGCACGTGGTGTACCGGCCCGGCACCCGCCACCCCGTCGGCCGGGGAGCGCCCGGGCTGGCGCTGCTCATGCCCGAGCCCCCCGCCGCCGACGACCGCGACGCGCTGCGGGAGGCCCGGCGGGTCGGCTGGGCCTCCTCGCACGGCGAGGTGATCCCCGGCCTGCGATCGATCGCCGCGCCCGTGGTGGGCCCCGACGGCGGGCAGCGAGCGGCGCTCGCCGTGGTCTTCGTCGACGACACCGCCGACGTGGCCCGGATCGGGCGCGCCGTCGTCGAGGCGGCCGAGAAGGTCGGCGCCGCGCTCCGCTGACCCGCGCGGAGGACGCCGCTGCCCCGGCACCCGTGGGGGATGCCGGGGCAGCGGCGGCGCGAACCGGGACCCGGGCTCAGCCGTTGATGACCTGCGGAACCGCGACCGCCTTCAGCCCCTCCACCCCGAACTCGAGCCCGTAGCCGGACTTCTTGACCCCGCCGAAGGGGATCATCGGGTGCACGGTGCCGTGCGAGTTGATCCAGACGGTGCCGGCCTGCAGCCGCGCCGCCACGGCGCGCGCCGCTGCCCGGTCACTGCTCCACACCGAGGCACCCAGGCCGACGTCGAGCCGGTTGGCCATGGCCACCGCCTGGTCGACGTCCTCGTACCGGATGATCGGCAGGGCAGGACCGAACTGCTCCTCCGCCACCAGTGGGTTGTCGTCGGCCACGTCGGTGACGATCGTGGTCGGGTAGAAGTACCCGGCCGCGTCGGGGGCGGGGTCCCCACCGAGGAGCACCGTCGCGCCGGAGTCCCGCGCGGCCTCGACCAGCCGGGCGACGATGTCGTACTGCGCGCGGTTCTGCAGCGGGCCCAGCACGTTCTCCTCGTCCAGGCCCCGGCCCATGGGCATCGCCTTCGCCACGTCGACCAGCGCGGCGACGACCTCGTCGTAGACGTCGGTGTGGACGTAGAGCCGCTTGAGCGCGGCGCAGGTCTGCCCGGTGTTGATGAACGCGCCCCAGAACAGGCCCTCGGCGATGGCGCGGGGGTCGACGTCGGGCAGCACGATGCCGGCGTCGTTGCCGCCGAGCTCGAGGGTCAGCCGCTTCACCGTGTCCGCCGAGCTCTTGATGATCGCCTGCCCGGTGGCGGTCGAGCCGGTGAACATCAGCTTGTCGACGTCGGGGTGGCTGGACAGGCGGGCCCCGATCTCCCGCCCCCCGGCCACGACGGAGAGCACGTCGGCGGGCAGCACCCCGCTGAGCACGTGGACGAGGGCCAGCACGCTCAGCGGCGTGTACTCCGAGGGCTTGACCACCACGGTGTTGCCCATCCGCAGGGCGGGCGCGACCTGCCAGACGGTGATCATCATCGGCCAGTTCCACGGTCCGATGGCGCCGACGACACCGACCGGGCGGTAGTGCAGCTCCGCGTGCACCTCGCCGTCGTCGACCACTGTCTCGACCGGCAGCTCGGTGGCAGCGGTGGCGCGCAGCCAGGCGGCGCAGGCGCCGACCTCGAACCGGGCGTTGGGACCGTTGAGCGGCTTGCCCTGCTCGCGGGAGAGCAGCTCGGCGAGCGGCTCCGCGTACGCCTCGACCGCGTCCGCGGCACGCAGCAGCAGCTCGATGCGCTCCGCGTCGGTGCGGGCCGCCCACGCCGGCTGGGCGGCGCGGGCACGGGCGACGGCGTCGTCGAGGTCCGCGACGGACTGCTCCGGGGCGCGGCCGACGACCTCGCCGGTCGCGGGATCCAGGATCTCCCGGCCACCGGGATCGACGACGGCGGCCAGCAGGCTCTCGCACGTCGGGGTCTCCGGCGTGGTCGTCACGGGCTCGGTCACGGTCGGGGTGGTCATCGTCGTCCTCCGGGGTGGGGGGCTGGGGCGGTGCCGAACGGGTCGCCGGCGGTCGGGACGGTGGTGCTCACGGCGCGGGCACGGGTTCGACCCGGCCGGTGACCTCGCCGAAGGAGATCCGGCGACCGCCGGTTCCCGGCGCGGTGGCGGTGAGGGTGACGACGTCGCCGTCCTCGAGAAAGGTGCGGCTGGTGCCGTCGGGCAGCTGCACCGGCTGCTTCCCGCCCCAGGACAGCTCGATGAACGAGCCGCGCTGGTCCTCGGCCGGGCCGGACACGGTGCCCGAGGCGAACAGGTCGCCGGTGCGCAGGCTCGCGCCGTTGACCGTCATGTGCGCCAGCTGCTGGGCGGGGGTCCAGTACATGAGGCCGAACGGCGGGCAGGACACCAGCTGGCCGTTGAGCCGCACCTCGATGGCGATGTCCAGTCCCCAGTGCTGCTCGGTGGTGTCGTCCAGGTAGGGGAGCGGCCGCGGATCGCGCGGGGGCGGGGAGACCCGGGCCGCCTCCAGCGCGGCGAGGGGCACGACCCACGGCGAGACCGAGGTGAGGAAGGACTTGCCGAGGAACGGCCCCAGGGGCACGTACTCCCACGCCTGCAGGTCCCGGGCCGACCAGTCGTTGACCAGGCAGACGCCGAAGACGTGCTCCGGGAAGGCGCCCAGCGGCACCGGCCGGCCGAGCGACGAGGGGGCGCCGACGACGAACCCCACCTCCGCCTCGATGTCCAGCCGCTGCGAGGGCCCGAACGTGGGCGCCTCGTCGGTCGGGGCCTTGCGCTGCCCGCTGGGCCGCACGACCGGGGTGCCGGAGACCTGCACCGTCCCGGCGCGGCCGTGGTAGCCGATGGGCAGGTGCTTCCAGTTGGGGGTCAGCGGCGGCGAGTCCGGCCGGAACATCCGGCCGAGGTTCTCCGCGTGGTGCTGGGAGCTGTAGAAGTCGACGTAGTCGGCGACGTCGAACGGCAGGTGCAGCGTCACCTCCGCGCGCGGCAGCAGGTGCGGCTCGACGGCGGCCCGGTGCGCCGGGTCCGCGAGCAGCTCCTGCAGCCGGCTGCGCAGTGCGTTCCAGGTCTCCCGCCCCCGGCTCATGAGCGCGTTGAGCGTCGGCGCGGCGAGCGCGTCGGCGGCGGGGACGTCCAGCCGGGAGACGTCGAGGACGGAGTCGCCGATGGCGACACCGATCCGGCGGGGGCCGTCGGGCTCGGTGGAGAAGACGCCGTAGGGCAGGTTCTCCGGCCCGAAGCCCGTGCCGTCGGGGAGCTCCAACCAGGTGGCGCTCATGCCAGGGTCCGTTCCGGGGCGGCCAGCAGGCCGAGCGCCACCAGGTCCTCGACGGGCTCGGTCACGCTGCACGTGCCGAAGGAGGTGAACAGCGACCGCACCCGGTGCACCCGGTCGGCCGGCCACGTGCGCACGGCCGAGGCGACCGTGCCCGGGTCGGTCTCGCCGAGCCAGTCCGCCGCCACGGCCGCCGGGGCCCCCGAGCTGAGCGCGGAGACGGCCAGCAGCACGTTGAGGAAGCCGTGGTGCGCGAAGCCGGTCGCCGGGGCGGTGTGCCGCACGGCGTGGTGCAGGCCGGCGGTGCACTTGAACGGCACGCTCCGCGCGATGCACGCCTGCAGGCTGTCGGCCAGCTCGGCGGAGGAGGGGAACAGCTCCGCCGACACGCCACCGGTGCGCAGCTTGGCCCGATAGCGGGTGCCGGCCAGCACGTCGAGGACGGCGTCGCGGGCGGTGGTCCGCGGCAGCTCCAGCGCCGCGGGCACCCCTTCGGGGAGGACGTCGTCCAGGGCGCGCAGCGCCTCGGCGGCGGCCGCGGCGTCGGGCGTCACCGGCACCTCGACCGCAGCCAGCGCCAGGCGCGGCTCGGCGGCGACCCGGGCGGCGGCGGCCGGGAGGTCACCGGCCGCCGCGATCAGCGAGACGTCGACGACAGGTCCGTCGCCGACCTCGGCCACCAGCTCGTCGAGCCGGGCCGCGGGGACCACGAACGGCCCGACCAGTCCACCGAGGCGGTCGCGCAGCGCGCGGTGCTGCGGAACGGCCGCCGGCATCGGCGCGTTCCCGGGTGGGAACAGTGCGGCGTCGTCGAACAGGCCGTCGAACAGCGGCGTCGTCGCCGGTGCCGGGGCGGGCGGGTGCACCGGGGCCGTCACGCCGACGGCCCCCGTCCCGACCAGGACCACGCGTACTTGCCGTCGTCGACGGCGGTGCCGCCCTCGCCGAGGTCGAGCGGGCGGAACGTGTCGACCATGACGGCGAGCTCGTCGAAGAACTCGACACCGAGGGAGCGCTCGACGGCGCCGGGCTGCGGGCCGTGGCTGTGCCCGCCCGGGTGCAGGCTGATCGAACCCTTGCCGATGCCCGAGCCCTTGCGGGCCTCGTAGTCGCCGTCGACGTAGAACATGACCTCGTCGGAGTCGACGTTGGAGTGGTAGTAGGGCACCGGCACCGCCTCGGGGTGGTAGTCCACCTTCCGCGGCACGAAGTTGCAGATGACGAAGTTGGAACCCTCGAACACCTGGTGCACCGGCGGCGGCTGGTGCACCCGGCCGGTGATCGGCTCGAAGTCGGCGACGTTGAAGACGTAGGGGTAGAGGCAGCCGTCCCAGCCCACGACGTCGAACGGGTGCTCCGGGACGACGTGGATCGTGCCGGCGAGGCCCCCCGGGCCGGCGCCGCGGTGCTTGACGTAGACCTCGACGTCGCTGCCGTCGGCCAGCAGCGGCTCGGCGGGGCCGCGCAGGTCGCGCTCGCAGTAGGGGGCGTGCTCGAGGAACTGGCCGTAGCGGGAGAGGTAGCGCTTGGGCGGCGCGATGTGGCTGTTGGCCTCGATCGCATAGGTGCGCACCGGCTCCTCGCCGGTCGGGATCCAGCGGTGGGTGGTGGTCCGCGGGAGGACCACGTAGTCGCCCGGTCCCACGTCGAGGGAGCCGAACACCGTCTCCACCGTGGCGGTGCCGCGCTCGACGTAGACGCACTCGTCGCCGGTGGCGTTCCGGTAGTACGGCGAGGTCGCCGAGGAGACGGCGTAGGAGATCCGCACGTCGCCGTTGCCGAGGACCAGCCGGCGGCCGGTGACCGGGTCGGTGGCCTTGTGCTCCTCGCCGGGGAAGAGGTCGTGCAGCTTCAGGTGGCGGGGCACCAGGGGGGCGTTGGGGGTCAGCGTCTGGTCGGGCAGCTCCCAGGGGCGGGCGTCGACGATGGCCGACGGGACGCCGCGGTGGTAGAGCAGCGAGGAGTCGGAGGAGAAGCCCTCCTCGCCGACCAGCTCCTCGTAGTACAGGCCGCCGTCGGGACGGCGGAACCGGGTGTGCCGCTTCGGTGGGACCTGGCCCACCTGCCGGTAGAACGCCATGGGGTACTCCTTCGGGGATCAGGCGGGAACGGGAGCGGGGAGCGGGCGGGCCAGCAGCCGGGCCACCGCGGTGCCTAGGTCGGCCGGGTCGGTGAGCACGGCGGCGACGTGGGCGTCCGGGCGCAGCACCCACACCTCGCCGGGGTGTGCACCGAGGGCCTCGCGCAGCAGGCCGCCGGGGTCGAGATCGGTCATGCGGTGGACGGTCACCGGCAGGTCGCCGAGGTCGGGCAGCGCCGGCGCGTCTGCGTCGTCGCCGAGCAGGACGGTGACGCCTTCCCGGGCGAGCTGGCGGAGCCGGACCAGGTCGGGTCGGCCGGCCACCGTCACCGGGCAGTCGGGGACGAGCACCCCGGGCGCCGGGACGGGGACGTCGCCGCGCGCGGGCCGGCCGGGGAACGGGCGCGCCGGGTCAGGGGTGGTGAGCGGCGAGTCGACGTACCAGAAGGGCTCGGCCAGCCGGCCGGAGTCGACCTGCGCACGGGCCGCGGGGTCACCGGCCGCCCGCTCGAGGACGTCGAGCCGGTGGCGGGCCTCGGCCTCGTCGCGGGGCACCAGGAAACGCATCGTCGCCGTGGTGACGTCGATGTTCTCCACCGCCGCGGCGTGCCGCTCGTCGTGATAGCTCTCCAGGAGCCCCTCCGGAGCCCAGCCACGGCGGACGAAGGCGATCTTCCAGGCGGCGTTCTCGGCGTCGAGGACCCCCGAGTTCAGCCCGCGCGCGCCGAAGGGCGAGACCAGGTGCGCCGCGTCGCCGGCGACCAGCACCCGCCCGACCCGCATGCGGTCGACCACCCGGGAGTGGAAGCGGTAGACCGACTTCCACACGATCTCGTAGGGCCGGTCCCCGATGACCTGGCGGATCCGCCGGTCGAGGCCGCCCGAGGCCTCCTCGGTGGCGAGGTCGAAGTCCTGTGGCACCTGCCAGTCGATGCGGAACGTCGAGTCCGGGCAGGGGTGGATGAGGACCTGCCGGCCGGGGTTCCACTCGGGGTCGAAGTAGAACCGCCGCTCGGTCTCCCAGCCGGGCAGGTCGGTGCGGATGTCGCAGATGAGGAAGGAGTCCTCGAACGACTCCCCGGGGAAGGTGAGCCCGAGCATCGAGCGCAGGGCGTCGCCGCGCGGGCCGGGGCAGGCCACGGCGTGCGAGCCGGTGACGAGCACCTCGCCGTCCTCGGTCCGGCAGGCCACCGTCACCCCGGTGCCGTCCTGGTGCAGGCCGGTCACCCGGTGACCCCACCGGACGTCGATCAGCGGCGAGGCGGCGATGCGCTCGTCGAGCAGCGCCTCGGTCTCGCACTGCGACACGTTGACGAACGGGGGGAAGGGGGATCGGCCACGGTCGGCGAAGGTGAAGGAGAACAGCTCGGCGTCGCGGTGGAAGGTCCGGGCGGTCGTCCAGGTCACCCCCCGGCGGGCGATCTCGGCGCCGACGCCGACGGCGTCCCACACGTCGAGCACGTCACGCTGCTGGCAGATCGCCTTGCTGCCGATCGGGTCGCGCTCGGGCCGCGCGTCGAGCACGACGACGCGCAGACCCCAGCGGGCGAGCAGGAGCGCGGCGGTCTGGCCGACCGGGCCGGCGCCCAGCACCAGCACCGGCGGTCCGGGGACGGGAGTGGTCATGGGGATCTCCTCGGGAGCCGGGACCGGTCAGCCCTGGAGCTGGTCCCACACGGCGCGGTCGCGCTCGGCGGTCCAGATGACGGGGCGCTCGACACCGGAGAACTCATCCCACAGCCGGGAGACGTCGAAGGGCAGGCAGTGCTCGAAGATCGGCCACCGGCCGTACTTGGGGGCCAGCGCCGCGTGGGTGGCCTCGAAGGCCTGCTTCAGGGTGCCGCCGGCGCGGTGGACGTCGCCCACGGTGCGCTGCATCGTGAGCAGGAAGTCGCGGGTCTGCTCGACGGCGGCGTCGACCTCGTCGCGGCCACGGGCGATCCGGCCCCGGCCGCCGACCAGCTGCCGCGCGCCGAGGGCCTTGACCCGGTCCAGGGTGCCGCCGGCCCAGTCGAAGTGGAACGCGTCGCCCGTGTAGAGGGCCGCCTGTGACTCGACCAGGTCGCCGGCGAAGAGGATCTCCTGCTTGGGCAGCCAGGCGACGATGTCGCCCTCGGTGTGGCCCCGGCCGAGGAACTCCAGGACCAGCTCGCCGCGGTCGCCGCCCAGCTCGATGGTGAGCTTGTCGCGGAAGGTCATCGTCGGCCAGGTCAGGCCGGGGATGGATTCCGGCTCCTCGAACAATCGCGGCATGCGGCCGTACTCGCTCTCCCAGTCCTGCTGGCCGCGCTCCTCGATCAGCCGCTTGGTCTGCTCGGAGCTGACGATCACCTCGGCGTCGAAGGCGCTGGCGCCCAGCACGCGCACCGCGTGGTAGTGGCTGAGCACCAGGTACCGGACCGGCTTGTCGGTGTGCTCCCGCAGCTTGGCCAGCCACCGCCGGGCGGCCACCGGCGTGGCCAGGGCCTCGAAGCAGACGAGGAAGTCCTCACCCTCGATGGCGCCGAGGTTCGGGTCGCCCTCGGCCGTGAGCGCGTACACACCGTCGGCGAGCACCTCGAGGGTCTGCTCCTTGACGCCCAGGTCGGCGGAGGAGGCGAAGGGCTTGGCTGCCATGGGATCTCCAGATCACGGGCGTTCGATAAACGAATAAGCTGTTCTTCTACTGACGGAGACGCTACGCCCGAGTGGCGTGCGACACAAGGCGTGACGCGGCCGGAAAGCGGCGCGCAGCGACGCCCGGATCCGGGGGAGGGGCCGGGCGTCGCTGCGCGGGCGCGGCTGCTCAGCCGACGGGGGTGTGGTCCGTCGTGGGGTCTGCTGCGGCCGTGGCCGCCCAGGAGGGACGGCGGTAGACGTCCAGCGCGACGCCCAGGAGCAGGGCCACGGGGACCGAGAGGATCAGCGGCACCGCGGTCGCCATCGAGCCATCGATGAGCAGGGTGAAGTTGCTGAGCACCAGCCAGGTCAGGCCGGCCACGAGCACGATCGCGAGCGAGGGGGCGATCAGCGTCTGCCACGGTCGCGTGTCCAGCCGGGTGCGCCGGAAGAAGACCACCACCGAGACCGAGGTCATCAGGTAGAGCGCCAGCAGGGCGAGGACCCCGACGCCGCTGAACCAGGCGAACAGCGTGAGCACCGGGTCCTTGTCCAGCACGGCGAACGGCAGCACCAGGGCCAGCGCGACCAGCGTCTGCACGGCGCTGGCCACGAAGGGCGCCCCCTGGCGGGTGGTCCGGGCGACCACCGGCGGCAGCGTGCCGGTCTGGCCGAGCGAGTGCACGTAGCGGGTGAAGGCGTTGTGGAACGCGAGGATGCCGGCCAGCAACGACGTCGCGAGCAGCACGCCGCCCACCTCGCCGACCCACGGGCCCAGGGCGTCCTCGATGGCGGCGAACAGCAGGACGGTGCCGTCGCCGGACTCCAGGGCGGCGCCGGCCGCGGGCACGACCTGGTCGGCCCCGTAGTAGCTGACGACCATCCAGGAGACGAAGGCGAAGAAGAGGGAGATGACGCCGACGGCGAGGTAGGTCGCCCGCGGGACCGTGCGCTGCGCGTCGCGGGCCTCGGTCGAGTAGATGGCGGTCGACTCGAAGCCGAACATCGACGCGATGCCGAAGGTCAGGGCGATGCCCGGCGCGCCGGCGAGGAGCGCGGACGGGGAGAAGCTGGCCCCGGGGTTCAGACCCTGCGGTCCGCCGCCGGCGAGCAGGGTGGCCAGCGCGAAGGCGAGCAGGATGGCCAGCTCCGCGGCCACGATCACCCCGAGGAAGCGGGCGCCGAGCTCGACGTTGAGCGAGCCGAGCAGCTGGACCACCGCCATCGTGACGACGGCGCACAGCCACCACGGCGGGCCGAAGCCCAGGTAGGTGTCGGCCAGCGAGGAGACGATCGCGCCGTAGAGCCCGTACATGCAGGCCTGCACGGTGCTGTAGGCCCACAGCGCCACCAGGGCGGAACCCGTGCCCAGGCGCCGGCCGAGACCGCGGCTGATGTAGGCGTAGAACGCGCCCCCGTCCGTCACGTGGCGGCTCATGGCGATGAAGCCGACGGCGAAGACGGCGATGATCGCACCGACGACCAGGTAGGCAGCCGGCGCGCCTGCGCCGTTGCCCAGCCCGATGGCCAGCGGCAGCGCGCCGCCCATGCCGGTCAGGGGCGCCTGTGCGGACAGGACGAAGAACAGGATGCCGACGACGCCGATGGCGCCGCGCTTGAGCTGCCGGTTGCCGGTCCGCTCGCGGCTGGTCGCGGCGGTCTCCGTGGGTAGGACCATGATCGCTCCGAAGGAAGGTGGGTGCCGGCGGCCGTGCCCCGGGGGGCGTGGCGCCGGGATCGAGGCGTCACCCCGGGCGGGGCGACGGCAGGCATGGGTCAGGCCCGTCCGGGGGGACGGCTCGGACCCGGGGCCCGGGGGGTGCCGGCCGGGGGGGCCGGTCGGCGGGTCGGTCCGGGGGTGGTCCGCCGAGCGGCGTGCGGCGGCCGGGTGCGGGCGCCACCTGCCGGTCGGGACACGCGCCGCCGTCGGGAGGGATCCGCCTCCGGAGGGCAGTGCGGGGGAGCGCCGCGCCGAGGGGGTGCGGGGCGGCGGGGCGGCCGTCCGGTGCGCGGCGGTGGTCGCTGCGCGCCCGGTGCCCGGCTAGCGGGTGGTGCGACGCGCCGCGTGGCGGCCGGGAGGCCGCGGGAGGAGGTGCTCGGTCAGCGAGCGAGCGCGGCCAGGGTGGCGTCGAGCATCGCCAGCTGGAGCTCGGGCGTCGTCGGCGCGTCGGGCAGCAGCGCGAGGACCTGGAGGCCGAGCGCGAGGGCGAGCAGCTGCTCCACCACGACGTCGTCGGCCGTGTCGACGACGACGTCACCGTCGGCACGCGCCTGGGCGACGAGGCCCGCGAGGTCATGCCGCCACCGCCGCATGGCCTCGTCGTTGAGCCGGGCGAGTCGCTCGTCGGTGACCGTCCGGCTCCAGAAAGGGAGGACGATCCGCGCCTCGAGCCGGGTGAGCTCGGTGGCGGGCAGGACCTCCACCAGGAACGCCCGCAGCGCGGCCAGCCCGCGCTTGCCCGCGACGGCCGCCCGGATGCGCTCGTTCGTCCGGTCGAAGACGAAGACGTAGGCCGCCTCGACGAGCTCGTCCTTGCTGGCGAAGTACGGCGCCAGGGCACCGTTGGCGTAACCGGCCGCGCGGGCGATCTCCCGCATGGTGGCCGCATCCGCCCCGCGCGAGGCCATCAGCCGCCAGGTCACCTCGAGGATCTCCTGACGTCGCTGCTCGCGGTCCACCAGCTTCGGCACGGGGCTCCCGTTCGTCGTCGGAGACCCCAGTGTCCCCGTCGGCGACCTCACCCATGGCAGCAGCCGTCCGCCCCGGCACCGCCCGCAGTGCCGTTCGCCGACCCCGCCGGCCGCGACCGGCAGTGCGCGCTGGCGTTCGGCGGGACGTCGAGCGTGGGGTTCCGGTCGAAGAACCCGACCGGCTTGAGCGTGAAGCCGGTGTAGTCGACCGGCATGACCGGCCAGTCCTCCGGCCGCGGGACGTGGGTCAGGCCGAAGGTGTGCCAGACGACGAGGTCGGTCGCCTCCAGCTCGCGGTCGGCCGCGACGTATGCCGGCAGCCCGGCGCCGCCCTTGTGCTGGTTGACGAAGTCGCCGGCGGCGTAGCGCTCCGCGGGGTCGTAGCGGGTGACCCACAGGTGCTTGGTGGCGAAGGTCGCCCGCCGGTGGATGGAGCTGCCGGGGTCGGCCAGCAGCGCCGGCCGGCCCTCGGGCAGCAGCGCGTAGGCGACGGGCTCGCCCACCCGGTTGCGGCTGTCCGGGTTGGTGATGTGCCAGATGCGGCCCACGCCCTGGTCGGCCATCCGCTGGGCCTCGGACTCCCGGTGCAGCGTCGTCCGGCGCTGCGCGAAGGCGTTGCCGCGGGGGTTGTCCGGACCCATCGGGACGCGGACGAACTCCAGCTCCTCGACGGTGTTCGTCGGGCCGTCGACCATCATGTCCAGCCGCGCGCTGAACAGGTGCTGGTGGAACGGCGCACCCAGCCCGGGGGCGAGCTGCGAGGCGTACGGGTAACCGGCGCCCGGGTAGGCCGAGGTGAACACGACCCCGGTGGCCTTGACCTCGAAGCCGATCGTGCCGTCGAGGTACAGGTACCAGTAGAAGCCGTAGTCGTAGTTGCCGATGGTGGTGAAGAAGCTGATCACCATGCGGCGCTGCCGGCGGGTTTCGGCGGAGCCGGCCCACAGGTCGGTGTGCTTCCAGAGGACGCCGAAGTCCTCTTCGTGCATGCAGATCGCGTTGCGCAGCACCTGCGGGTTGCCGCGCTCGTCGGCGATGACGGCGTCCATGTAGGTGATGTCGCCGAGGCAGTCGCAGCCGAGCTCGAGGGCGTTGGCGTAGCGGCCGACGAGGTACTCGCCGGTGTCGAAGTAGTTCTGCCAGGAGCGGATCGGGGAGGGGTCGGCGTAGGGCACGACCATCTCGGCGATGGACGCGCGGTGGATGATCGGCCGCAGCCGGCCGGCGTCGAGGAAGCCGATCTGGTGCAGGGTGAGCCCCTCGCGGGCGTCGAACCCGACCCGCAGCTGCCAGCCCTCCCAGGTGAGCAGGTTGCCGTCGAGGGTGAAGCTCGGGCCCTCGGGCTGCGTGATCTCGATGGGCTTCAGGGTGGTCCGCATCGGCCCGGTGACCGCCGGGTCGTCGAAGTTCCCCGACTCCTCGGGGATGGGCACCGGACCGAGGTCGATCACCTGGTCGACCGTCTTGTTCATGACGTCGACGTAGCCGACGAGGCCGTCGATCGGGTGCGCCCACGGGTGGTCGGCGGGGTGGTCCTGCCGGAAGGCGAGACCGCGGAGGATGCGGCGCCCTTCCTCCTCGGGGTACTCGAAGACCCCGGCGGACAGCGGAGCGACGCGCACGTCGGCGACGTCCAGCCCGCGGGCGGCCAGCGCGGCCAGCCAGCGCTCGTCGGACGCGAGCACCTCCTCGACGAGGGCGAACTCCTCGTCGAGCACCGGCAGCTGACCGTCGACCGTCGTGTCCAGCATCCGGTCCGAGACGATCTCCCGGCGGGTGACCGAGACGACGACGTCGCGGGCAGCCGGGCGCTCGACGTCGTGCAGCAGGACGCGGAGCCTGCGGTCCGTACCCGCTCCCTCGGCGTAGAGGGCGCTCTTCTCCGGCTCCTCCAGGCCCACGTAGACGAAGCGGGTGGACTCGGCCACCAGGCCGGCCTGCGCCAGGACCTCCCGGGCTGCGGTGACCTCCGCGGCGGTCAGCTGGGCGAGCGGGTGCGTCGTGGCAGGGGGGGCCGAGGTTGCCGTCATGGGGTCTCCCAGTTTTGGTTCTACGGGTGTAGAAACACTGCGTGACGTACGTTACAGCCGTGCGACCGGCATGTGAAGAGGGTGTTCGCTTTGCGGGCAACACTCGGGCCTGGTGGCGGGCGCTGCGGGTCACGACGGCCGCCGTGATGGGTGCCTGCGCCGTGCTGCACCTGATCGCGGCAGCGGGTTCTCCGCCCGTGTCGGACGCCCACCTGGTGCTGATGCTGGGAATGGCCGCCGTCTGCCTTCCGTGCGCGACCCACCTCGTCCTCGCTCCGTCGGCCCGGACATGGCTGCACGCCGGGGTGCTGTCGGCCGGCATGCTGCTGGCGCACTGGCTGCTGGCCGGCCTCGTCGGCGACGCCGGGCACCAGCACCCCGTCTCGGGGTGGTGGGCGGTCGCGCACGTGGGCGTCGTGCTGGGGCCCGTGCTGACGTTGTGCCTGGCCCTCGCCGGGGCGGCGGTGCAGCGCCGGGTCGCGGGCGTCGTTCACTAGCCTTCCGCGGGTGAGGCAGCTGCTCCGGTTCGGCTGGGTCCAGGCGCAGTGCTGCCTGTTCGCGGTGCTGTTCTTCCTCGGGCTGGGGTTGGCCCGGCTGGTGCCGCTGCCGATCGACCCCGCGGACGCGCTCCTGATCTGGTCGCTCGGCGTCACGCTGGTGCTCTGGCTCGTGCGCTGGGAGACCGGCCGGGAGGTCGCCGTCATCTTCGGGTTCCACCTCGTGGGCCTGGCGCTGGAGCTCTACAAGGTGCGCCAGGGGTCGTGGTCCTACCCCGACACCGGCGTGGCGACGATCGGCGGGGTGCCGCTCTACAGCGGCTTCATGTACGCCGCCGTCGGCAGCTACATCTGCCAGGCCTGGCGCCGGTTCGAGCTGCGGATCACCAACTACCGGGCCCGCACGACGGCGGCCGTGGCTGCCCTCGTCTACCTCAACTTCTTCACCTCGCACGCGATCTGGGACGTGCGGCTGCCGCTGGCCGTGGCCCTGCTCGCCGCCACGTGGCGCACGTGGGTGCACTTCACCGTCGGCCGGCGCCGCTACGCCATGCCGCTGGCGCTCTCGTTCGTCCTCATCGGCTTCTTCCTCTGGGTCGCCGAGAACGCGGCCACCCTCCTGCGGGCCTGGCAGTACCCGTCGCAGGAGTCGGTCTGGACCCTGGTCCACGCCGCCAAGCTGGGGTCGTGGTCGCTGCTGGTCGTGGTCAGCATCGTCCTGGTCGCGGCGGTCAAGGCCTACGAGGGGCGGCTGTACGGAACCGGCCGCGACCTGACCGTGCACCGCGCCTACGACGCCCCGCCCGAGCTGCTGCCCGGCCGGGCGGCGCGCCCCGCCGCGACCGTGGCCAGCGGCGCGGCTCCCTGACGGATCGCGTCACGCCCGCGGGGCAGGCGAGCCGGCGGTCACCGGCACCTCGGCTGCGGCGCGCGGAGCGGGGGAGCGGTGGTCGGCCAGCCAGCAGCCCCCGGCCACCGCGGCCAGCCCGGCGACCACCCACCACGGGTGGGCGATGACGGACTCCTCGGCCCCGGAGAGCGGGTTGGTGAGGACGCCGAGGCGGTCGAGCGCCCAGCCGGCCGCCGCGGTCAGCGCGACGGCGGCGCCGGCGATCCGGAGCCCGCCGTAGAACCGGGTGCGCGAGGCGAGGTGGAGGGAGGGGAACAGCAGGGCCACGGTGAGCAGCTGCGCCAGCTCCACACCCACGTTGAACGCCAGCAGGGCGAGCACCGAGGTCGAGCCCTCCAGGCCCAGGTCGGTGAGGATGCCCGCGAAGGCCAGGCCGTGCACGAGGCCGAAGAGCCCGGCGATGACGGTCTCGCCGTGACGGGCCAGCGGGCGCATCGCGTGGACCGCGGCAACACCCACCGACACCGCGATCAGCACCTCCACCGGTGTGCTCGGCAGCGACACCCAGCCCAGGGCCGACGCGACGAGCGTGAGCGAGTGCCCGACGGTGAAGGCGGTGACGACACCCACGACCCGGCGAACGGTGGGCAGCAGGCCGTCCGCCCGCCGCCACCGGCCCCCTCCCGCGACCAGGGGGGCGACCAGCAGCAGGGTGATCAGGAACAGCAGGTGGTCGGCGCCCTCGAGCACGTGGTGCAGGCCGTAGCCCACCATGTCGGCCAGCCCGGTCGCGGCCGTCTGCCCGACCTGCAGTGTGCCGTCGGTGGCGTCGAGCACCCCCGCGGTGGAGACCTCGCCGGCGGCGTCGGTCAGGACGACGACGGCCTCGTGGGTGCTGTCGGTCTCGATGACGGCGTCGTAGGCCAGCGTGAAGCTCGACGGATCGGCCGCCCCGGGGTCGAGGGCGACGTCCACGCTGATCGAGTCGATGCCCTCGACCGTCTCCCGAACCGGCTCGGCGTAGGTCTCGGACCACTCGGTGCCGTCGGTGCCGGTCACGGCCAGGTGCTCGTCGAGGTAGGTGAGCACGTCGGCGTAGGAGCCGGCGTCGGTCGCGGCCGCGTGGTCGGCGCCCAGCGCGTCGTCGAGGGTCTCCAGCGCGATGCTGATCGTGGCGTCCGCCCGGTCCTCCCCGACCCGCACGGACAGCGTGCTGCTGTCCAGGCTGTGCGCGGAGGCGGTCGAGGGCAGCAGGAGCACGGAGCCGCCGGTGAGGGCGGCGGCCGCGGCGAGGGTGCGGCGGCGGAGGGGGCGGGCCATGACCCAGAGGCTCGGAGACGAAGCTGGGAACTGCCCCGGAACCGGCTGGGAGACGTCGCGGAACGTAACGGGACCCTCTCCCAGCGCATTCCCAGCGGACGTCCAGGGGTGGTCGAGTTCCGCCGTCGAACCTGGTACACGACCGGCTCCCCGACCCGAGAGAAGTCCACGATGAAGCTCCGCAGGACGATCGCCACCCTCCTCCTCGCCACCGTCGTCCCGATCGCCGCCGCGTGCGGCAGCACCGGCACCGCGACCAGCTCGGAGACCAGCACCTCCGTCGCGGCCGAGGAAGCCGCCGGCAGTGGCTTCGCCGGCGGCGGCCCCGGCGGCGGTGGTGGCCCGGGCGGTGTCGACGTCGACTCCGTGACGACGGAGGCCGAGCTCATCGCGCTGGTCCAGGAGGCCTACGGCGACGGGAGCCTCGACCTGCACCGCGGTCACCAGCCCGTGCAGGACGTGCTCGACGAGGTGCTGGCGATCAGCCACGACGAGCTGCACGTGCGGATGGAGGAGCAGGAGCAGAACCTGGCCGCCGTCGCCGAGGACATCGGCGTCGACCCGCAGGAGCTGATCGACGCGCTCGTGGAGTCGTGGAGCCCGGCCGTCGACGACGTCCTGGCCGCCGGTGAGATCACCGAGGCCGAGGCCGAGCAGTACCGCGAGGCGCTGGAGGAGGCCTTCACCTTCCGCGTGACCTGGGACGGCGAGGAGGCGATGCCGACGTTCTCCGGGCTCAGCGCCTAGGGGCCCGACGCCGGGCCGGTCATGGCGGCGCGACGGCGGCGGAACTCCTCGACCGGCCGGTTCGTCACCCCGCCGAGCCGCAGCGACACCACCCGGCCGTCGGCGTCCCGCTCCAGCGGGACGAGCTCACCGGCCGCGCCGAAACCCGGCTGCGCGGCGACCCGCAGGGTGTCGGCGTCGACGATCTCCAGCTCCTCGACCCCCGGCAGGGGGTCGGCGGACGTCGGCCGGACGAGCACCAGCCGGCCCCCGAGCTCGGCGACGTCGAGCACTCCCCAGAGGCCGGCGAACCGGCCGGTGAACGACGACGGCGGCGGGGCGCCGGGCGGCGGTGCGGGCACCGTCGCCCGCGGGCGCAGTGCGACGTCCACCAGCTTCACCAGCCCGGTCGCCAGCTCCTCGGCCGGTCCGTCGATCGCGTTCGTCAGCACGCTGACCACCAGCCCGTCGGCCGGGTCGACGAAGGTCACGGTGATCTGCCCGGGGAAGCCGCCGCTGTGCCCGACGAGGCGCCGCTCTCCCACAGTGGTCAGCACCATCCCGACGCCGTACCGGCCCACCTCGGTCCCGTAGGCGGTGACCACCGACTCCAGGCGCTGCATCAGCCGCTTCGAGTCGTCGGTCAGCAGTCGCTCGTCGCCGAGCACGTGCGCCGCCCCGAAGAGGGCGAGGTCCTCGGCCGTCGAGTAGAACCCGGTCGCCGCCGCCATGGCGCCTGTGCCGGCGGGGCCGAGGGGCTCGCGGACGTCCTCACCCAGGAGCAGCCCGGTGTGCCCGCTGACGTACTCGCCGGTCCGCGCCGCGTCGAGGTCGGTCCCGGTCCGGGTCAGGCCGAGCGGCTCCACGATCCGGGTGCGGACGGCGTCGGCGTAGGAGGTCCCGGTGACGGCCTCGATCGCCAGGCCCACGAGCGCGTACCCGATGTTGGAGTACTTGAAGTGCTCGTTGCGCCGGTGCACCGGGCCGGCCCGCAACGCCGCGCCGATCACCCCTGCCCGGTCCGGGAAGGGCTGCTCCAGCTGCCAGAAGTCGGCGTCGGCGCCGTCCCGCGTGATCCCGGCCTGGTGCCCGAGCAACTCGCGGACGGTCGCCCGGGCGACCGGCGAGCCGGCTGCCGCCAGCTCCGGCACGTGCGTGCCGATCGGGTCGTCGAGCCGCAGTCGCCCGGCTTCGACCAGCTGCAGCACGAGGGTCGCGGTGAACGTCTTGGAGTGGGAGGCGATGCGGAACAGGTGTGCCGGGGTCAGCGGTGCGCCGGTGGAGACGTCGGCGACCCCGACCGCTGCCGACAGCACCAGTTCGCCGCCGTGGCGGACGGCCGCCTGCACACCGGGCACCCGCCGGTGCCGCGCCTGGGCGTCCAGCCACGACCGCAGGTAACCGGCGGCGGCGCGGACGGTCTCGGTCGGCGTCGTCACGGCCGCCCAGCCTAGGGAGCCGGAACCCGTCGCGCGGCGCGGGAGGACGACGGCGGGGCGACGAGGGTCACAGAAGGCAACCGGCCGGTCACGGTCGGGTCACGAATGCATAACGCCGATGATGTCTCCGGCCACCTCCCGCCCCCGCCGATGCCGCTCACCGACGAGCGCCCCCGAGCCGGGTCCCGCGCAGCTCCTCGCCGGTGGCCACCTTCTCGCACCGACTCCGAACGGATTCCCGCTCCACCATGTCCGCCGCTCTCGGCATCCTCGCGGCCACCCTCAGCATCGCCGTCGTCTGGCCCCAGGTCTGGCTCTCCTGCCGGCACCGTCGCACCCTCGGCCTCTCACCCACCAGCGCCTGGCTCGCCGTCGCGCTCAACCTCTGCTGGCTGTCGATCGGCCTGCTCACCGGCGACCGCGTGCAGATCCTGTCCAACGCCGTCGTCGGCGCCGGCAACACCGCGGTCCTCGCGGCGCTGCTGGTCACCCAGCCGCGGCTGCGGGCGGGGCGGGCGCTGGCGCGCACCGCGTCCGGCGCCGCCGTCCTCGCCGCCCTGGCTGGCGGGGGGCTGGCCGGCACCGTGCTGCTCGGCGCCGATCCGGCGGCGGCCACGGCGCTGCTCGGCGGGGTCGCCTCCGCGGTGGGCGGGGCGGCCGCGCTGCCCCAGCCGCTCAGCCTCCTGCGCGACCGCACCCAGGACCTCTCCGGCCTCTCGCCCGCGCGGTGGTGGCTCGGCTCCGGGGCGTGCGCCTCGTGGGCCGGCTACGGCTGGTGCCTCGACCAGCCCATGGTGTGGCTCTCGGCCGGCGTCGGGCTGTGCTGCGCCCTCGTCGTGTGCGGGATGCTGCGCGCCCGGCGGGCGGTGCTGCCGGCTGCCGGATCAGCCGCCGCAGCGGGGGACGTCGGTGGCATCCAGGGCCCAGCCGGGGATGTCGGCCAGGAATGCCTCGCGGACCCGCGGCGAGCCGGTCGCCCGCCAGTCCACCCGGCCGCCGACCTCCGGCTCGTCCTTGGCCCACTCGAACCAGTTCACCATCGCCAGCCGGGGCAGCTGCTCGGCCAGCTGCGGATCGAACAGCTGCTGCCACCAGGCCTGCTTGACGGCCAGCTCGTCGGCGCCGCCGCCGCCCGGGGCGAAGAAGGCCGCCGTCTCGGGCACGGCCACCGGCTTCCCGTACCGCTCGCCGTAGTCGGCGTGGAAGTCCGGTAGCCCCCGGTCGTCGCCGCCCCGGCCGACGTAGGTGCCGGTCAGCTGGGCGAGGAACTTGCCCGGCTCGGGCACCTCGTTCTCGCCCCACGGGTGGGCGTCGCCCCAGTGGTAGAGCGACATTCCCACCCAGTCCACGGCGTCCTCGCCCGGCCAGTACGGGGCGTAGGGGTCGTCGGCCGCCGACAGCACGCCGTCGCCGTCGGTGTCCAGCGCCGCGACGTCATCGGGCGTGGCGGCGTGGGCGCCCCCGGTGAACGGGTAGCCGCCGCCGTAGTTGGGCGCCCACATGACCGCCGACCCCGGAGCCCCGGCGTGGACGGCGGCGGCGAGCCGCCGGAACGCCTCGACGTAGGCCGCCGGCTGTTGCCCCCAGGCATACCAGGAGCCGTTCATCTCGTGGGCGAACCGGACCACGACGGGCACCCCGCGGCCGTTGTAGCCGGCCAGCCGCTCGGCCAGGTCCGCGGTCACGCCGTCGGTGACCGCCGCCAGCCCGTCGTGCGGCTCGAGGGTGAGCAGCAGCAGGCCGCCGCCGTCCCGCACCTGCTCGACGGCGGCGTCGAGGTTGCGCTCGTCGGCGGCGGAGAAGGGGAAGCCGGTGAACGAGACGGCGACGGCGGGGCGCGAGCCGAGGGCGGTGCCGTGCTCGGCCAGCGTCGCGGCACCCCAGTCGAGGTTCACCCCCAGGTAGACCCCGTCCCCGGCGCCCGGCCGGGTCAGCTCCGCGGCCGGGCACGCCACCCCGGTCGCCGCCTCGGTGCTCCCGTCGGCGGTGGTGCAGGCCGAGGTGCCGAGCAGGGCGCTGACGGTCAGGGCGGTCAGGGCCAGGGCGGGCGGTCGTCGTCGCACCCGTTCTCCATCGGACGGAGCGCGGCGGGGCTGTAGTGATCGGCGCAGGTCACGGTCCGGTCACGGCGGCGCCGGCCCTTGACAGAGGAATGTAAGGACGGTGTCCTAACAAATGTGAGTGTGATGCGGGACACGACGCGCCAGGGGCGCCTGCGACGGGCGACCGCGAAGGTCCTTCCAGAACACGCGCGTGCGCACAACCGCTCCATGGTGCTGCAGCACCTGTTCCACGCCGGGCCCGGCTCACGGGCCGACCTGGCGCGGGCCACCGGGCTGACCCGGGTCACCATCTCCGACCTCGTCGCCTCCCTGATGGCCGAGGGCCTGGTGGCCGAGCTCGGCGCCCGGGCGGAGGGGCGCCCGGGCAAGCCCGGCACGCTGCTGGGGGTCCGCACCGACGCGTTCCAGATCGTCGCCGTCGACCTGGCCGACGACGAGCGGATGCACGGCGCGGTGCTCGACCTCTCCGGCGCACTGCTGCAGCGCCGCACGACCCGGGTCGAGGGGCGGACCGGGGCGGCGGCCGTGGCGGCGCTGACCTCGCTGTGCCGCGACCTCGTGGTGGTCGCCACCCGCCCCGTGCTCGGGGTCGGCGTCGGCTCGCCGGGCGTCATCGACCCCTCCGGCCGGGTGCTGCAGGCGCCCAACCGCGAGTGGTACGACCTGCCGCTGGCTGATCGGCTCGGCGCCGACCTCGGTGTCCCCGTGCACGTCGCCAACGACGCCAACACCGCGGCCCTCGGCGAGTTCACCTACGGCGGCGCCTCCGGCGGCGGGCTGCTGGTGCTGACCGTCGGGGGCGGTGTCGGGGCCGGGATCGTGCTCGACGGCGGCCTGGTGCAGGGCCACGAGCACGCGGCGGGGGAGATCGGCCACGTCACCGCCGTCGACGAGCGCGACGACATCGACGGCGCTCCGCTCGGTCGCCCGCTCCCGTGCGCGTGCGGGCGCCGCGGCTGCCTGGAGACGGTGCTCTCGGTACCGGCGCTGCGCCGGCGGATCGAGGGCCTGGACGCCCCGGGCGCGGCGGTGGCCCTCGGCGCCGTGGGGCGGCGCCTGGGCATCGTCCTGGCCCCGGTGGTCAGCGCGCTCAACCTGTCCGAGGTGGTGCTCAGCGGACCCCGTGAACTCCTCGACGGCCCGTTGCGCGAAGCGGCGCTCGCCACCCTCCACGAACGCACCATGCCCGTCGTCAGCAGCTCCCTGCAGCTGCGGATGACCTCGCTCGGCGAGGACGGGGCCCTGTCCGGGGCCGCGGTCCTCGTGCTGTCCGGCCAGCTCGGGGTCACGTGACGACCCCGAGCCGGCCAGTTGCAAGTCGGAGGACCACACCCCTGTGGCGGCGCTGTCCGGCACCGCCTGTGCACCAGGAAGGAACCCCAACATGACGAGGGTACGCACGAGCGGGCTCGCCGCCGCGAGCGTCGGCCTGCTGCTGGCGCTGACCGCCTGCGGCGGTGGGAACGAGGCCGAGGCGGGGAGCTCGGAGGAGATCCGGCTGTGGCTGGCCGGCTCCGACACCCCCCAGGAGCTGCGCGACTACCTGGTCGAGACGTTCGAGGCCGAGCACGAGGGCATGACGCTGGTCATCGAGGAGCAGGACTGGAGCGGCCTGGTGCCGCGCCTGCAGACGGCGCTGTCCTCGGAGGGGCAGACGCCCGACGTCGTGGAGATCGGCAACACCCAGAGCCCGACCTTCACCCACGCCGGCGCCTTCTCCGACATCAGCGACCTGGTCGACGAGCTGGGCGGTGACGACCTGCTCGAGGGCTTCGTGGAGGCCGGCACGGTGGACGGCGACGTGTACGCGGTGCCGTACTACTCCGGCGCGCGTGCGGTGTTCTACCGCAAGGACCTCTTCCAGCAGGCCGGCGTCGAGGTGCCGGAGACCCTCGAGGAGTTCGGCGCCGCGGCCGTCGCGCTGCAGGAGGCCAACCCCGCAGGCACGCCGAACTTCTCCGGCTTCTGGTTCCCCGGCCAGGACTGGTACAACGGCATCGCCTGGATCTACAGCGCCGGCGGGAGCCTCGCCGAGCAGGACGGCGACCGGTGGGTCGGCGCGCTGTCCAGCCCCGAGTCGCAGGAGGGGCTGGCCCAGGTCCAGGAGCTGTTCGCGAACGCGACGAACGCCCCGCGCGACGCCGACTCGGCCGAGCCCTGGGTGCCGTTCAACAACGGCGAGGCGGCGATGTTCTCCGCCCCGACGTGGGCCCGCTGGAGCATCGACCTGCCCGAGTGCAACCAGGGCGTCGACCCCGACGACGAGTCGGAGGCGGCCCAGGCCGCGCTCGCCGAGCAGCAGGCCTGCAACGAGGAGAAGACCGGGATCTTCCCGCTCCCCGGGCCGACGGCGGGGGAGCCGGCCACTGTCTTCGCCGGTGGTTCCAACATCGCCATCCCGGCGAAGTCGGGGAACCAGGAGGCGGCCCGCGACCTGCTGCGGATCATCTTCAGCGAGGAGTACCAGACGATGCTCGCCGAGAACGGCCTGATCCCGGGCAACAGCGAGTACGCCGACGCCCTCGGCGACGACGTCTACGCCGAGGCGGCGCTCGCTGCCGCCCTCGACGCCAAGCTGACCCCGCCGGCGGAGAAGTGGGCCGACGTGGAGGCCAACCGCATCCTGGAGGACTTCTTCCAGCAGATCGCCTCCGGTGCCGATCCGGCGGAGGCGGCGGCGCGGGCCGACCAGCTGATCACGGACACGCTCGCCTGACCCTGTGATCCGGGGCGGGGGCCCGACCGCCCGCCGACCGCGGCGGCCGCGCCCCCGCTCCCACGCCCCGGAGGAACCGTGTCCACATCCCGCACGTCCCCCGCGGCGGTGCTCCCGCCGGCACCGCCGCGCGCCGCCGTCCCACCGGTCCACCCGGCTCCGGCGGCCGCGCCCGGCCCGCGGCGGCGCCGGTCGCTGCGCTCCCGCCTGGGGCCCTACCTGCTCCTGGTGCCCGCGCTGGTCCCCGTCGCGGTCGGCCTCGGATACCCGCTGGTGCGGCAGTTCGTGCTCTCGTTCCAGGAGTACGGGCTGGCCCAGCAGTTCGGCCGGCCGGCCGAGTGGGTGGGGCTGCGCAACTACACGGAGCTGCTGTCGGACCCCTACGTCTGGGGCGTGATCGGGCGGTCCGTGCTGTTCTGCCTGGTCAACGCGGCGCTGACGATGCTGGTCGGCATCGCCCTGGCGGTCCTCCTGACCCGGGTGGGCCGCGGTCCCCGCATCACTCTCCAGGTCGGGTTGCTGCTGGCCTGGGGGACGCCGGTGCTCGCCACCATGACGGTCTGGCAGTGGCTGTTCGACTCGCAGTACGGGGTGATCAACTGGTTGCTCGCCGAGCCGCTGGGCATGGCCGGGATGCGCCACCACTCCTGGATCATCGAGCCGGCCTCGTTCTACCTCGTGGCGACCGTCATCGTCGTCTGGATGTCGGTGCCCTTCGTGGTGTTCACCGTCTACGCCGGGCTGCTGCAGGTGCCCGAGGAGTGCGTGGAGGCCGCGCAGCTCGACGGCGCCAACGCCTGGCAGCGGCTGCGCCACCTCTCGCTGCCCATGGTGGCGCCCGTGCTGCTCGTCGTCGCCCTGCTCCAGGTGATCTGGGACCTGCGGGTCTTCACCCAGATCCACGTCCTGCAGCGGGCCGGGGCACCGACCCGGGAGACCCACCTGCTCGGCACCTACATCTACTCGCTGGCGAAGGAGTTCTCGATGGCCGGAGCCATGGCCACGATCATGCTGGTCATCACCTTCGTGCTCACGGTCTTCTACATCCGCCGGATGCTGAAGGAGGAGGTGTGAGCCCCGCGCACACGGGTGCCCCCGCACCCGCCCGGCGGCGCACCCGCGGCGGCGGGACGGGGCGGCGGCTGCTCGGCCTGCTCGCCGTCGCCGTCGCGCTGGTGTGGGTCTTCCCAATCTACTGGATGGTCAACAGCGCATTCCTGCCGACGAATCGGATGCGTACCGGCGAGCCGTCGTTCCTGCCATTCGGGGGCACCCTGTCGAATTTCCGGAACGTGCTGACGAACCCTGATTTCTACGCTGCCTTCAAGGTGTCGCTGGCGGTCACCGGCCTCACCCTCGTCGTCGCCATCCTGTTCGCATTCCTGGGTGCGCTCGCGATCAGCAGATTCCGTTTCCGCGGGCGCCGGTCGTTCATCCTCACGGTTCTCGTGGTGCAGATGATCCCGGCCGAGGGACTGTTCATCTCCCAGTACCAGATGTTGGACAGCTGGGGCCTGGTGAACGCGGTCCTGGGGCTCACCATCGTCTACGTGGCGGCGATCGTGCCGTTCACCGTGTGGATGCTGCGGGGCTTCGTCGCCGGGGTGCCGCTGGAGCTGGAGGAGGCCGCGATGATGGACGGTCTCTCGCGCACCGGGGCCTTCTTCCGCATCACCTTCCCGCTGCTGGCGCCCGGCCTCGTCGCCGCCGGTGTCTACGGGTTCCTGCAGGCCTGGAACGAGTACACGCTGGCCCTGGTGGTCATGACCGATCCCGACCAGCGGACCCTCCCGCTGTGGCTGCAGGGCCTGGTGGAGGCCAACCGGGCCACGGACTGGGGCGTCGTCATGGCCGGGGCCACGCTCATCTCCGTGCCGGTCATCGTGTTCTTCCTGTTCGTGCAGAAGCGGATGAGCGCCGGGCTGGTGGCCGGGGCGGTGAAGGGGTGAGCGCGCACCGGTCCGGCGCTCGGAGCTGCTCGGTCGGGCTCGACATCGGGGGGACGAAGGTCCTGGGCGTGCTCCTGGGCCCCGACGGGGACGTGCTGCGGACCCTGCGGGTGCCGACCCGCCCGGGTGTGCCCGGCGTCGTCGACACCGCCGAGGAGGTGGTGCGCCGGCTGTGCGCCGATGCCGGCGTGGCGCCGCGGGCGCTGGCGGGGGTCGGCGCCGGGGTGCCGGGGCTGGTCGACCCGGCCACCGGGCGGCTGTCCTACGCGGTCAACCTGGGGATCCACGAGCGCGGGGTCGACCTGGCGCCGGTGCTCGCCGCCCGCCTGGACGGGGTTCCCGTCGTCCTGGAGAACGACCTGAACGCCGCGGCCGTGGGCGCCGCCCGGCTGCTGGGGCTGCCGGGGGACCTGGCGCTGCTGGCCCTGGGCACCGGCGTGGCCGCGGGGTTGCTGCTCGGCGGCGAGCTCCGGCGCGGGCGGCACGGCGCGGCCGGCGAGATCGGCCACCTCCCGTACGACCCGGCCGGGCACCGCTGCCCGTGCGGTCAGCTGGGCTGCCTGGAGCTGTACGCCTCCGGCGCCGCCCTGGACCTCGCGTGGCCCGTCCGGTCCGCGCGGCCGGCGGCCGCCGACCTCTTCGCCGCCGCCGCGGCGGGGGACCGCCGGGCGGTCGTGGTCCGGGACCGGTTCGCCGACGCCGTGGCGACGGCGGTGCGGTTGCTCGTGCTCACCTGCGACGTCGAGCACGTCGTCCTGGGCGGCGGGGTGGCCGACGTCGGCCCGCCGCTGCTGGACGCGGTGGTGGCCGCCGCCGGGCGCCAGGCCGCGGGGTCGGCGTTCCTGCAGAGCCTCGCCGTCCCCGAGCGGGTGCAGCTGGTGCCCCGCGACCTCCCGGTGGCACCGGTGGGTGCGGCGGTGTGCGCCCGCGGCGGGGTGCCCGGTGTGGTCGAGCCGGTGGGATCCTGACGCATGGAGGTCGTGATCCTGCCCGGCCCGGACGACGTGGCCCGGGAGGCTGCGGCCCGGGTCGCAGCCGTCGTCCGGAGGCGCCGCGACGCGGTGCTGGGTCTGGCCACCGGGTCCTCGCCGCTCGGTCTCTACGCCGAGCTCGCCCGTCAGGTCGCCGCCGGTGAGCTCGACGTCTCCGGCGTCCGCGGCTTTGCCCTCGACGAGTACGTCGGCCTCCCGCCCGAGCACCCGGAGAGCTACGCCTCGGTCATCCGGCGGACCGTCACCCGGCCGCTGGGGCTGGATCCGGCCCGGGTGCACGTGCCCGACGGCCGCGCGGCCGACCTGGCCGAGGCGGCGGCCGGCTACGAGCGGGCGATCGTCGCGGCCGGCGGCATCGACCTGCAGATCCTCGGCATCGGCACCAACGGGCACATCGGGTTCAACGAGCCGACGTCGTCCATCGCCTCACGCACCCGGGTCAAGACGCTGGCGCCGCGCACCCGCGCCGACAACGCCCGCTTCTTCGCCTCCCCCGACGAGGTGCCGATGCACTGCCTCACCCAGGGGCTGGGCACCATCCTCGAGGCCCGCGAGCTCCTGCTCGTGGCGCAGGGGGAGCGCAAGGCCCACGCCGTCGCCGCGGCGGTGGAGGGCCCGCTGAGCAGCATGTGCCCGGCGTCGGTGCTGCAGCTGCACCCGCGGGCCGCCGTGTTCGTCGACGAGGCGGCGGCCTCCCGGCTGCGCCTGGCCGACTACTACCGCCACACGCACGCCCACAAGCCGGCCGGCTCCGGCGGGTGAGTCAGCGGACCGGACGGCCGGCCGCCCAGACCGCGCGCACCGACCAGTCGTCGTCCAGCACCACGGCGTCGGCCACGGAGCCCGGCGCCAGCCGGCCTATCCGGGAGCCGAGGCCGAGGGCGCGCGCCGGCGTGCGGGTCAGCGCTGTCACGGCGACGACCGGGTCCAGCCCGACGTCCGCCACGGCGGTACGCAGCGCACGGTCCAGCGTGAGCGTCGAGCCGGCCAGCGTGTCGGTGCCCGCCAGCACCGCGCGGCCGGCGCGCACCTCGACGTCGGCCCCGCCCAGGCGGTAGCGGCCGTCTCCGGTGCCCGCCGCCGCCATCGCGTCGGAGACCAGGGCCACCCGGGCGGGCGCCCCGGCGAACAGCAGCCCCACGACCGACGGGTGGACGTGGTGCCCGTCGAGCACGACCTCCAGCGTCACCCGGGGGTCGGCGAGCGCGGCGCCGACCGGCCCGGGGGAGCGGTGCCCGAGGCCGGGCATCGCGTTGAAGGCGTGGGTGAGCACCCGGGCGCCCGCGTCGAACGCCCGGGCGGTGCACGCCATGTCGGCCTCGGTGTGCCCGACGGCCACGGTGACCCCGGCCGCGGTGAGGCGGCGCGCGGCGTCGAGCGCACCGGGCAGCTCGGGGGCGATCGTGACGGAGCGCAGCGCGCCGCGGGCGGCGCGCAGCAGCCGCTCGACGACGTCGGGTGCCGGTGGGCGCAGGTGCCCGGGGTCGTGCGCCCCGCACCGGGACGCCGCCAGGAACGGCCCCTCCAGGTGCGCGCCGAGCACCCGCTCGTCGGACCGGGCCAGGTCGGCGATCGCGGCGAGGGAGGCCTCCAGACGCTCCACGGGCGCGGCGACCAGGCTGATCAGCGAGCGGGTCGTGCCGTGCGCGCGGTGCACCTCCAGCGCCCGGCGCATGCCGTCGGGGCCGTCCTCCGCGGTGTACCCGCCGCCGCCGTGGACGTGCAGGTCGACGAACCCGGGGGTCAGCCAGGCGCCGGCCAGGTCGACGACCCGGTCGGCGGCCGGCGCTTCCCCGGTGCCGGCCGCGGCGATCGTGTCGCCCCGGAAGAGCACCCAGAAGCCGTCCACCCGGCCGTCGGCGTCGACCTTCCGGCCGCCGCGCAGCAGCGTCGAGATCCCGCGCCCGGTCACCGGCCGACCAGCGCCTCGGCCGCAGCCCGGGTGCAGGCGCGGGAGGCGCCGTGGACGGCGACGGCCGGCCCG
Organism: Blastococcus sp. SYSU DS0828; assembly: GCF_054050975.1. Taxonomy (NCBI): domain Bacteria; kingdom Bacillati; phylum Actinomycetota; class Actinomycetes; order Geodermatophilales; family Geodermatophilaceae; genus Blastococcus; species Blastococcus sp. SYSU DS0828. Next base: position 158,202 of record NZ_JBJHAK010000004.1, on the reverse strand, counting down.
GGCACGAGCGCGAGGTCGTCGGGCATGCCGAGCGCGACGGTGACCGCATCGGGCCGCAGCTGCGCCAGCCGGCGCAGCCAGCGTTCCTGCCACGGGCTCCGGTACGCGTCCCGGACCGCCACGACCAGCGGCCGGCCGGCCGCTGCACCGGCGACCGCGTCGGGGGTGGGGCCGCCGTCCGTGACCGTCACCAGGGCGTCGAGGTGCCCGAGCTCCCGCAACGGGTCGGCCAGGCTCCACCCGGCCGCGCCGACCGCCATGTTCGCCTCCGCCCGCAGCTCGGCCACCAGCGCGGGCGCGGGCAGCTGCCGCAGGTCGCGGGCCCGTCGGGCCGCCCGGGCCGTCCGCACACCGATGTCGGCGGGCGCGTCACCGACGTCGACGGTCGGGGCCGAGGCCAGTTCACGACGCAGCCCGGCCACCCGGCCCGCGGCCTCGTGCAGCCGGTCCTCGGTCAGCGTGCCATCGCGCAGGTGCCCGGCGACCGCCTCGCGGATGGCGGCGCAGTGCTCCTCGCCGTCCTCGGCGCCCACGAGGAGCAGGTCGGCGCCGGCGGCCAGTGACAGCGCCGCGGCGCGTGGGATGCCGTGCGCCGCCCGCACCCCGGCCATGTCGAGCGCATCGGTGACGACCACGCCGCGGAAACCGAGCTCGGTGCGCAGCAGGTCGACCAGCAGGCGGCGGCTCAGCGTGGCGGGGGCCGCGTCGAGGGCGGGGAACACGACGTGCGAGGTCATCACGAGCCGGGCGCCGGCCTCGATCGCCGCGACGAACGGCGGCAGCTCGCGGCGGCGGAACGTCGCCTCGTCCACGTCGACGACCGGGAGGTCCAGGTGCGAGTCGACAGTGGTCGCCCCGTGCCCGGGGAAATGCTTGGCGGCCGCGGCGACGCCGGTCGACTGCAGGCCGCGCACGTAGGCCGCCCCGTGCCGGGCGACGAGCCCGGGATCGGCGCCGAAGGCGCGCACCCCGATGACCGGGTTGCGGCTGTCGCTGTTGACGTCCACCGACGGCGCCAGGTCGACGTTCACGCCGGCGCGCCGGAGGTCCGCGCCGATGGCCGCGGCGACCCCCGCGGTCACCTCCTCGTCGTCGAGCACGCCGAGGGCCAGGTTGCCCGGGTAGCTGCTGCCGGTCCGGTACTCCAGCCGGGTGACGTCCCCGCCCTCCTCGTCGACGGCGACGAGCGCGTCCGGCCGCGCCGCGCGCACCGCGCCGCCGAGGCGGGCCACCTGCCCGTCGGCGCCACCGGCGGTCAGGTTCTGCCCGTAGAGGCAGACCCCGGCGAGCCCGTCGCCGAGCGCGTCGAGCACCCACCCGGGAACGTCCGGACCGGCGAACCCGGGCATCAGGCAGGCATTCACCAGACTGCCGAGATCGGACATCTCTCCTCGTTCCGCCGCCGGTGGGCCGACCATTCCCGACGCGGTCGGACGTGGAGTGCGGCGCCATTCTGCAGCGCCGCCCCCGTTCTGCCGTCCATTCGGGTGGGGAACGTCGTCGATCATCGCATGCGCGCTCGCGTCCGGTCATTACTCGCAGCCCGCGAGAAATGAGGCGGCGACCGCGGCCGACCTGGCGGGAGAGGCGCGCACCGCACCATTTCCCGCGCCGCGCCGATCGCCTCGGAGTTCCGACGACGGGGGTCACCCGGGAGGCGCCCGGGTCGTCGCTACGCGGGTGTGGACCCGCCCGCGGTGGGTGCGCCGGATCTGGCTGCCGACGGCGGCCCGGCCACCTCCGGGATGATCGCCTCGGTGGCCCGCTCGTTCTGCGGAGCCTGCGACCGCACCCGGCCACCGCCGACGGGCAGATCCGCAACTGCCTGTCCGCCCGCGAGGAGTCCGACCTGCGCACCGTGATGCGCGACGGCGCCACCGACACCGAGCTGGCCGACCGGTGGCGGATCGCCACCCTGGGCAAGCTGCCCGGCCACGGCATCGACGACCCCAGCTTCCTGCCGCCCACCCGCCCCATGTCCGCGACCGGCGGGTGACGTGGGCGACCAGGCGAGCGCGGTCGCCTTCGGGACGCCGGCGCACGATGGGGCCCGTGGACGACCGACGACCCCTGGACCTGGAACGGCTGGCCGCCGAGCTGCTCGCCGACGCAGCGGCGGGGAAGGCCCAGCGCGCCGCGCGCACCCTGCCGCACCCCGTCGACGGGCTGCGGCAGACCGTGATCGCCCTGGTGCGGGGCCAGCAGCTCGCCGAGCACGAGAGCCCCGGCCCGGCCAGCCTGCTGGTCCTGCGCGGGAAGGTCCGGCTCGTCTCCGGGGAGGACGCCGTGGAGCTGGGCGCGCTGGAGACAGGTCCCATCCCCGATCGCCGGCACAGCCTGCACGCCGACGAGGACAGCGTCGTCCTCCTCAGCGTCGCCGTGCCCCAGCGGGCGCCGACCGGCGGTTGACCCCCCTGGCGGTGCCGGCCGGGAGCCGCCGACGTCAGAGGGGTGCGGCCACGCCGGGCACGGCGCGGGCCGGTCTGGACGATCCGGTCGCCGGGGTGGAGGGTGCGCCCATGACGGAGAACCGCTACGCCATCGGACTGGACGACCTGGAGGCCGGCGTCCGCGTCGCTCCCGCCGAGCAGGTGGCCGGGCAGCCGGTGCCGGAACTGCCACCGGTGGACCGGCGCACCGATCAGCTGCCGTACGCCGACGGAGCCGGCGGCGACGCAGACGGGGACTGACCGGCCCGGTCAGACCTTGCTGCTGCCCTTCAACCAGCCGTAGGCGGCGGTGGCCAGGAAGAGCACGACGCCCACGAGCAGCAGCCAGAACAGCCCCTCGATCAGCGCCCCGATGATCGACAGCGCCAGCCAGACGACCAGCAGCAGACCGATCAGGCGCAGCAGCACGGGCACTCCTGGGGTGAGGCGGGGACGGCGCCGCCCAGCCTAGCGGCGGCGACCGCGCCGGACGAGGCTACGGGGCCGGTGGGCGGGGGAGCGGGCGGTCGGACAGGATGCAGCGATGGCCTACTACGCTGCCGACGACCGCTACGAGTCCATGCCCTACCGCCGCACCGGGCGCAGCGGCCTGGACCTCCCCTCGATCAGCCTGGGCCTCTGGCACAACTTCGGCGACGACGTCCCGTTCGACCGTCAGCGCGCCATCCTCCGCCGGGCGTTCGACCTGGGCATCACGCACTTCGACCTCGCGAACAACTACGGGCCCCCCTACGGCTCGGCCGAGAGCAACTTCGGCCGGCACCTCCGGGACGACTTCCGGCCCTACCGCGACGAGCTGGTCATCAGCACGAAGGCCGGCTACGACATGTGGCCCGGCCCGTACGGCCAGGGCGGCGGCTCGCGGAAGTACGTGCTGAGCAGCCTGGACCAGTCGCTGCGGCGGATGGGCCTGGAGTACGTCGACATCTTCTACAGCCACCGGCCCGACCCCACGACGCCGCTGGAGGAGACGATGGGGGCGCTGGACACCGCCGTCCGTTCCGGGAGGGCCCTCTACGCGGGCATCTCGTCGTACTCGCCGGAGCAGACCCGCCGGGCGGCGGCGATCCTCGCCGACCTGGGGACGCCGCTGCTGATCCACCAGCCGTCCTACTCGATGCTCAACCGCTGGATCGAGCGGGAGGACCTGCTCGACACCCTCGCCGACGTCGGGGCCGGGTGCATCGCCTTCTCGCCGCTGGCGCAGGGCATGCTCACCGACAAGTACCTCGGCGGCGTCCCGGAGGGATCGCGTGCCAGTCAGGGCAAGTCGCTCTCGCCGGACCTGCTCACCGAGCAGGCGCTCACCCACGTCCGGGCGCTCGACGACATGGCGCAGCAGCGCGGGCAGTCGCTGGCCCAGATGGCGCTTGCCTGGGCGCTGCGGGACCAGCGGATGACCACCGTGCTGATCGGGGCCAGCAGCGTGGCGCAGCTGGAGCAGAACGTCGGCGCGCTGGAGAACCTCGGGTTCACCGAGGACGAGCTCGCCGCGATCGACCGGCACGCCGTGGACGCCGGCATCGACCTCTGGGAGGGCCCCCGCACCGCCTGAGCTGCCTGTGGACAACGGATCCGGACCCGAGCCGGATCCGCCTAGGGTCCGCGTCGTGACTGACGGCCTCGAGGTGGAGACCCCGGTCCTGCGCGACGCCGGCCGTGCCCTGCTGGTCGTCCACCGGGAGTTCGACGGCGCGCGGGACACGGCGGACGTCGGCAGCGACGTCATCGCGCACGACCGGCTGCGCGACCGGCTGCGGGAGTTCGGCAGCAACTGGGACCGCCGGCGGACGGAGATGGCCGGGCTGGTCGAGGGCCTCGGCCAGGCCGCCCAGGACGCCGCCGAGGTGTACGAGCGGATCGAGACCGAGCTGGTCGCCGCCCTGGCCGGTGAGCGGTGAGCCGCCCGCGTGACTGGTCGCCGCTGCGCCCCTCGGACCCGGTCGGCGGCGACCCCGCGGCGATCGCCCGGCTCGCCCGGCGGTACGCCGACACGGCGGCGGCGATCACCACGGCGGCCAGGGCGCTCCGCACCATCCACGACAGCGCGACGACCTGGGAGTCCGACGCCGGCCGGGCCTTCCGCGAGCGGACCGCCGAGGTGGCCGGGACGATCGAGCAGGCCCTCGACCGGTACGAGGGCACGGCGGACGCGCTCGCCGCCTACGCGCGCACGCTCGACGACGTCCAGGCGGGCGCCGACACGGTCCTCGCGCGCGCCCAGCGGGCAGAGGACGCCCGGGATGCCGCCTGGCGGGCGAGGGAACGCGCCGCGGCGCTGCCGGAGCCCGATCCGATCGCCGAACGCCGGGCGCACGACGATGCCGCGGCCGCCACCGCCGGCATCCGGGCGGCCGACGAGGAGCTCGCGGCGCTGGAGGCCGAGTGGCAGGCGGCGGGGAGCGCCGCGGCCGACGCCATCGACGACGTCCTGGGCGCCAGCGACCACCTCGCGGACAGCTTCTGGGACGACGTGCTGGACGTCGTCGCCGTCGTCACGGGCTGGGCCGGGAAGCTCTCGGCGATCTTCGGGCTCGTCGCGCTCTTCCTGCTGGCCATCCCGGGGCTGCAGCCGTTCTCCGCGGCGTTCGCGGGCCTGGCGTTCGTCACCGGGGCCGTCTCCCTGGCGGGGAACACCGTGCTGCACGCGGCGGGCCGGGCGGAGCTGTCGGACGTGCTGTGGGACGCGGTGGGCGTCCTCACCTTCGGGGTGGGCCGTGCCTTCGCGCTGGCCGGCCGGGCGGTCGCCACCGGCACCCGGGGGCTGGCCCGCCCCTCGCTGGTGCAGCACCTGCGCGCCTCGGGGATGACCCGCCGGCAGGCCCGGCAGGCGGTGCGGGACCAGGCCGTCCCGGCCGGCGGGTCCGTGCCCGGCGCGCTCACTTCCCGAGCCCGCCGGCCGTCCGGCTGGGTGCCCACCCGCGGGGAGTGGGCCGAGGCCTACCGCCCGTCGGGGCTGTTCCGCGACGTGACCTCCGGTCGCTCCCCGACGGTCCACCCCGCGACCACCGCCGCCCCCGTGGTCCGGACGGGGCAGCGCAGCCAGTTCCTCGCCGACGCCGCGGTGCTCTCCTCGGCCGGTGCCGGGAGCGCCGCCACCGGCCGCGCGATCGGCGAGGAGCTGCGCGGCCACGGACCCCGCACCCCCGTCGGGTCCGGACGGTGACCACGGCGCTCCGCCCCCGGGACTTCACGTTCGCGGTGCCCGGCGACTGGGCGCGGATCCGGGTCCTGGACGACGCGCAGCGGGACGCGGACGTCCGCCGGATCGCCCGGGCGGTCACCCGGGGCCGGCCCGACCGCGACCGGCTGATGCCGCAGGTGGCGCGCGCGCTGCACGGCGCGGCCGCCGCCCGGAGCGACAGCCACACCGTCGAGGTGCACCTCCCGGTGCTCCAGGACGGCGCCCCGCCGATCGCGTGCGCCCTGGCGGTGGGCGTCGTCCCCCCGCGCCCGGCGGGGGACCGGCCGGGCGCCGCGGAGGCGGCCTTCCTCGCCGCGGGGGGAGCGGGGGCGGCCGCCGAGGTGGTGGAGCTCGCGGCCGGCCCCGTGGCCCGCCTGCGCCGCCGGACGCAGGCACCGGCACCGGACGGCCGGCTGCTGGAGACGGCGGTGGTGCAGTACCAGCACCCGATGCCCGGCGGCGGCTACGTGCTGCTGAGCTTCTCGACGCCGCTGCTGGAGCTGCTCGAGCCGCTGACCGCGCTGTTCGACGCCGTCGCCGGCTCCTTCCGGTGGCTCCCGTGACCGGCGCCGTCCAGGACTGGACCTACCGGGTCGAGCCGTCCGGCGCGGGCTGGGTGTGGCTGCCGCGCTCCGGGGCCGTCGCCGCCTGGACGCAGGCGGTCTGCGACGGCCTCGGCGTCCACGGCGCCGCGGCGGGAACGCTCGGCGAACAGGTGCTGTCGCTGGCCACCGCCCTGCGCGAGGGAACCCCCGACCTGGCCGCGCTCTGGATCCCCGATCCCCGGTACGGCGTCCTCGCCACCCTCCGCGCGGACCGGTACCGGCTCACCACCGGGCTGGCGGAGCTCGCCGAGCAGGAACGCGCCACGGTCGGGCGTGGGCTGGCCCCTCCCGAGGTCGACCTGGTGGCGCTGCCGGCGGGCCCGGCGCTGCGCGTCCGGCGGGTGGAGCGGCAGGCCGGTGGCCCCGGGGACGGGCTGCTCGTCGAGAGCGTCCGGCACCTCGTGGCGCCGCCGGCAGTCGTCGACGTGGCCGCTGTGCCCTCGGCGGTGGAACTGGTTATGGCGTGGACGCTGCTGCACGAGGGGGCCGAGTTCGCGGACATGGCCGATCGGACCGCTGCCCGGCTCCGCGTCACCTCCGGCTGAGCACGCGGGTCGATCTCACCCCTCGGGGGGATGTGCGCGCCGCGGGGAGATGTCGATTCCCTCGGGGTGAGCATCGAACGGGCGGCGCTGGGCCGCCCCAGCGGGACCCGGGACGCCGTTCCGGCGCCGGAGAGCGCCCTGCGGCTCCTCGGCGTGCGCGCCGTGGCCGTCGCCGCCGTCCTGGCGACCGCTGGCTACCTCACCTGGCGGCTGCTGGCCACGCTGCCCGAGGGGCCGGCGCTCTGGCTGGGGGTGCCGTTCCTGGCGCTCGAGGTCTACGGCGGCCTCGCCCTGCTGCTGTTCGTGATGACCACCTGGACCGTCGCCCCGGCGACCGTGCCGGCGCCCCGCCCCGGGCCGCCGCCGTCGGTCACCGTGCTCATCGCCACCTACAACGAGCACCTGGACGTGCTCCTGCCGACCGTCGCCGCCTGCCTGGCGATGGAGGGCGAGCACGAGACCTGGGTGCTCGACGACGGCGACCGGCTCGAGGTGGAGGAGATGGTGACGGCGCTCGGCGCGCGGTACGTCACCCGCCCCGAGCACGACCACGCCAAGGCGGGCAACCTCAACCACGCGCTGGCGCTGGTGCGCACCGACCTCGTCGCGGTGTTCGACGCCGACCACGTCCCCGACCCGGACTTCCTCACCCGCACGCTGCCCTACTTCGCCGACGAGCGGCTGGCGCTGGTGCAGACACCGCAGCACTTCTACAACACCGGCTCGTTCGAGCACCTGCGCCCGGGCGCCGACCTGCACGAGGAGTCGCTCTTCTACCGGGTGATCCAGGCGGGCAAGCACCACGCGGGGGCCGCCTTCTGGTGCGGCACGAACGCGGTCCTGCGCGCCGAGGCGCTGCGCGAGATCGGGGGAGTGGCGACGGAGTCGCTCACCGAGGACTTCCACACGACGATGAAGCTGCACCGCGCCGGCTGGCGGAGCGCGTACCACAACGAGGTGCTCGCCCGCGGGCTCGCGGCCGGCAGCCCGGACGCGTTCTACGCGCAGCGCCGGCGGTGGGGCCGGGGGGCGATGCAGGTGCTGCGGCACGACAACCCGCTCACCGCCACGGGGCTGACGCTGCGGCAGCGGCTGGGCTACCTCTACTCGCTGTCGGCGTGGTTCGACTCGTGGCGGACGCTGGGGCTGGCCCTGGTCCCGGTCGCCGTGCTGGTCACCGGGCTCTTCCCGGTGGATGCACCGCCCGCGCTGTTCGCGGTGATGGCCGGCGTTCCCTTCCTGCTCCAGCAGGCGGCGCTGACGCTGCTGTCGCGCGGGTTCGCCCCGGCGCGCTTCTCGCTGCTGTTCGAGGTCGTCCGGCTGCCCTCCAACCTCGCCGCGACGCTGTCGCTGGTGCTGCGCGGCACGGGCCGGTTCGCGGTCACCGCGAAGGGGCGCACCGGGGAGGAGCGGACCCGCGCTCGGGTGCCCGCGCTGCTGCTCGCACTCGCCGCCGTGCTCGCCGGCAGCCTGCTCCACACGGCCGCGAGCCTGGCCGGCTGGACCCCGATCGAGCTCCGCTGGGGCGGCACCACGCTGGTGCCGGTCCTCTGGGTGAGCGTCACCCTCGGCTTCGTGCTGGCCGGCATCCGGCGGATCCGCGATCCGCGCTTCTCCGCCGAGCGCCGGGACGGTCACCGCTTCCCGGCCGCACTGCCGGCCGTGGTCGACGGGGCGCCCGCGCGGCTCGTCGACGTCTCGCTCGGAGGCGCGCAGCTCCGCGTCCGCGGCGTCGGCGCCTCCGTGGGCGCCGAGGTGGAGCTGGCCATCCGCGTGCCCGACCGCGCCGAGCACGTCGTCTTCCGGGCGGTGGTCCGGTCCCGGACCGACGACGTCCACCGGGTGCAGTTCGTCGGGCGGCAGTGGCGCGAGCTGGCCGCGCTGTCGGCGACGGCGTTCGGCGCCGGTGCGGCCCGCTGGGCGGCCGTCGAGGTCACCCCCGTCGGGCTCGCCGCCCCCGTCGACACGGGCGGCCGGGTTCTCGCCGCCCGCGCCGACCCGGACGCGGTGGCCGCGGCGGTGCGCAGCCCGTTCGTCTCCGCGGCCACGCGGCGCCCGGTGGACGACGACACCCGGCCGATCCCGCGGCTGACGCCGGAGCTCGAACGTTCCCTGGCCGGCGCCGACGGTCCATGAGCAGCGGTCCCGGGGACCGCACGCCCGGCTCTGGGACCATTCCGACCGTGGACCGGACCGGGAACCGTCCCGCGCGCACGCGGGTGGACGCGGCCACGGTGATCGCGCTGGCGGCCCGGTGGATCCACTCCGGGCGGCGCATCGACATGGGTGCGCTGGGCGAGGAGATCGGGGTCTCCCGGATGACCCTGCACCGGCACGTCGGCAGCCGCGAGCGACTGGTCGGCGAGGCGGTCTGGTACCTCGCCGAGCGCGGCTGGCAGGCGTGCACGGCCGCGGAGGACGCGCGGCGCACGCCGGGGGACCCGGAGCTCCGCAGCGCGCGGGTCATCCGGGCGTTCAACGCCGGGGTCGTCGGCAGCACCGGCATCCGCACCTTCATCGACAGCGAGCCGGAGTTGGCGTTGCGGGTGCTCACCGATCCCGCGGGGCCGGTGGAGCCCCGCGCGGTGCGGGTCGCGGTGGAGCTGATCGAAAGCGACGAGCGGGCCGGCCGGCTGCGGCCGATCATCGACCGGGAGAGCCTGGCCTACGCCCTGGTCAAGCTGGCCGAGGCGTTCCTCTACGCCGATCTGGTCGCCGGCCGTCCGGTCGCCGTCGAGGCGGCCGACCGCGTGCAGACGGCGCTGTTGGAGGCCGGCTGGGTGCGGCCCGGCGGTTGAGCGCCACCGGGCCGCACCCGTCAGGTCAGCGACGCCCGAAGGCGTAGTCGTCCTGGACCGAGTCGCGGAGCTGCACCGAGATGCGGTCGTTCACCGACGGGAAGCCGGGAACCGTGATCACCTCGGGCTCCCCGCCGCCGCGCGGCCGCACCTCGATGCGGATCGGGCGCAGCCCGCGCGGGCTCGCCGGCAGGTAGGCGTCGACCGCGTTGAGGAACGTGAGCGTGTTGAACGGGAACAGGTCGCCCTTGCTCAGGTCGGTGGCCTGGTCCGGCGCGGTGTACCCGGTCGGCGTCCGCGTGCCGACGTCGGTGAGGAAGAGGGCGTTCACCTCACCGACCCGCCCGAACGTGCCCTCGGTGCTGCTCCGCGGCGTGGTGGCGGGGGTGGTCACGTCCAGCGGGCCGGTGCGGTCGCCGATCACGTCGACGGTGATCTCGTCGGAGTCCGCACCCTGGTCACCCCAGATCTCCCGCGCCCGGATCAGGGCCAGGTTGGTGTGCTCCTCGCTCTTGGGCACGAAGGCCTCGAGGCCCTCGCCGGCGATGCCGCTGTTGAGGCGGACGAAGTGGTCGGACCGGGCGAACGGCGACTGGTAGAAGTGGTGGACCGAGCCGTCGGGCCGGTGGAGCGCGAACTCGTAGCTGTGCCGGCCGTACAGGTCCAGCGGGCCGAAGGACCCGTCACCGGTGATCGGGATCGTCGCCACCGGGTGGGCGGAGGTGTGCCGGCCGGTCCGCGTGCTCACCCGCCACACCTCGAGGGTGGCGCCCTCGAAGCCGAGGTTCTGCGGGAACAGCACGGCGCGTCCGGCGACGGTGACCTCGGCGGGCGGCTCCGGCACGACGTCGGTGGTCGCGGGCGCCGAGCCGGTGAAGAATTCGTAGACGGCGGCGAAGGTCCGCGCCGACGAGGCGGCCTCGGTGTGGCCCTGGTCGGGGTTGTAGAGGTTCGCCACCGCGCCTTCGATCACGCCGACGCTGCCGCGGCGGGGCTCGGGCGGGGAGTACCACTCACCCCAGACCGCCAGCGTCGGGACGCCGCCGGGCGGCGTCTCGGCGCTGCGCCCGTCCAGGTTGGCGTACTTGGCGACCTTCGCCGCCTGCGCCGGCTCGGCCAGGTACGCGTGGCTCACCGTGGTGCCGCGGGAGTGCGCGGCGAGCAGCACCTGCTCGGCGCCGGTCTGCGCCAGCACGGCGTCCAGGAAGGGGTCGAGCTCCGCGATCGCCTGCGTGTTGTCGCTGCCGCTGGTGTCGTACTCGTAGGCGAACAGCAGCTCCTGGGGGTAGCCGTTGCTGGTGAACCGCTGGAACTGCGTCTGCCACTGGGCGGCCGAGCCGCTGTTGCCGTGCACGAACACGACCGGCAGGGGTTCGGCCGACGTCTCGTCGGGGTCGGCAGCCGCCGTTCCGGGGACGGCGGTGATCATCAGGGCGCCCAGCAGGACGGCGGCCCAGCGGCTGCGCCGTGGATGTCTCGGTGTGGTCCTCACGCGTGCTCCTCCCGGCGCCGGCGGCGCCCCGCGCGGACGTTACACACGGGTGATCCGTATCACTAGAGCCGTTGCAGCTCGCCCGGCTCGACGCCGGCGGGGGAGCGCGGCAGGCTGGCGGGCGACCGGCCGGACCAGGCGAGAGGACGGGTGACCCGTGGCTGCAGCGCGCTACGAGTACAAGGTCGAGGAGATCCGCGAGGGCCTCATCGGCGGCAAGATGAGCGGCGGCAAGCTGGAGAAGGTGCTCAACCAGCACGCCCGGGAGGGATGGCAGCTCAAGGCGATCACCTCGGTGGAGGTCAAGGGCCGCATCGGCCCGGGTGGGGTCGACGGCGTGCTGGTCACCTTCGAGCGCCCGGTGGGGTGACACTGCGGTTCACCAGCCCGGACGCGTGGGTCCGCGATGCCCAGCGGGACGGTGTCTCCCGGGCAGAAGCGCAGTCGTCCTTCGACTGGTTCGAGCCGCAGCCGGTCGAGGAGATGCTCGGCCGGTGGCGGGGCAGCGAGCTGCCCACGGGCTCCCCGCTGGACGGGCTGCTGGCGGCCTACGGCTGGTGGGGCAAGGAGTTCCTCGACACCGAGACGGTGCACCCGCTGCTGTTCGGGACGGCGGCGGGGCCGCGGCCGGTCGACCCCGCGCTGATCCCGGTCGGCGTGCTCCGCGCCGCCCCGCGGCTGGCTCACTCGCGGGCTGCCCGGGCCGCGTTCACCGCCGTCCGGCCGCTACTGACCACCTCCCGGCCGAAGGCGCGGCTGCGGATGGTCGAGCACCGCGGCGTCGTCTCCGCCGCGATGGTCTACGACCGCCTGCCGATCATCGACGTCTTCAAGCGGGTGAGCAGCCGCACGGTCCTCGGGATGATGGACCTGCGCGGCCTGCCCGATCCGTTCTTCTTCGTGCTCAGGCGGGAGCGCTGACTCCCAGCTCGGCGAGCAGCCCGCGGATGCGCCGCTCGATCTCGTCGCGGATCGGCCGCACCGACTCCACGCCCTTGCCCGCCGGGTCCTCCAGCGCCCAGTCCAGGTAACGCTTGCCCGGGAAGATCGGGCAGGCGTCGCCGCACCCCATCGTGATGACCACGTCGGAGGCCTCGACGGCCTCGGTGGTGAGCACCTTGGGTCGCTGGTCGGAGATGTCGATGCCGACCTCGGCCATCGCCTCGACCGCCGCCGGGTTCACCTGGTCGCCGGGCAGCGAGCCGGCCGACCGCACCTCGACGCCGTCGCCGGCCAGGTGCCGCAGCCAGCCGGCGGCCATCTGGGAGCGGCCGGCGTTGTGCACGCAGACGAACAGCACGCTGGGGCGGTCACTCACGGGGTTCTCCTCTGTCACGGGGCTCATTCGGCCATCGCCGCGGGCAGGGCGGTGACGGTGGGCGGGCGGTGCTCCCTGCTCCACGCCTGGGCGGCCATCTGCACAGCGTCCCAGGGCGACCCGAGCGGTGGGGTGTAGGTCAGGTCGAGGTCGGCCAGGCCGTCCACGGTCATGGCGTGGAACAGGGCGGTGGCGTAGACGTCGGCGCGCTTGGCGACCTCGCTGCCCAGCCGGCCGACCAGTTGCGCGCCCAGCAGCCGGCCGGTGTCGGCGTCGCCGGTCACGCGGATCGTGATCGGCCGGGCGCCGGGGTAGTAGGCCTTGTGGTCGTCCGGGCTGGTCGCGGTGGTAACCGGACGGAAGCCCGCGGCGGCAGCCTCGTGCTCGAGCAGACCGGTGCGGGCGGCCACCAGGTCGAAGACCTTGACCACCTGGGTGCCGACGCTGCCGGCGAAGCGGGCGTGCCCGCCGACGGCGTTGGCGCCGGCTACGCGGCCCTGCTTGTGTGCGGTGGTGCCGAGCGGGAGGTAGGTGACGCCCAGCAGGCGGTGGTGGGTGACCACGCAGTCGCCTGCCGCCCAGACGTGCGGCAGGCCGGTGGCCATGGTCTCGTCGACGACGACCGCGCCGCCGGCCCCTGTGGTCGCTCCCGCGCCGACCAGCAGGTCCACCGACGGGCGCACGCCGGCGACGACCACCACCAGGTCGAAAAGGCGCTCCAGCGGACCCCTCGACGTGAGCGCGCTGACCCGGGAGCCGTCGGCACGGGCCAGCCCCGTGACGGTGGTCCCGGTGAGCACCTGCACCCCGCGCCGGGTCATCTCCGCCCGGACCAGCGCACCCAGCTCGGCGTCGACGGTGGGGAGCACCTCCGCGGACCGCTGGACCACCGTGGTGGCGATGCCCCGGGCGACGAGCGCTTCGGACATCTCCACACCGATGTAGCCGGCGCCGACGACGAGCGCCGAGCGCACCGGGCGGCCGGTGAGGGTGGCCATCAGGCCGTGGGTGTCGTCCATGGTGTGCACCACGTGCACGCCGTCGGCCGGTCCGAGCCCGTCGGTGCCGCCGAGACCGCTGATGGCCGGGAGCGCCGGACGTGCACCGGTGCCCACGACCAGTTCGTCGTAGGCCAGCAGCTCCGTGGCCCCGCTCGCGTCGGTCACCGAGACGCGCCGGCCGGCGACGTCGATGCCGGTGGCGCGGGTGCCGACCCGCAGGGCCAGCCCGGCCGCCTCCAGGTCGGCGGAGGTCCGGTGGGCCAGCGACCGCCAGTCCGGTACCTCGCCCGAGACGTGGTACGGGATCCCGCAGATGGAGAAGTTGGGGTATGCGTCGGCCACCACGACGGTGACCTCGGCCCCCGGGTCGAGCTCGCGGGCGCGCAGCCCGGCGGAGATCCCCGCGTCGCTGCCGCCGACGACGACCAGGCGGCGGCTCATGCGCCCAGTTCGGCGAGGAGTCCTCGCACCCGGTTCTCGATGTCGGCCGCGATGGAGCCCACCGTGGCGGGGTCCTGGCCGGCCGGGTCGCGCACCTCCCAGTCCAGGTACCGCTTGCCCGGGTAGACGGGGCAGGCGTCGCCGCAGCCCATGGTGATCACCACGTCGGCGGCCTGGACGACGTCGTCGGTCAGCGGCTTGGGGAAGGCGTCGGTCACCGTCATGCCGCGCGCGGCGAGCACCTCGAGGACCACGGGATCCACCGTGTCGGCGGGCATGGAGCCGGCGGAGCGCACGTGTACCCGGCCCTGCGACAGGTGCTCGACCATCGCGGCGGCCATCTGGGAGCGGCCGGCGTTCTGCACGCAGACGAAGAGGACCTCGGGGGTCTCCTTCGCCAGCGCCCCCTTGGCCTGCGCCAGCGCGGTGAGTCGCTCGGTGGCGAACCGGCAGGTGAGCACGGGCAGGTGGCTCGTGACGTTCGCGGTGCGCCCGAGAGCGGCGTAGGACTCGAAGACCATCCGCTCGACGGTCTCCGGGCCGACCATCCCCGCGAAGCGCGCGGACAGGTCCTCCACGTGGCGCCGCAGCACCACGTTCGGGTCCAGCAGCCCGGGGACGCCGGTGGGCCGGTCGGTCCGGGTCATCGGGATGCTCCTCGGTCGAGTCGGGCCGGGACGGTCGGGTCCCCCGGGAACCAGCGCCGGGCGGCCCAGAGGGACACGTAGACGAGGGCGACCAGGACGGGCACCTCGATCAGCGGGCCGACGACGCCGGCGAGCGCCTGCCCGCTGGTGACGCCGAAGGTGCCGATGGCCACGGCGATGGCCAGCTCGAAGTTGTTGCCGGCGGCGGTGAAGGCCAGCGTGGCCGTCTTGGCGTAACCGAGCCGCAGCCGCATGCCGAGCAGGAAGGACCCACCGAACATCAGCACGAAGTAGGCGAGCAGCGGCAGTGCGATGCGGGCGACGTCCCAGTGGCTGGAGGTGATCGCGTCGCCCTGCAGCGCGAAGAGCATGACGATCGTGAACAGCAGCCCGTAGAGGGCGACCGGGCCGATGCGCGGGAGGAAGCGGCTCTCGTACCAGTCCCGGCCCTTGCGGCGCTCGCCCAGGGTGCGGGTCAGGAACCCGGCCAGCAACGGGATGCCGAGGAACACCAGGACCGAGACGACGATCGCCCAGAAGCTGAACTCCGCGGAGGTGGTGGTCAGCCCGAGCCAGCCGGGCAGGACCTGCAGGTAGAACCAGCCCAGCAGGGCGAAGGCGAGGATCTGGAAGACCGAGTTGATCGCGACCAGCACCGCGCCGGCCTCGCGGTCGCCGCAGGACAGGTCGTTCCAGATCAGGACCATCGCGATGCAGCGGGCGAGGCCGACGATGATCAGCCCGGTCCGGTACTCGGGCAGGTCGGGCAGCAGCAGCCAGGCGAGGGCGAACATCAGCGCCGGGCCGACCAGCCAGTTGAGCACCAGGCTGGCGACCAGCAGCTTCCGGTCGCCGGTCACCCGGTCGAGCTCGGAGTACCGGACCTTGGCCAGCACCGGGTACATCATCAGCAGCAGCCCGATGGCGATCGGGAGGCTGACATCGCCGACCTCCACCGCGCTCAGCGCGTCGTCGAGGCCGGGGACCCAGCGGCCCAGCGCCAGCCCGAGCGCCATCGCGGCGATGATCCAGACGGGCAGGAAGCGGTCGAGGGTGGAGAGCTTCTGCAGGACCGGCGCGTCGGCGGGGGCGTCGGGCCGGGCGGTCTCCCGGACGGCGTCGCTCATGCCGGCACCGCCGTGCGGAACAGGCTGGCGACCGCGTCGAGCGCCGCCGGGCGGACGGCGTAGTACACCCACACCCCGCGCTTCTCCCGGTCGAGCAGCCCGGCGGAGTGCAGCACCTTGAGGTGGTGGCTGATCGTCGCCTGGGTCAGCTCGAAGGCGTCGTTGAGGTCGCAGACGCAGGCCTCCCCGCTCGCACTGGAGGCGATCAGGCTGACCAGGCGCAGGCGCACCGGGTCGGCCAGCGCCTTGAGCAGCGGGGCGACCTGCTCGGCCTGCTCCGCGGACATCGCCGTACCGGACAGCGGCGTGCAGCACGCCAGGCCGGGCTCGCTCATCGAAAACTCCTCGCGTCGGACGTCGACCGCCATCGTAACGACGCCCATCGTATTGACAAGCGTCGATGCCTGATGTTCATTCTGCTCAGACATCGATGTTCGTCGATGTCGCGTCTCCCGAGGAGGAACCATGTCCCGCGTGCAGCTCGCCCTCCGCGTCGCCGACCTCGACGCCGCGGTCGACTTCTACTCCCGGCTCTTCGACACCGCCCCGGCCAAGCGGCGGCCCGGTTACGCGAACTTCGCCGTCGCCGAGCCGCCGCTGAAGCTGGTGCTGCTCGAGGGCGTGCCGGGGGAGCCCACCCGCATGGACCACCTGGGTGTGGAGGTCGCCTCCACCGACGAGGTCACCGCGGCCACCGACCGGCTGGCCGACGCCGGCCTGGCGACCCGGCCGGAGGCGGACACCACCTGCTGCTACGCCGTCCAGGACAAGGTCTGGGTGACCGGGCCCGGCGGCGAGCCGTGGGAGGTCTACACCGTGAAGGCGGACGCGCGCCCCGACCTGGAGGGGCAGACGGCCGCCGAGCTCTCCGCCGTCAGCGGGGACGGCGCCTGCTGTCGGACGGAGGACTCCGACAGCGACGCCCGGCTCGCCGCGGCCTGCTGCTGAGCGTCCCGCGGCCACGAATGCTACGAACTCGTGGTGATCAGGTGCCGATCACCACGAGTTCGTAGCACTGGGGGAGGGGCGTGGAGTTCGACGAGGTGGCCGACGAGCTGTACGAGGCCGCCCCCGGGGAGTTCGTCGCCCTGCGCACGGAGCGCCAGCGCGAGGCCAGGGCCGCCGGGGACAAGGCGCTGGCCAAGGAGATCGCGGCGCTGCCCAAGCCGTCGACCGCCGCCTGGGTCTGCAACCTGCTCGTCCGCGCCCACCGCGAGGAGATCGAGGGCCTGGTCGAGCTGGGCGACCTGCTCCGCGGGGCCCAGGAGAACCTGGCCGGGGACGAGCTCCGGGCGCTGAACACCCAGCGCGGCCAGTTGCTGAACGCGCTCACCCGGCAGGCCGCCGCCCTCGCCCGCGAGCGTGGCCACCCGGTGAGCGCGTCGGTGTCCGGTCAGGTGGAGGAGACCCTGCGCGCGGCCATGGCGGATCCGGACGCCGGGGCGGCACTGCTCACCGGCCGGCTGACCGGAGCGATGTCCTACAGCGGGCTGGGGACCGTCGCACCGCGTCCGGCGCTGCGGCTGGTCCGGTCGTCGGGGTCCCCGACCCGTCCGGCGAGGAACGCGGCGGCGCGGACGGCGGGGGAGGAGAGGCCGACCGGCCCCACCGCTGCCGAGCGCCGGGAGCGGGAGCGGGAGGAACGCCGCCGGGCCGAGGAGGAGAAGCGCCGCCGGGAGCTGGCCCGTGCCCGGGCCGCCGCGGAGGAGGCCACCGCGGCCGCCGAGGAGGCAGCCGCCGCTGCCGCGGAGCAGCGCCGCGAGGTGGAGCAGCTCGAGCAGCGACGCGGTGCCCTGCAGGCGCGCGTCGAGGAGCTGGCCGACGAGCTCGCCGAGGCCGAGCGGGCCGCCGGCGAGGCCGCCGCCGTCCTCAAGCGGGCGCAGCGCCGGCAGAACGCCGCCCAGCGCGAAGCCGAGGACGCGGCGGAACTGCGGGATCGCGCCGTCGCCCACGCCGAGGAGCTCGCGGGCGACGGGCCGGGCTGAACCGGCCTGTCGCCCGTGGCGCGGCGGAGGCCGAGGCGCCGGCGGACCGGCCGGACGAGGAGCCTCAGCCCATCGTCTTCTGCCCGTCCAGGGACTCCCGCAGGATGTCGGCGTGGCCGGCGTGCTGGGCGGTCTCGGCCACGATGTGCAGGAAGACGCGGCGGGCCGAGCGGTGCGCCCCCGGCTCGAACCACGGGGCCTCCGGCAGCGGGTGGGACGCGTCGAGGTCCGGCAGCGTGCGCACCAGCTCGTCGGTGCGCCGGGCGACCTCCGCGTACCGCGCCAGCACGCCGTCGAGGGTCTCCTCCGGGAGCAGGCGGAACTCCTGCGCCCACGCCTCGCGGCCCGCTGCGTCGGCCGGGGCGGCCATCGCCTCGGTGCCCTCGACCACGAACCGCGCCCACGCTGCCTCGGTGGCGGCGACGTGCTTGATCAGGCCACCCAGCGTCAGCTCGCTGGCCGTGGGCCGCTGCCGCGCCTGCTCGTCGGTGAGCCCGTGGACGGTGAAACGGAGGAAGTGCCGGTGGGTGGAGAGGGTCTCGAGCAGATCGGCCCGTTCGGCGGGGAGGGCCGCCGTGCCCCTGGGGGTGTGGGTGTCGCTGGTCATGGCCGTCCGCCTCCCGCCGGGCCGGTGGGGTCACCCGGGACGCTAGGCCGCGGCTACGACCGTTCCGCGGCGCCGAGGAACCGAGGCGGCCTCACCGCCGCGCCGGCTCCCGGTCACCGGTGCCGGCCCGGTCCGCGGTCCGGGAACCGGCCGCGTCCGCTGCCCGGTCCCCGGCCTGGTCCGTGGCGCGGCAGCTGGCTCGGTCGCCGAGGTGGTCCCCGGCTCGGTCCCGGGCGTCGTCCGGCCCCAGGTCCCGGGGACGGCGGGCGTGCACCCGGCGGGCCATGACGCGGTACCCGGCGATCAGCGCGGCGTTGCCGAGCAGCAGCCAGAGCCCGAGCAGCACCGCCGTCGCCAGCGCCGTCGCCCCGTAGCGCGCGGTGAAGTCGGCGTACTCGAGGTAGACGAGGTAGCCGCCGGTGGTGGCGGCGACCAGGCAGGTCGCGGTCGCGGCGCCGACGACGACGTCGCTGATCCGCGTCTCCCACAGGCGGAACAGTGCGTAGACGAGCCCGATGAGCACGCCGAGCAGCGCCAGCGACCCCAGACCCATCGCGATGCGCACCGCCGTCCCCGACCCGAGCAGCCGCGGCACCAGGTACAGCGCCGCGAGCCCCGAGAACACCGCCACCGGCAGCACGGCGATGATCGCCAGCGCCAGCAGCCGGCCCTTCCAGCCGCGCATCCGCTGCTCCGACCGCGGCGCCACCTCGCTCAACGCCCGGGCGAGGGCGGCGCCGTAGGTGGTCGCCGGCCAGACCGCCGCCACCGCCGCCACCGGCCCGGTCTCGGCGGCGACGTCGATCAGCGCGCGCAGCACGTCGGCGACCGGCAGCTGGTCGGGCGCCTGGGCGTCCACCTCGGTGCCGAGGTCCTGCAGCGCGGACTGGTCGACCACCAGGCCCGCTCCCCAGAAGCCCAGCAGCACCATCGGCGGCAGCGAGACCATCGCGTAGAACGCGAGGCTGGAGCTGGTGGTGAGGAACTCCGGGCTGCGCAGCCAGGCGAGGAAGCGCCGGGCCGGCTCGGGCACCCGCCGGTAGCCCTCGCCCAGCCGCCGCCGCAGCCGGCGGACCCGCTCCCGCGCCTCAACCACAGCTGGGGCCGTCCTCCTCGGGCCGGGCGATCGGCTCCTCCGGCGGCGTCTCCCGGCTGACCTCGGGGCGGTCGGAGCCGACCGTGCGCCCGAACTGCTGGGTCCCCCAGACCGAGCCGTCGGGGGCGCAGTGGAAGCCGATGCCGATGCGGTCCCAGCCCGGGTTGAGCACGTTGACCCGGTGGCCGTCGGAGCGCATCCACCCGACGTGCGCCGTCCCGGCGGGCACCGGCGCCGATGCGGTGAACACGTTCTCCCCGATCCCGGCGTAGCCGTCCAGCTCCTCCAGATCGAGCACCTCGCGCATGTCCTGGTGCTCGATCTGGTCGTTCTCGGCCATCTGCTCGCTCCACTCGCGCGCGACGGTCGCCAGCTCCTCGTCCCACTCCAGCGGCGGCAGGTCCCGCGCCGCCCGCTCGTCGTTCACCCGGTCCAGGACGTCCCGGGCCATCCGGTCCTCCACGTCGCCGTCCTCGGCCGACGGTGGCTCGTCGGGTTCGGGCGCGGAGCCGGTGCCGGTGCCGGGCGACGACGTGTCCACGACCACGCAGCCGGTGGTGGTGAGCAGGACGGCGGCGAACGCGAGCAGGAGCCGGGCGAGCAGGGATCGGGTGGCGTCCATGCTCCACCCCTACCCAGCGGGGGGCCGGGACCCATCGCGCTGCGGGCCTGTTCCGGGATCGTTAGCGTCGCTGCCATGACCGCAGGCAGCGGGCGGGTCGCGCTCGTCACGGGATCGGAGTCCGGCATCGGGCGCGCCGTCGCGGTGGCCCTGGCCGAGCAGGGCTGCGACGTGGGCATCACCTGGTACCGCGACCGCGAGGCCGGCGAGGCGACCGCCGAGCAGGTGCGCGCACGGGGCCGGCGGGCCGAGGTCCGCCACCTGGACCTGACCCGGCTGCCCGGCGCCGCCGACGTCGTCGACGAGCTGGCCGATGCCCTCGGCGGCCTCGACGTGCTGGTCAACGATGCGGGCACCGGTCACATGACGCCGCTGCTGGACCTGGAGTTCGACACCTGGCGCGAGGTGCTGGCCACCGACCTCGACGGTGCGTTCCTCTGCCTCCAGCGCGCCGCGCGCCGGATGGTCGCGGCCGGGGGCGGCGGGCGGATCGTGAACGTCACCAGCGTGCACGAGCACGCCCCCCGGGTCGGTGCGGCCGGCTACTGCGCGGCCAAGGGCGGGCTCGGGCTGCTCACGAAGGTGGCCGCCCTCGAGCTGGCGGAGCACGGCATCACCGTGAACTCCGTCGCGCCGGGCGAGATCGCCACCCCCATGACCGGCCAGGGGGACGAGGACCCCACCGCTCCCGGCCACGAGCGGCCCGGTGTGCCGCTGCGCCGCCCGGGGGACGCCCGCGAGGTGGCGGCCGTCATCGCCTTCCTCGCCTCGCCGGCCGCCGGCTACGTCACCGGGGCGTCCTGGGCCGTCGACGGCGGGATGCTGCAGATGGGCCCGATGGCGGGGTCGCACCTCCAGGCCGACGACTGGCGCCGCGGCTGACGCCGGCCCGCACGCCGGTCACCCGGTGCGGCCGCTGCGCTTCTTCCGGTAGAGCTGCTCGTCGGCGCGGGCGAGCACGGCGGTCACGTCGTCGCCGGGACGGGCCTGCGCGACCCCGGCCGTCCACGTGGCGGGATGCGTGCGGTCGAGCTGCTCCAGCAGCTCCCGCGTCGCCTCCTCGTCGGTCGCCGGCAGGCAGAGCACGAACTCGTCGCCCCCGTAGCGGCCCAGCAGGTCCGCGCGGCGCAGCCGGCCGCTCCAGCTGGCGGTGAGGTCGCGCAGGAGTTCGTCGCCGGCGCGGTGGCCGTCCCGGTCGTTGACCCCCTTGAAGTCGTCGAGGTCCAGGATCGCGAAGCTGAGCGGTTCCCCGGTGCGCGCCGCACGCGACAGGTGCCCGGCGGCCTGCTCCTCCCACGCGCGGCGGTTGGCGACGCCGGTGAGCGGGTCGGTGCCCGCGGCACGGCGCAGCTGCCGCGCCAGCCGCCCCTGCACCTCGGTCAGCACGGCGACCGACGCCACGACCGGCAGCCAGGCGGGCAGGAAGCCCGACGGGGCCGCGGCCCAGGCACCGACGCTGCCCGAGAGGATGACCAGGCCGGCGTGCACCCGGGCGGCGGGCAGCGGCAGGAAGTGCGCGGCGTACAGCCCGATGCCGATCATCGCCGGGCCCAAGCCGACCACACCGACGGCCGTGGCCGACCGCCAGGCGAGCACCCCGAGGAGCACCGACAGCAGGGCCACCGCGCCGTGCAGGGCCCACGGGCGCGCCCGGACCCCGGCGACGCCGAGCCCGGCGCCGGCGCCCAGCCCGACGGCGCCCAGCACCTGCAGCAGGCCCACGGGGGTGGCGTCGTCCATCGGCGCGGCAGCGCCCACCCAGCACAGCGCACCGCTGACGGCGTAGACCACCGCCAGGAGCGCCGCGGGCATCCGTCGTCCGGTCTGCACCGCGCCTCCTCCCCGTTGCGGTCCATCCTCGCTGGTCACCGGGCCGCCGGGGACGCCGGGCGATCGGATACCACCACTCCGGGTGGGGCCCGGGGCGTGGGCGCCTCGGGTGCAGCCGGGCCGGCCCGGCCGTACGGTGGCCCTGCGGCTGGGCAAGCAGCCGACCCCAGGCCCGGGCGCCCGGCAGCGCCGGACGTCCCGGCCGCGGCCCCGCAGGAGCGCGCGTGGAGTCCTCCGGTCGCCCCCCGGGCGTCGTGGGCGCCACGGTGGGGGTGGAGGAGGAGTTCCACCTCGTCGACCCGCAGACCTACCGGCTGGCACAGAGCCCGGGGCTCGCCGCGGCGGCGGTGCGCCACGAGTTCGGGGAGCGGGTCCACCCGGAGATCAGCACGACGCAGCTGGAGACGGCCACCGGCGTGTGCCGTTCGCTGGACGAGGTGCGCGCCGAGCTCGCCGGCACCCGTGCGCAGGCGCGCGCCGCCGCGGCGGGGGCCGGGGTGGCGCTGCTGCCGGCCTCGACGCACCCCGCGGCGGGCTGGCAGGAGCAGGTGATCACCCCGGGGCCCCGCTACGAGGCGATGGTCGAGCGCTGGGCAGGCCTCGCGCAGCGGCAGGACATCTGCGGCTGCCACGTGCACGTGGGCGTGCCCGACCTGGACACGGCGGTGGCCGTGCTCGACCGGGTCCGCCCCTACCTGCCCGTGCTGCTGGCCATGACCGGCAGCTCGCCGTTGCACGACGGCGCCGACACCGGCTACGAGAGCTACCGGACGCTGCTGTGGGGGCGGTGGCCGCACGCCGGGATCCCGGAGGCGCTCGGCTCCGCCGACCGGTTCCGGGCGGTCGTGACCGGGCTGGTCGACGCCGGCGTGATCGGCGACGCGTCGCACCTGTACTGGGACGTCCGGCCGTCGTCGCACCTGCCCACGCTGGAGTTCCGGCTGGCCGACGTGTGCACCGACCTGGACGACGCCGTGCTGCACGCCGCGCTGGTCCGCTCGCTCGTCCGGGTGCTCGCCGAGCGGGCGCAGCGCGGTGAGGCGGTGCCCGCGGTGCGCACCGAGCTGCTGCGTGCCGCTCGCTGGCGGGCCGCGCGCGACGGCATCGGCGGGCAGCTGTTCGACCCGGTCGCCGGCGTCCTGGTCGACGCCCGCGCCGCCGTCGAGGCACTCCTCGCCGAGCTCGCCGACGACCTCGCCGACCGCGGCGACGAGGCCGAGGTCCGCGACCTGGTGCAGCGGCTGTTCCGCCGGGGTACCTCCGCAGCTCGGCAACGGTCCGTCTGGCGGCGCACCGGTGACCTGCGCGAGGTCGCCGCCGCCGTCGTGCGCGAAGGGAGACCCGATGGCTGACCGACTCGGCGAGCAGATCCGCGACCTGGCCCGCCCGCTGCGCACGGCGGCCGACCTCGACCCGCTCCTCGACCGCGTCGGCGACGCGCGGATCGTGGCGATCGGCGAGGCCAGCCACGGCACCCACGAGTACTACGCCTGGCGGGCGGCCCTCACCCGGCGGCTGGTCGAGGAGCACGGTTTCGGCCTGGTCGCCGTCGAGGGGGACTGGCCCGACTGCTACCGGGTCAACCGCAGCGTCCGGCTGCGGGAGGACGCCGACGCCGATCCGCGCGACGCGCTCGACGCCTTCTCCCGGTGGCCCACGTGGATGTGGGCCAACGACGACGTCGTGGACTTCTGCCGCTGGCTGCGCGAGCACAACGCGGGCCTGCCGGAGGACGCGCGCGTCGGCTTCTACGGCATCGACGTCTACAGCCTGTGGGAGTCCATGCACGCGCTGGTCGGCTGGCTGGCCGAGCACGAGCCCCAGCACGTCGACCAGGCCAAGCAGGCGCTGGCCTGCTTCGAGCCCTTCGGCGAGGACGGTGCCGAGTACGCCTTCGCCAGCCGGTTCACCCCCTCCTCCTGCGAGCAGGCCGCGGTCGACCTCCTGCGGTCGCTGTGCGAGGAGCGCGGCCGTGCGGAGTCCGGGGCCGACGCCGAGGCGCGGTTCTCCGCCGAGCAGAACGCCGCGGTGGTGGTCGATGCCGAGCGCTACTACCGGGCCATGATCCGCGGGTCGGCCGAGTCGTGGAACGTCCGCGACGTGCACATGGTCGACACCCTCGACCGGCTCCTCGCGCACACCGGCCGCAAGGTGGTCGTGTGGGAGCACAACACCCACATCGGGGACGCCCGGGCGACCGACATGGCCGCCGCCGGGATGACGAACGTCGGTCAGCTCCTGCGCGAGCGGCACGGCGCCGACGACGTCGTCCTCGTCGGCTTCGGCGGGTACCGCGGCGGGGTGATCGCCGGCCGGGAGTGGGGCGCGCAGATGGAGCGGATGGCGGTCCCGCCGGCGCGGTCGGGCAGCCTCGAGGCGCGGTTGCACGACGCCCTGGGCGAGGACGCGCAGTTCGTCTTCCCGCGCGGCGACCAGCCCGAGTGGCTGCGCCGGCGGCTGGACCACCGCGCCATCGGCGTCGTGTACCGGTCCTCGCGGGAGAAGTGGGGGAACTACGTGGCCACCGTGCTGGGCGAGCGCTACGACGCCTTCCTCTACCTCGACGACACCACGCCGCTGCAGCCGTTGCACCTGGAGCGGGCCGAGGAGCACGTGCCCGTCGCGGCGTTCGACGCATGACCGGGGCGGGGCACGCCGCGGGCCGCCTCGGCAGCCGGCCGGTCGTGGCACCCACGGGGGAGCCGTGGCCGCCCGGGGTGCACGCGCTCGACCTGGGAGGCGGCGCGGAGGTGTTGCTGGCCGTCCCGGCGGGCGAGCCGGCACCGCGCCCGCTGCTGGTCTTCTTCCACGGCGCCGGAGGCGAGCCCGCGCAGAGCCTGGCGGCGGTCGGTGCCGCTGCCGGCGGGCGCGGGGTGCTGGTGCTGGCGCCGCGGTCCGGCGCCCCCACCTGGGACCTCGTCGCCGGCCGGCTCGGCCGGGACGTCGCGGTGCTGGACGCGGCGCTGGCGCAGGTGACCGACCGGGTGCCGGTCACCCGGTGCGCGGTGGGCGGGTTCTCCGACGGCGCCTCCTACGCGCTGTCGATCGGGCCGGCCAACGGGGACCTGTTCGACGCGGTCCTCGCGTTCTCGCCGGGCTTCGCGCACCCGCCGGCGCGCGTCGGCCGACCACGGCTGTGGATCACCCACGGCACGGAGGACCGGGTGCTGCCGGTCGCGCGGTGCGGCCGGCGCCTGGCGGCCGGCTTCCGCGACGCGGGCGAGGATCTCACCTACGTGGAGTTCGACGGCGGGCACGTGGTCCGGCCCGAGGGCGTGGCCGCGGCGCTGGAGTGGTGGCTGGGCCGGGTCTGACCCCCGCCGCTCACATCGAGCGGGTCTCGCCGGCGCGGTCGGCGAACGCGTCGACGGTCCGCCCCTCGAGGGCAGCGGTGACCTGCTCGCGGTGCAGCTCGACGGTCGCGGTGTCCGTCGGGCTCCAGTCCGGCGAGAGTTCCCCGGCGACCAGGTCGGCGGCCCGGGCGACCTCCGCCCGCTGCTCGTCGTCCCGGCAGGCGACGGCCACGTCGCGGAGCATCCGCAGCAGGGCGGTGATCAGCGTGGGCTCGTTCCCGCCGAAGCGCGCCACCTGACCGCAGGCGAGATCGAGGTAGTACCGCAGGTCCCGGTCGGGGACGATCGCCCGGCCGGTGCCGTCCTCGTCCTCGTGCAGCGTGGGCCCGAGGTGCCGGCCGGTGAGCCGGACCAGCAGATCGCCCATGTGGCCGATCGCCGTCGCGGCGGTGACCGGGTCGTTCACGCTCGGGGACATGGCCTTCACGGCGATGTCCTCCAGCTGGCGGAACCCGAAGCCGGCGTCCTGGTCGATGGTCCGCTCGTTGTTGAGCACCACGGCGGCCCGGACGGCGTCGTCGAGCTCCTCGGACGCGCCCCACACCGTGCCCAGGGGCGTGCCCATCGTGACCTGGTCGCCCGGCCGGACCTCGACGCGGACGACGGTGTCGTGCGCCCGGGCGGCATCGACCAGCGTCCCGGTGTCCACCACCTCCACGAAGCCGCTGCCGGCCGCGGGAACCAGCCGTCCCTCGGCCGTCTCCAGGTCGATCTCGTCGGGCGACCGCTGCCCGTGGTCGGCGTACGGGCCGTAGAACGTCTCGATCGCCCGCCGGGCGTCGTTGTGGACGCGCGTCATCATCGTGTCGACGCGGAGCATGCGGACCATGTGGCTGATGAAGGCCAGCAGGGCACCGACGCAGGCGATCCCGAGCAGCGCGGCTGCCAGGCAGACGAGCGTGGGCACCGGCTGGTCCTGGTTGATCCCGCGCAGCCCGGTGACGGCGAGGACGAACGTCGCGGTGAGCACCGACAGGACCCGCTTGGTGACCGGGTCGCGGGTGAAGTCGCGCAGCAGCCGGGGGGAGAACTGCTGCGAGGCCAGCTGCAGCGCCACGATCGTGATGCTGAAGGTCAGGGTGGTGATGGTGACCGCAGCCGTCGCCACCAGTTGGAGCAGCGTGCCGGCGGCGCTGGTGTCGGCCGGCCACAGCGCCGCGAGGACGCCGCCGCGGGGCTCCACCATGCCCAGGGCCCAGCCCGCGGCGGCCGCGGTGACCCCGGCGATCGCCGGCCACAGCCACAGGGGTGTCTGCGAGCGGGCTGCACTTGCCTGACCTCGTCGTCCTGCCACGAGGGGGCCGCTACCCTCCCCGACCCGGATATGCACCGGCCGGGGGAGGGATCACCCGGCCGGTGTACCGGTCAGGCGGAGTCCCGCTGCGTGGCGTCCTCACCGGCCGGGTCGACGTCCTTGGGCCCGCCGGTCTTGGAGACCTCCCACCGCGGGCCCAGCTGCTCGAGGGCGAGCCGGCCGTAGACCTGCTGCTGGGTGGCCACCCGCTCGGAGCGGCCGCGGCCGAGGAAGCTGACCATCCAGTGCAGCACCGTGGTGAGGCGGCTCTTGAAGCCGACGATGTACATCAGGTGCACCACCAGCCACAGCACCCAGGCGATGAAGCCGCTGAACTTGAACTTCCCGATGTCGGCGACGGCCGAGAACCGCGAGATGGTGGCCATCGACCCCTTGTCGAAGTACTTGAACGGCTCCTGCGGCTTCTTGCCGGTCGCCCGCCGCTCGATCGCCTCGGCGGCGTAGCGGCCGCCCTGGATGGCGACCTGGGCGACGCCGGGCAGCTTGCCCAGCGCCATCATGTCGCCGACCACGTGGATTTCCGGGTGTCCCGGCAGCGTGAGATCGGGCTGGACGGAGATGCGGCCGGCGCGGTCGACCTCGGCGCCGGTCTGCTCGCCGAGCATGCGGCCCAGTTCGCTGGCCTGGACGCCGGCGGCCCAGATCTTGGTGGCCGCCTGGATGCGGCGGACCTGGCCGTCGGTGTCCTTGACCTCCAGGCCGTCGGCGTCGACACCGGTGACCATCGCGCCGAGCTGCACGTCGACGCCGATCTCGTTGAGCTGCCGCCGGGCGCGCTCGCCCAGCTTCTTGCCGAAGGAAGGCAGCACCGCCGGGGCGGCGTCGAGCAGGATGACCCGTGCGCCCGTGGGGTTGATGTTGCGGAAATCGCGCCGCAGCGTGCGACGCGCCAGCTCGGCGATCTGCCCGGCCATCTCCACCCCGGTGGGGCCGGCGCCGACCACGACGAAGGTGAGCAGCCTGTCGACCTCGGCCGGGTCCTTGGCGATCTCGGCCAGCTCGAAGGCGCCGAAGATCCGGCCGCGGAGCTCGAGGGCGTCGTCGATGCTCTTCATGCCCGGCGCGAACTCGGCGAACTGGTCGTTGCCGAAGTACGACTGCCCGGCGCCCGCCGCGACGATCAGCTCGTCGTAGGGGTGGACCAGCTTCCGGCCGAGGATCTCCGACGTCACCGTGCGGGCGGCCACGTCGATGTCGGTGACCTCACCGAGGATGACGCGGGCGTTCTTCTGCCGGCGCAGGATCTCGCGGGTGGCCGGCGCGATCTCGCCCTCGGAGAGGATGCCGGTGGCCACCTGGTAGAGCAGCGGCTGGAAGAGGTGCTGGGCGGTCTTGCCGATCAGCGTGACGTCGACCGGTGCCTTCTTCAGCGCCTGAGCGGCGAAGAGACCCCCGAAGCCGGAGCCGATGATGACGACGCGCGGCCGGCCGCCGGGGGAGTCGATCGGGGCCTGCGCCTGCGCTGGTGATGTCGTCATGATGTTTCATCCTTCCACCTCGGCCCACGCCGGTCGTGAGCGCCCCGGGAGATGCGTGTCACGCCGCGGACCCCTCGGTCGGCTCGCGGGCCGGGCGCGGGGCCGGTAGACCATCCGGGTGCCACGATCGGTGTCGGTCCTTCTCGTTCCCGGTCTCGGGCTGGATGAACGTTCTGCCCGCAGGTTGCGGGCAGAAGTTCCCGTCGACGTCGTCGTCCTGCCGGGCATGGGCCGCGCCGCGGAGGTGCCGTCGGTCGACGACCTGGCGCGGCACCTGGTGGCGGCGCTGCCGGCGGGGCCCGTGGTCCTGGTCGGGCACTCGCAGAGCTGCCAGGTGGTGGCCGCGGCCGCGGGCGATCCCCGGGTCGCGGGGGTCGTGCTGTGCGGGCCGACCACCGATCCGCGGATGCGCCGGTTCCGGGTGCTGGCCGCCCGCTGGGTGCGCACGGCCCTCGCCGAGCCCTGGTGGCAGGTGCCGCTCATCGTCCGGCAGTGGTTGCACACCGGACCGCGCGCGATGGGGGCCCTGTGGCGGGTGGCCGCGCCCGACGGCATCGAGGGGCGCCTGGCCCGGGTCGCGGCGCCGGTCGTCGTCGTGCGCGGCGATAGGGACGCGCTCTGCCCCGCGGACTGGGCGGCACGGGTGGCGTCGGCCGCGCCGCGGGGCCGGCTGGTCGAGCTGCCGGGTGCGGCGCACATGACGGTGCAGACGCACCCGGCCCAGCTCGCCGCCCTGCTCCGCTCGTTCTGACCATCCCGCCTCGTCCGCGCCGTGCGGCAGCCGGACGCGCCGGACACCGCTGCCGCACCGCGTGGTCGCACCGCCACGAGCGGAGCGAGGTGTGGGAGTGACGTGCTGGAACGGCCACCCTTCAGGGACCCGCCACGAGCGGAGCGGATGGTGGGCGGTGACGCACTGGAACGGCCCCGTCCAGAGGCTCACCGCGAGCCTGCGAGCGGTGAGGAGGACGGGGTCCCTTTACTGGCCGTCGGTGCGGCCCCGCACCTCGGCGTAGCGCTCGCGGACGTGCGTGGCTGCCGGCGCGTCGAACTCCTGCAGCCCCGGTTGCGCCCACTCCGGCGGGGCGTCGGCGCCGGAGAGCACCCAGGCGGCCTGTCGCGCGGCACCGTCGGCGACGTACTCGCCGGGGGCCGGTACGAGGACGGGGCGGCCGAAGATGCCCGGGGCCAGCTGCTGCACGGCGGGTGAGCGGGCGGCGCCGCCGATCAGCAGCACCCGCTCGACCTCCACCCCTTGGGCGACGACCGCCTCGATGCCGTCGGCCAGGCCGCACAGCAGGCCCTCGATCGTCGCGCGGGCCCAGTGCGCCGGTGTGGAGGTGCGCAGGGTGAGGCCGTGCACCGAGCCGGTGGCGTCGGGCAGGTTCGGCGTCCGCTCGCCCTCCAGGTAGGGCACGAGCACGAGCCCGTCGGCGCCCGAGGGAGCCGAGAGCGCCAGCTCCGACAGGGTGGCGTGGTCGACGCCGAGCAGCGCGGCGGCGGCGTCGAGCACGCGGGCGGCGTTGAGCGTCGCCACCAGCGGGAGGTGGTTGCCGGTGGCGTCGGCGAATCCGGCGACGGTGCCGGTCACGTCGGCGACGGCCGTGGGGGTGACGGCCGAGACGACGCCGGAGGTGCCGATCGAGACGACGACGTCGCCCGGTCGCGCGGCCAGGCCCAGCGCGGCCGCGGCGTTGTCGCCCGTGCCGGGGCCGAGGACGCCGTGACCGCCGGCGAGGCTGCCGACCCGTTCGGCCGGCCCGGCCACGCGCGGAACCGCCGGGCGCCGCCCGCGCATGGCGCGCTCGAGCAGGTCGAGGCGGTACTCGCCGGTGCGAGCCGACCAGTACGCGGTGCCGCTGGCGTCGCCGCGGTCGGTGACCAGGGTGCCGAGGTCGCGGTCGGCCGAGAGCCGCCAGGTCAGCCAGTCGTGGGGGAGGCAGACGGCGGCGGTGCGGTCGGCGTTGCCGGGTTCGGCGTCGGCCAGCCAGCGCAGCTTCGTCGCGGTGAACGACGCGACCGGCACCAGCCCCACGGCATCGGCCCACGCCTGGCGGCCGGCCTGCTCGTCGTCGTCGCCGAGCTCGCGGATCAGCTCCGCCGCCGCCGGGGCCGACCGCACGTCGTTCCACAGCAGCGCGTCGCGGACCACCTCGCCCCGTTCGTCGAGGCAGACCATGCCGTGCTGCTGGCCGCCGACGGCGAGCGCCGCGACGTCGTCGAGGCCGCCCGCCTCCGCGGCCGCGGCCCGGAACGCCTCCTCCCAGGCGCGGGGATCCACCTCGGTGCCGGGCGGGTGCGGCGCCCGCCCCGACCGGACCAGCTCGCCGGAGTCGGAGTCCCGGACGACGACCTTGCACGCCTGCGTCGAGGTGTCGACGCCCGCCACGAGCGTCATCGGACGTGCTCCCGTCCCGAGGCAGCGGGGAGGGGCAGGGGAGCGGGTGGCGGAGCGCACACGGCGGTCATGGGAAGGGGACCTTAGGCCGCCTCCGCCCGTCGCGCCCGGCGGAGGGTCCTGCCCCGGGCGCCCGGCGCGGCGGCGGTCCGTCTTGACCGCCCGACCGGCGGCCCCTAATTTGTTTGCTCAACCGACGAATGTCGGCGGCGACCCCGAGGAGGTGGACGTGGGCGAGGTTCCACCGCTGTACGACGGGTCCTCCGAACGGCGCGCTCCGGCCGACCAGGCGACGGTGCGCCGCACCAACCTGGGGCTGGTCCTGCGGCACCTCCGCGACCACGGCCCGCGCTCCCGCGCCCGCATCGCCCAGGAGACCGGCCTGAACAAGGCCACGGTGTCCAGCCTGGTGGCCGAGCTCGCCGACCGTCGCCTGGTCACCACCGGGGAGGTCGACCGCGCCGGTTCGGTGGGGCGCCCGGGGCTCACCGTGCACCTGGACGGCGCCTGCGTGTGCGGCATCGGCGTCGAGCTGAACGTCGACTACGCCGCCGCGCTCGTGCTCGACCTGCGGGGCGAGGTGCTCTTCGAGCAGCGGCTCGCGCTCGACCTCCCCGCGCTCGGCGCCGAACGCACCCTGGACGCGGTCGCCGGCCTGGTCTCCGACGCGGTCGCCGCGGCCGCGGCGACCGGGGCCAGCCCGGCCGGCCTGACCGTGGCGGTCGCCGGCCTGGTCCGCAGCCTCGACGGCGTCGTGACGCTGGCGCCGAACATCGGCTGGCGCGACGTCGCCGTCCTCGACGGGCTGCGCGCCCGCCTGGGCACCGACTTCCCGATCCGCGTCGAGAACGACGCCAACCTCTCGGCCATCGCCGAGTGGGCCATGGGCTCCGAGGCGCGGACCTCCGACCTGGTCTACCTGACCGGTGAGGTGGGTGTCGGCGGTGGCGTGATCGTCGGCGGCCGGCTGCTGCGCGGAGCCGGTGGGCTCTCCGGCGAGGTCGGGCACACCTCGCTCGGCGATCCGGACGCCGTCTGCGGCTGCGGGCGGCGCGGCTGCTGGGAGACCGTCGTCGGCCTGGCCGCCCTGCTGCGCGCGGCCGCCGATCCCGGTGACCCGGTGGCCGATCCGGGCCGTGACCTGGAGGCGCGGCTGGCGGAGGTCGCTGCCCGCGCCGAGGCCGGTGACGCCCGCACGCTCGCCGCGCTCCGGCAGGTCGGCACCTCCCTCGGGACCGGCGCCGCCGTGCTCATCAACCTCTTCAACCCCCGGGTGGTCATCCTCGGCGGGTACTTCGCGGTGCTGGGGGAGTACCTCATGGAGCCGCTGCTCACCGAGCTGGAGGCCCGTGTGCTCGGGCCCGGCGTCGCCGGTGCGCGCGTCGTCCTCTCCACCCTGGGGTTCACCGCGGCCGTCCGCGGGGGCGCGCACGTCGCCCTGGAGTCCGTCCTCGAGGACCCGACGCTGGTGCCGGTGCCCTCGCTCACGCCGACAGGCGCCGGGGCCCGATGACCGCCACCGGCCCCTCTTCCGCGGCCCACCCCACCACCGGCGACCAGCCGACCCCCTCGTCCGCCCCGGGCCGCGCGATCCAGCGTGTGCCGGAGGCCCTCGCGCGCAGTGCAGCCAACCGATCGACCCGGATGGAGATCCCCGCATGACCGACTACACCCCGACCAAGGACGACAAGTTCAGCTTCGGTCTCTGGACCGTGGGCTGGCAGGGCGTCGACGTCTTCGGCGGCGCCGTCCGGCCCCCGCTGGACCCGGTGGAGTCGGTGCACCGGCTCGCCGAGCTCGGTGCCGCCGCCGTCACCTTCCACGACGACGACCTGGTGCCCGACGACGCCACCCGCGACGCCACTCTCGAGCGGTTCAAGAAGGCGCTGGCCGAGACCGGCATGGGCGTGGAGATGGCGACCACCAACCTGTTCGGCGCCCCGGTGTTCAAGGACGGCGGCTTCACCGCCAACGACCGCGCCGTCCGCCGGTACGCCATCGCCAAGGTGCTGCGCAACATCGACCTGGCCGCCGAGCTGGGCGCGAAGACCTACGTGCTGTGGGGCGGACGTGAGGGTGCGGAGTCCGGTGGCACCAAGGACGTCGCCGCCGCGCTGGACCGGTACAAGGAGGGCCTGGACCTGCTCTGCTCCTACGTGCGGGAGAAGGGCTACGACATCCGGTTCGCCCTGGAGCCCAAGCCGAACGAGCCGCGCGGCGACATCCTGCTGCCGACCATCGGCCACGCGATCGCCTTCATCAACGAGCTCGAGGAGCCGACCCGCGTCGGGCTGAACCCCGAGGTCGGGCACGAGGAGATGGCCGGGCTCAACTTCGCCATGGGCATCGGCCAGGCGCTGTGGCACGACAAGCTCTTCCACGTCGACCTCAACGGCCAGCACGGCCCGCGCTTCGACCAGGACCTGCGCTTCGGCGCGGGCAACCTGCGCGGGGCGTTCTGGACCGTCGACACGCTGCTCGGCTCCGGGTCGGGGAAGGCCTACGACGGCTACCTGCACTTCGACTACAAGCCGCCGCGGACCGAGGACATCGACGGTGTCTGGGAGACCGCCCGCGCCTGCATGCGCAACTACCTGATCCTCAAGGAGAAGGCGCAGGCGTTCCGGGCCGATCCCGAGGTCGCCGAGGCGCTGGAGGCCGCGCGCGTGGCCGAGCTCGCCGTGCCGACCCTGGCCGAGGGCGAGAGCCTCGACGCCCTGCGCAACGAGGCCCACGACCCGGAGACCCTGGGTGCCCGCGGGCTGCAGTTCGAGCGGCTCGACCAGCTGGCGATGGAGCACCTGCTCGGCGTCCGCTGAGCAGACCGGCCCGGCGGCGGGCGGGCACCCCGGGACCTCCCAGGGTGCCCGCCCGTCCCGCGTTCAGGGGCGGGTGGTCCGCCGGCACCAGTCGGCGACGGTGGCGAGGAGCTCCGCGTCGACGGGGGACCGCAGCTCCTTCCGGTAGGCGCTCATCGACGCCGGCCCGGCCTGCCGGCGCAGCGTGTGGGTGAGGTCGGGGACCAGGTGCGTCTCCACCGGCCCGCCCACGGTGGCCGCGACCACCGCCAGGTCCTCCGGCCGCACCTGCAGGTCCTTGGCGCCGGTGACCGCCAGGACCGGGACCGTGATCCGGGCGAGGTCCTCCCGTGGGTCATGTGCCAGGAACTCCCGGGTCCACCGGGCGTTGACCCGGGCGCCGCCGATGCGGGCGACGTCGGTGGTGGTGGCCTTGACCCGTGCGTGGTTGGCCGCGACCTTCGCCTCCAGGTCGGTGCGCAGGAGGCGGAGCAGGAACCGCACCGGCGCCGGGAGGGTCGGCGCGATCTGCCGCGCCTGCCACCGCAAGAGCTCCTCGCCGCGGGTGGCGCTCATGGCGAGCAGCACCAGCCCGGCCACGGGCGCGCCGCGGGCGGCGAGCGAGGCCGCGAGGATCGCGCCCTCGCTGTGCCCGGCGAGCAGCACCCGCTCCGGGTCGACCTCCGGCCGGGCGCGCAGGACGTCGAGCGCGGCGGCCAGGTCCTCGACGTTGTCGTGCAGACCGGCGGCCCGCCAGTCGCCGGGGCTGCCGCCGACCCCGCGCTTGTCGTAGCGCAGCGACGCGATGCCCGCCCCGGCCAGGGCGTGCGCCAGCTGGCGGGTGACGTCGAAGCGGGCGCGGCGGTGGTTCGAGTCGCGGTCGAGCGGGCCGGAGCCGGACGCCAGCAGGACGGCGGGCGCGGGCGGTGCTGCCTCGGGGAGCGAGAGGGTGCCGGCGAGCGGGGTGGCGCCGGGGATCTGGACCGGGACGTCGCGCACGTCAGGCGACCGGGTGCAGCGCGGCGGCCACGGCCGGGGCGTCGTCGGTGCCGACGAGCAGGGTGTCGTACCCCTGGCCCGTCAGGCGGACGCGGACCGCCGGCTGCCCCCGGCGCACGCAGACCAGCGTGCGCTCGCCGGGGCGCCGCCAGGTGCCGATCTTCCGGGCACCGGGGAGGGCCAGGCCGGGGGCGCGCAGGCCGCGCGTGGCCGGCAGGGCGTCGGCCACCACCTCGGCCGAGCGGACCGCCGAGCGCGGCACTTCCACGTCCCGTAGCAGGCCGGCGATCTTCTCGCCGAGGGTGAGGCGCACCGCGACGGTGGAAGGTGTCAGTTGCAGCGTGGCCATGGCGGACACTATTCTCACGCGTGAGACTGTTGTCAAGGATGAGAACGGTGAGCGCGTGAACTCGGTGGACCTGCTGCTGCACCCCGTCCGGCTGCGCGTGGTGCAGGCCTTCCTCGGCGGCCGCACGCTCACCACGGGAGAGGTGCGCTCCGCGCTGCCCGACGTGCCGGTCGCGTCGCTCTACCGGCACGTCGGCGTCCTCGCCGACGCCGGGGTGCTCGAGGTGGTGGGGGAGCGGAGGGTCCGCGGCGCCGCGGAGCGCAGCTACCGCCTGGTGTCGTCGGCGGCGGAGGTATCGGCCGACGACCTCGCCACCATGACGGGCGAGGACCACCGGCGGGCGTTCACCACGTTCGTCGCCTCGCTGCTGGCGGACTTCGACCGCTACCTCGACCGCGGGGAGCCCGACCTGGTGCGCGACGGGGTCGGTTACCGCCAGGTCGGCCTCTGGCTCACCGACGCCGAGTTCGACGAGCTGCTCACCGAACTCCGCGGGGTGCTGCAGGCACGGCTGGCCAACCGGCCCGGCGACGAGCGCCGGCGCCGGCTGGTCGGCCTGGTGAACCTGCCCGGGGAGGAGCCTCCCGGGGAGGTCAGTCGCTGAGGCGGCGGCGGGCCTTCGCGGCCCGCTTGTTGGCCTTGTCGAGCGTCTTCGCGGCCTTGCGCACCCGCCGCGGCTCGCGCTCGAGGGTGCCGCGCACCAGCATGCCGATGCCGATGCCGAGCAGCCAGCTGTCCTTGGCGATCGCCAGCCCCTGCTCGGTGGGGGCGAGGCTGCCCTCCTTCCGCATGCCCGGCGTCTTCAGGTAGAGCCCGAGCAGCCCGCCGGAGAAGGCGGTGAGCGCAGCGCCGGCAACGGCGGTGGGCACGAACGGCGTGAGCAGCGCCGCACCGACGGCGATCTCGGCGGTGGACAGCGCCTTCGCGAACTGCTGCGGCTCCATCCGCGCGAGGAACGGGTACGTGCCGCTGGCGAAGCCGTGCATGCCGGCCGCCGCCTGCTCGTCGGCACCGCGCTTGCCGAGGCCGCTGTTGAGGATGAAGGCGCCGGCGGAGAGCCGGGGTGGGATCTCGGACAGGGTGATGGGCAGACCCACGGGAGCACACCTTTCTGGTCGGTGGAGCTGGTCCAGTGCTCAACCAGCATGACCCGACCAGTGCCCCCGCACACGTCGGGCAACCCCGTGCCCGACGTGTGCGTGTGGCGGCCTCGCGCCACCGGCGGTGCGGGCGCGGCGTGTCACTATGACGGCGTGGCGTCCACCTCTGCGTCTGCCGGCGTGCTGTTGCGTCACGTGCGGACCGGCCGCGCCCGGAGCCGGGCGGACCTGGTCGCGCTGACGGGCGCCTCCCGCAACACCGTGAGCGCACGGGTCGATCAGCTCATCGCCGCGAACCTGCTGGCGGAGGGCGGGCGTGGCTGGAGCACCGGCGGCCGCCCGCCGACGCTGCTGCGCTTCAACAGCGGCGCCGGCTGCGTGATCGCCGTCGACCTCGGGGTGACCAGCGTCGACGTCGCCGTCACCGACCTGTCCGCCCAGATCCTCGCGACCGTCGGCCACCCCATCGACATCGCCGACGGCCCCGGGCCGGTGCTGGCGGAGGTCGACCGGCTGGCCCAGCAGGTGCTCGCCGAGGCGGGGCTGACGGCGGGCGACGTCTGCGCGGTGGGCGTGGGCGTGCCCGGCCCGGTGGAGTTCTCGACCGGCCGACCCTCGCATCCGCCGATCATGCCGGGCTGGCACGACTACCCGATCCCCAGCGCGTTCGGCCGGTACGAGTGCCCGGTCTACGTCGACAACGACGTGAACGTCATGGCGCTGGGGGAGATCGGCGTCGCCGGCTCGGTGCAGGACGTGCTGGTCGTCAAGGTGGGGACGGGCATCGGCTGCGGCGTGATCGTCGACGGTCGGGTGTACCGGGGGGCGCAGGGCAGCGCCGGCGACATCGGGCACATCCACGTCGCCCAGCCCGACGGCCGCACCGTCGTGTGCCGGTGCGGGCAGGAGAACTGCCTGGAGGCGATCGCCGGCGGCGGCGCGCTGTTGCGGGACGCCGTCGCCGCGGGGTTGCCGGTGGAGACCGTCCGCGAGGTCGTGCGGCTCGCCGCCCAGGGGGACGGCGTGGCGCTGGAGCTGGTCCGCGGCGCGGGGCGCACGATCGGCACGGTGCTCGCCGCGCTGGTCAACTTCTTCAACCCGCACCGCATCGTCATGACCGGGGGTGTGGCGCAGGCCGGCGTCCCGCTGCTCGCGGGCATCCGGGAGGCCGTCTACCGCCGCTCGATGCCGCTGGCCGCCCGCGCCCTGGAGATCACCGTGAGCGAGGCTCCCGAGCGCTCCGGCCGCGTCGGTGCCGCGCTCATGGCGATCGAGGAGTTCCTGGACGAGGACTCGGTCCAGGCCCTGGCGCGCTGACCGGCGCCCTCAGGACTGCAGGGCCAGCACGAGGCAGCAGGCCGCCAGGACCAGGCACACCGGGGTCATCACGGCGCGCTCCGCCCGGCTGTGCGACGCGGCGTTCACCGCCACGCCGAGTCCGAAGTAGGCCGTCAGCACCCAGATCCCGGCGTTCACGCCCCCCGCGGCGCCCGGCACGGTGAGCTGCGTGGCGGACGCCCGGATGGTGAGCGCGAAGAGCGCGTACAGCGCGATCGACAGCGCGCTGCCGATGCGCAGCCGGCGGGGGAGCACGCGGTGGCGCCCGCCCCAGGCGAGGTGGCCGAGCGGGGCGCCGGCGACGAGCGCCGCCTGGAAGACGGCCAGGCCGGCCAGCAGGGCGACGGCGACGGCGGCCGGCACGACGATCACGCGCCGCACGGTAGCGGTCCGGCTCGCGCGGAAGGCGAGGAGAGCGCCCGGGCCGGCGTCGAGGTCTCGGTTCGGTAACCGGCGCCCGGAACCTTGACCCCCTGTGACGCGGCACATATGTTGCTCGCTCAGCGGACTAATGGTCAATGGTGAGCAGAAGTACCGGAGGTGGGCGCAGTGGCCGGTGCACCGGTGGGGCACGACGGCGCGGGAGGTGCGCCGCTCCTGGCGATGCACGGCATCGTCAAGACGTTTCCGGGGGTGCGCGCGCTCGACGGCGTCGATCTCGATGTGCGGGCCGGGGAGGTGCACTGCCTGCTCGGGCAGAACGGCGCCGGGAAGTCGACCCTGATCAAGGTGCTCGCGGGCGCGCACCAGCCCGACGGCGGGCGGATCGAGTGGCGCGGCGAGCCGGTCTCCCTGACCAACCCGCAGGTGGCGATGAAGCACGGCATCGCCACCATCTACCAGGAGCTCGACCTGGTGGCCGGCCTCACCGTGGCCGACAACATCTTCCTGGGCCGCGAGCGGTCGCGGTTCGGCCTCGCCCGGCCGGCGCCGGCGAACGAGGCCGCCGGCAAGCTGCTGGCCCGGCTCGGCCACCCGGAGATCCGGCCCACCGCGGAGGTCGGCTCGCTGCCCGCCGCCGCGCAGCAGATGGTCAGCATCGCCCGGGCGCTCTCCCAGGACGCGCAGCTGATCGTCATGGACGAGCCGTCGGCCGTCCTGGACAACGAAGAGGTCCAGCACCTGTTCGAGGTGATCCGGGACCTGACCCGCGACGGCGTCGCGGTCGTCTACATCTCCCACCGCCTCGAGGAGATCCGCGAGGTGGGCGACCGGATCACCGTGCTCAAGGACGGGCGCACCGTGGCCACCGGGCTGCCGGTGCGGGACACCACGACCCGCCAGGTGATCGAGCTGATGACCGGCCGCGACATCGAGTACGTCTTCCCCGAGCGCCGGGCCGTCCCCGCCGCGGAGCCGCTGCTCTCGGTGCGCGACCTGAGCCTGCGCGGCACGTTCCGGGGGGTGTCCTTCGACGTCCGCCCGGGCGAGGTGGTCGGCCTCGCCGGGCTGGTGGGCTCGGGGCGCTCGGAGATCCTCGAGACCGTCTACGGCGCGCGCCGGGCGACCGGCGGCACCGTCTCGGTGGCGGGCCAGCGGCTGCGCCCGGGCCGGGTCTCCGCCGCGGTGGCCGCCGGCGTCGGGCTTGCCCCCGAGGAGCGCAAGAGCCAGGCGCTGCTCCTCGGCGACGCCGTCTACCGCAACATGAGCATCGCCAGCCTGGCCCGGTTCGCCCGCGGCGGGTTCCTCTCCGGCAGCAACGAGAAGGACGCCGCGCGCGAGCAGGCGCAGGCCCTCGACGTCCGCCCGGGCGACGTCAGCCGGGAGGTGCGGACGCTGTCGGGCGGCAACCAGCAGAAGGTCGTCCTCGCCCGCTGGCTGCTGCGCGACTGCCGGGTCCTGCTCCTCGACGAGCCCACCCGCGGCGTCGACGTCGGCGCCCGCTCGGAGATCTACGCGCTGATCCGCGAGCTGGCCGACCGCGGGGTCGCCGTCGTCGTGGTCTCCAGCGAGATCCCCGAGGTGCTGGGCCTGGCCGACCGGGTGCTGGTGATCTCCGACGGATCGGTCGTCGCCGAGCGGCCGGCCGACGCGCTCGACGAGCACGCCGTGCTCGACCTCGTCATGGAGGGATCGGTAGGCCCGCGCCAGCGCGGCGACCGGCAGCAGCCCACCGCACAGCAGCACGAAGGGGACGTGGCATGACCGGCAGCACCGCGACGACCGGGGGAGCGGGCGCGCCCGCGACGCCGAAGGGCCGCGCGCCCGAGGGGAACGGCGGCAGGCGCGCCGGTTTCATGGCCGGGTCGGCGGGGCCGCTGGTCGGCCTCGTCGTCGCGCTGGCCCTGCTCTGCATCGTCGGCGCGGTCACCGCGCCGGAACGCTTCGTCGACATCAACAACGTGCTGACCATCCTGCGGCTGGCCGCGGTCGTCGGCGTGGTCAGCATCGGCATGACGTTCGTGATCATCGGCGGTGGCATCGACCTCTCGGTGGGCGCGCTGGTCGCGCTGTCGTCGGTGTGGGCGACCACGCTGGCCACCCAGGCCATGGCCGAGGACTTCCACTGGATCGTCATGGTGTTCACGGCGATCGCGGTCGGCGCCGGCGCGGGGCTGGTCAACGGGATCGTCATCGCCTACGGCCGGCTGGTGGCCTTCATCGCCACCCTCGCCATGCTGGTCTCGGCCCGCGGCCTGGCCGAGATCATCGCCAACCGCCGCACCCAGATCGTGCAGAACGAGGGCTTCCTCGACTTCTTCACCGGCGACGTCCTCGGCATCCCGATGCTGGTGATCATCTGGGCGCTCGTCTCGGTCGCCGGCTGGGTCCTGCTCAACCGCACGACCTTCGGCCGGCACACCTTCGCCGTCGGCGGCAACGCCGAGGCTGCCCGGCTGGCCGGCATCCGCGTGCAGTGGCACACCTTGAAGCTCTACGTGCTCTCAGGCGTCACCTGCGGCATCGGCGCGGTGATGCTCATGGCGCGGACGACGACCGGCACCTCCACCCACGGCACGCTGCTGGAACTCCAGGTGATCGCCGCCGTCGTCATCGGCGGCACCCTGCTCACCGGTGGCCGCGGCACGATCGTCGGCACCGTCCTCGGCGTGCTGATCCTCATCACGCTGGGCAACATCTTCACGCTCAACAACCTGTCCAGCTCGGTCCAGGCCGTCGCGCAGGGCGTGATCATCGTGGTCGCCGTCCTGCTGCAGACGCGGCTGGCCGAGGGGCGCCGCGGCTCCGGCTGGGTGTCCCGCCTGCGCTCCGGCCGGGGCGAGTCGTCGTCCGGCGGCGCGGTCGCGGGGGGCACCCCGGCCGGCGCGGTGTCCGGCGGCTCGAGCGTGCCCGGCGCGCCGGGCGGCGACCGGCCCGGCACCGGCTCCGCCCCCTGATCCCCATGCACTGACTTCCCCACCCCCCAGAACCTGCCGGCGACCCGCCGGACGTGGCACACCGAGGAGAGATACATGTCTGCAGCGAGGCAGCGCCCCCACCGTCGTCTGATGTCCACCGCGGTCGCCCTGGCCGGCGCCTCCGTTCTCGTCGCCGGCTGCACCAGCAACGAGCCGGAGAGCTCCGGCGGTGGTGGTGGCGGCGGCACCGGCGCCGCGGCCAGCTCCAACGACGAGACCGGCGAGACCGTCCGGATCGGCTTCTCCGCGCCCGCCGCCGACCACGGCTGGATGGCCGGCATCACGGAGGCGGCACGGGACGCGGCCGGCGAGTACGAGGACATCGACCTGCAGGTCGCCGAGGGCACCAACGACGTCAGCACGCAGATCAGCCAGGTGGAGACCTTCATCAACGAGGGTGTCGATGCCATCGTGCTGCTGCCGTTCGACGGCGCTGCCATGACGCCGGTGGCGCTGCAGGCGATGGAGGCCGGCATCCCGGTCATCAACGTCGACCGCGAGTTCAACAGCCCGTTCGCCGCCCGCGCCACCGTCCTCGGCGACAACTACGGCATGGGCGTCTCCGCCGGCACCTACATCTGCGAGCAGGTCGGCGACAACCCCGACGCCGTCGTCGCCGAGATCGCCGGCATCGACTCGCTGCCGCTGACCCAGGACCGCAGCCAGGGTTTCGCCGACGCGCTGGCCGACTGCGGCCTCGACGTCGACAACCGGGTCGCGGCGGACTTCACCGTCGAGGGCGGCGAGGAGGCCGCGGCCAACCTGCTGCAGGCGGCACCCCAGATCGACGCCCTGTGGAACCACGACGACGACCAGGGCGTCGGCGTGCTCGCCGCCATCCAGAACGCCGGCCGCGACGAGTTCGTCATGGTCGGCGGCGCCGGCTCGGCGAACGCGATGCGGGAGATCCAGTCCGGGGACTCGGTGCTGCAGGCGACCGTCATCTACCCGCACACCCAGGCCGCCGACGGCATCCGCCTGGCCCGGCTGATCGCGCAGGGCAAGTCGATGTCGGACCTGGTCTCGCCCGAGGTCCCGCGGGAGATCGTGCTCAACGCGCCGGTCGTCACGGCCGAGAACGTCGACGAGTACATCGACCGCGCGTTCGAGTCCTGATCCGACGGGGCAGCGGGGGAGCGAGCGCGTTCCCCCGCTGCTCCACCTCCGCTGGGAGAAGCAGATGACCCGTACCCTCGGCGTCGGCCTGATCGGCTACGCCTTCATGGGCGCCGCGCACACGCACGCGTGGCGCACCGCCCCCCACTTCTTCGACCTGCCGCTGCGGCCGGAGCTGACCGTGCTGGCCGGGCGGGACGCCGCCAAGGTCGCCGAGGCCGCCGGCAAGCTGGGCTGGTCGAGCACCGAGACCGACTGGCACCGCGTCGTCGAGCGCGAGGACGTCGACCTGGTCGACGTCTGCACCCCCGGGAACACCCACGCCGAGATCGCGATCGCCGCGCTCGAGGCCGGCAAGCACGTGCTCTGCGAGAAGCCGCTGGCCAACACGGTGGCCGAGGCCGAGGCGATGGCCGAGGCGGCGGCGAAGGCCGCGACCCGCGGCGTCCGGTCGATGGTGGGCTTCACCTACCGGCGGGTGCCCGCGATCGGGCTGGCCCGCAAGCTCGTGGCCGAGGGCCGGCTCGGCCAGATCCGGCACGTCCGCGCGCAGTACCTGCAGGACTGGATCGCCGACCCCGCGGCACCGATGTCGTGGCGGCTGGAGAAGGACAAGGCCGGCTCCGGCGCGCTGGGCGACATCGGGGCGCACGTCGTGGACCTGACGCAGTACATCACCGGCCAGACGCTCACCGGGGTCAGCGCGACGCTGGAGACGTTCGTGACCGAGCGCCCGCTGCCCGCGTCGGCCGGATCGTTGTCCGGCGTCGGCGGGGAGGGGACGGGGCAGGTCACCGTCGACGACGCCGCGGTCTTCCTCGGCCGGTTCGCCGGGGGAGCGCTCGGCGTGTTCGAGGCGACCCGGTTCGCCCTCGGCCGCAAGAACGGCATCCGCATCGAGATCAACGGCTCGGCCGGCAGTCTGGCCTTCGACTTCGAGGACATGAACGTCCTGCAGTTCTTCGACGGCACCGAGCCCGCGGAGACCGCCGGCTTCCGGCGGATCATCGTGACCGAGCCGGAGCACCCCTACGTCGCCGCGTGGTGGCCGGCCGGGCACGGCCTGGGCTACGAGCACGGCTTCACCCACCAGGTCGTCGACCTGGTCACCGCCATCGGGGCGGGGGAGGACCCGGCCCCCTCGTTCGCCGACGGCCTGCAGGTCCAGCGGGTGCTCGACGCCGTCGAGCGCAGCGCGGCGGACCGCTCCACCTGGACCGAGATCGAGAGGAACTCCTGATGCCCCGTCCCGTCACGCTGTTCACCGGCCAGTGGGCCGACCTCCCCTTCGAGGAGATGTGCCGGCTGGCCTCCGGCTGGGGCTACGACGGCCTGGAGATCGCCTGCTGGGGCGACCACCTCGACGTCGAGCGCGCCGCGAACGACGACTCCTACGTGGCCGAACGCCTCGACATCCTGAAGCGGCACGGCCTGCAGGTCTTCGCGATCTCCAACCACCTCAACGGCCAGGCCGTCTGCGACGACCCGATCGACGAGCGGCACCGCGGCATGGTGCACCCGCGGGTGTGGGGCGACGGCGACCCCGAGGGGGTGCGGCAGCGCGCCGCGGAGGAGATGAAGCTGACCGCCCGCGCGGCGGCCAAGCTCGGCGTCGACGTGGTCGTCGGGTTCACCGGCAGCAAGATCTGGAAGACCGTGGCGATGTTCCCGCCGGTCCCCGAGTCGATGATCGAGGACGGCTACCGCGACTTCGCCGACCGGTGGAACCCGATCCTCGACGTCTTCGACGAGGTGGGGGTGCGGTTCGCGCACGAGGTGCACCCGAGCGAGATCGCCTACGACTACTGGACGACGGTGCGCGCGCTGGAGGCGATCGGTCACCGGGAGGCGTTCGGGCTGAACTGGGACCCGTCGCACTTCGTGTGGCAGGACCTGGACCCGGTCGGCTTCCTGTGGGACTTCAAGGACCGGATCTACCACGTCGACTGCAAGGACGCGAAGAAGCAGGTGGGCAACGGCCGCAACGGCCGGATGGGCTCGCACCTGCCCTGGGCCGACCCGCGGCGCGGCTGGGACTTCGTCTCCACCGGGCACGGCGACGTCCCGTGGGAGGCGTGCTTCCGCATGCTCAACACCATCGGCTACGCCGGGCCGATCTCGGTGGAGTGGGAGGACGCCGGCATGGACCGGCTCGTGGGTGCGCCAGAGGCGCTGGAGTTCGTCCGCCGGCTGGCCTTCGACCCGCCGTCGGCCGCGTTCGACGCCGCCTTCGCCAGCGGCGGCTGAGCTCCGGCGGTCCGGCCGCCGGTGGGGTGCAGGGAACCGGGTGGGCCGGCGGGTGACGTCCCGCCGGCCCACCCGGCGGCGTTCTCCGGCGCGGCGCGGCGACGAGCGGTGCCGCGGCAGGGTCACTCCACCTGGACGGTGACCTCGATGCCTCGTTCCCGGTCGTCGCGCTGCGAGGAGTAGAAGACGTACTCGCCGGGATCCAGGGTGACGGTGAGGGTGCCGGTCAGCCCCGGCCGGATGACACCGGTGGTCGCGACCTGCTCCCCGTCGCGATCGACGGAGAGGTCGTGCTCCTGGCCGCCCTCGTTGACGACCTCGATCTCGTAGGGTCCCGCCGCCAGCTCGGTGGGCATGACGATGCCGCCGTCCTCCAGCCGCAC
The DNA here is from genome assembly GCF_054050975.1 of Blastococcus sp. SYSU DS0828. NCBI lineage: Bacteria > Bacillati > Actinomycetota > Actinomycetes > Geodermatophilales > Geodermatophilaceae > Blastococcus > Blastococcus sp. SYSU DS0828. The sequence goes on along the minus strand of NZ_JBJHAK010000004.1, from coordinate 114,221 downwards.
CGTCTCGGTGAGGACGTCGGTCTCCACGCCGGTCGAGGTCGCCGACGGCGAGCCGCCACGCCCGGAGTCACCGGGCTGGGTGGGCAGCCCCGGCGCCGTCTCGGTCGGCACGGCGTCCTCCGTGGAGCCGTTCCCCCCGCAGCCGGTGAGCAGGCCCAGCCCGACGGCGAAGGCGGTCGCCGTGACCCGGCGTCGGTGGGACGGGGGACGGGGCGATCGGGGCACGGTGCCTCCTCCGGGTGCGGTGCCCCCGGCGCGGACGCCGTCGCCCGGCCCGCGCCGGATGAGCGTCGGATCCGACGTGCAGTCCAGTGCCCAGCGATGCGCGGACCAACCGTCGACCCCTCGCCCGCGGCGGCACCGGGTCGGCGCCGCCGCGGCGCGGTCAGCGACCTCGGCGGGACCGCGAGCTGAACGAGGCGGCCGAGGTCGTCCCGGCCCGCGCGGCCAGCTCGGCGCGGGTGCGGGCCGGGCCGCTCGCGCGACCGGAGCCCCCCGAACCACCGCGGCCGGAGGCCGCTGCGGGCTTGGTCGAGCCAGAGCCGGAACCCGAGCCGCCGCGACGGCGACGGCCGCCACCGGAGCCCTGCGGCTGCGGCTCCGGGGCCGGAGCCGGCTCGACGTAGGGCGCCGCCGGGCCGGCGAGCTCGGCGATCTGCTCGGCCCCGGGGCGGACCTGGCTGACGATCGGGGAGATCCCGGCCTGACGGGTCAGGGTGCGCACCTCGCCCACCATGTCGGGGGTCGTGATCGTGACGACGGTGCCGCCGGCGCCGGCCCGGGCGGTGCGGCCCGACCGGTGCAGGTAGGCCTTGTGCTCGGTCGGCGGGTCGACGTGGACGACCAGCGCGACGTCGTCGACGTGGATGCCCCGGGCGGCGATGTCGGTCGCGCACAGCACCCGGCTGGAGCCGTTGCTGAACGCCTCGAGGTTGCGCTCACGGGCGTTCTGGCTGAGGTTGCCGTGCAGGTCGACGGACGGGATGCCCGCCGCGGTGAGCTGCTTGGCCAGCTTCTTGGCCTGGTGCTTGGTCCGCGTGAACAGCACGCTGCGGCCCAGCCCCGACGCCAGCTGGCGCACGACCTCGGCCTTGTCCGCGCTCTGCACGTGGAAGACGTGGTGGGTCATCGTGCTGACCGGCGCCACCGCGGGGTCGACCGAGTGGGTCGTCGGGTTGTCGAGGTAGCGCTTGACCAGCACGTCGACGCCGTTGTCCAGCGTGGCGCTGAAGAGCATGCGCTGCCCGACTTTCGGGGTGCGGTCCATGATGCGCTTGACACCGGGCAGGAAGCCCAGGTCGGCCATGTGGTCCGCCTCGTCGAGGATGGTCACCTCGATGGCGCCCAGGTCGCAGTGACCCTGGCCGATCAGGTCCTCGAGCCGGCCGGGGCAGGCGATGACGATGTCGACCCCGCGGGCCAGCGCCTGCACCTGTGGGTTCTGGCCGACGCCGCCGAAGATCGTCGTCGCCGACATGCCCAGCGCCCGGGCCATCGGGTCGACGACCGCGAAGACCTGGTTGGCCAGCTCACGGGTCGGCACGAGCACCAGCGCGCGCGGGCGCTTGGCCTGGCGGCGGGTGCCGGAGGCGGCGAGCCGGGCGACCAGGGGGATGGAGAAGGCGAGGGTCTTGCCCGAGCCGGTGCGGCCGCGGCCGAGGACGTCGCGCCCGGCCAGGCTGTCGGGCAGCGTGGCGACCTGGATGGGGAACGGCGCGGTGATGCCGCTGGTCTCGAGCACCTCCACCATCGGCGCGGGGACGCCGAGGGCGGCGAAGGTGGTGTCGGTGGGGAGCACGGTCGCGTCGGCCCCGACGGGGACGACGACGGGCGCGGGGGCGGCGGCGGGCGCCGGGCGGTTCTGGTTCTGCTGCTCGCCGGCCGGGCGGGTGCCGCGGCCGCGGCCGCCACGACGGCGGCGGGCGCCGCCCTCGCTGGGGGCGGGGGTGTTCTGCATGGAGGTCAATGGAGTCCTTCGACGCTCGAGTGGCTGCGCGACCACCGCAGTCGAGCGAGCGCCGGCGCACCTGCGCGTGGGCAGGGCGGGCTCGCATCGTCGGCGAGACGTCGGTCAGCCGGGCGCACCAAGGTGGCGCAGCCTCAGCCCGACGTCGATTCCTGCCGCTCCGGATGAGCGAGGGCGGCGCCGGTACACACCACTCAACCAGACCCGGCCGCCGTGTGGTCCCACCGGGAGGGAGTGTCAGGTCACATCGGGTGAGGACGCGGCACCTCCCGGAGGCGCTTCCGGCTCAGTGCGCGGCGGCCGGCTGCCCCGCGGGCGTGCGGCCGAGGATCAGGTCGGCCGCCCGCTCGGCGATCATGATCGTCGGCGCGTTGGTGTTGCCGCGCACCAGCGTCGGCATGACCGAGGCGTCGACCACCCGCAGGCCCTCGATGCCGCGCACCCGCAGCTGCGGGTCGACGACGGCCATGTCGTCGGAACCGTCGTCGGTGCCCATCCGGCAGGAGGACACCGGGTGGTAGAGCGACTCGAGGGTGTCGCGCACCTTCTGCCGCAGCGCTTCCCGCCCGTGCACCGTGCCGCCGGGCGACCACTCCTCGGCCAGCACCGAGGACAGTGGGGCGACCGAGGCGATCTCGCGGGCCCGCTCGACGCCGGAGACCAGCGCGTCGAGGTCGCGCTCGTCGGTGAGGTAGCCGGCGTCGATGGCCGGGGCCCACGTCGGGTCGGCCGAGCGCAGCCGCACCGAGCCGCGCGAGTGCACCCGCACGAGCACGACGGCCGCGGTGAAGGCCTCGGCGTCGGGGTCGACCTCCGCCTGCTTCCAGAACTTCACCGGCAGGAAGTGCAGCTGCAGGTCCGGCTCGGCCACGTCGGGGCGGGACCGGGTGAACAGCCCTGCCTCGGCGAGGTTGGAGGTGAGCGGGCCGCGACCGGCCGCCTTCCACTTCGCGAGGTTGACCGGCGTCTCGGCCAGCCGCAGGGACCTCCCCGAGCGCACGGTCCAGATGACCGGCACCAGCGGGTGGTCCTGCAGGCCGGCGCCCACCCCCGGCAGGTCGTGGACGACGTCGACGCCGACCTCGCGCAGGTGATCGGCCGGGCCGATGCCGGAGAGCATCAGCAGCTGCGGGGAGTTGACCGCGCCGCCGGAGAGCACCACCTCCCGGGTGGCGCGCACGGTGTGCAGCCGGCCGCCGCAGCGGTACTCGACCCCGGTGGCCCGCCCGTTCTCGACCAGCACCCGGGTGGTCAGCGCCCCGGTGCGCACGGTCAGGTTCGGCCGGCCGGCGGCGGGGTGCAGGTAGGCGTCGGCAGCCGACCAGCGGCGGCCGCGGCGCTGCGTCACCTGGAACGGGCCGACGCCCTCCTGCGTGGCGCCGTTGAAGTCCGGGTTGCGCGGGTAGCCGCTGGCCACCGCCGACTCGACGACCGCCGTGGTCCACGGGTGCGGCGAGCGCAGGTCCTCGACCCGCAGCGGGCCGCCGACGCCGTGCCACTCGTCGGCCCCGCGGGCGTTGTCCTCCATCCGCCGGAACAGCGGCAGCACCTGCTCGTAGGACCACGACGGGTCGCCGGTCAGCTCGGCCCACTCGTCGTAGTCGGCCCGGGCGCCGCGGATGTAGATCATCGCGTTGATCGACGACGAGCCGCCGAGCAGCTTGCCGCGCGGCCAGAAGAGCCTCCGGCCGCCCAAGCCGGGCTGCTCGTCGGTCGTGTAGTTCCAGTCGTGCCGGGTGCGCCAGACCTTGTACAGCCCGGCGGGGATCTTGACCTCGAGGACGTCGTCGGGGCCGCCGGCCTCCAGCACGAGCACCCGCAGCGACGGGTCCTCGCTCAGCCGCCCGGCGACCGCGCTGCCGGCCGAGCCCGCGCCGACGACGACGACGTCGAACTCCGCTCCGTCCGCCGTGCTCACCGGTGTCGTCCGTGCAGCATGCCCATGACCCGGGCGAGCGCGTCGGCGGCGTTCGCGGGCCGGCCGAAGCTCATCAGGTTGACCGGCAGCGGCACGCGCTGGCGGGTGATGGCCTTGGCGCGGGTGAACTCCTTGAGCCCGTCCTCGCCGTGGATGCGGCCGAAACCGGAGTCGCCCACGCCGCCGAAGGGCAGGGCGGGGACCGAGGCGAAGGTGAGCACCGAGTTGATCGACGTCATGCCGCTGCGCATCCGGCGGGCGAGGTCCATCGCCTTGTCCTTGGAGGCCGAGAAGACCGCCCCGGCCAGGCCGTAGGTCGTGTCGTTGGCGCGCTGCAGGGCCTCCTCGGCGTCGCGCACCTTCGTGATGGTGAGCGTGGGGCCGAAGGTCTCCTCGCGGATCGCCGCCGAGTCCTCGGGGACGTCGAGCAGCACGGTGGGCGCCACGTAGCCCTGGGCCGGGAACGCCTCGGCGTCGGTGCCACCGGTGACCACCCGGGCGCCGGCGGACTCGGCGTCGGCGACGTGCGAGCGGACCACGTCGATCTGCCCGGGCATGGTCATCGGGCCGTAGGTCGCCCCGCCGTCGGCACCCGGTCGCAGGGTGCGCACCTGGGCGGTGACCGCGTCCACGAAGCGGTCGTAGACCGCCTCGGTTGCGTACACCCGCTCGATGCCGATGCAGGTCTGGCCCCCGTTGCTCATCGCGCCCCAGACGGCCGCGTCCGCGGCGGCGGCCACGTCGGCGTCGTCGTCGACGATCATCGCGTCCTTGCCGCCGAGCTCCATGAGCACCGGGGTGAGGGTCTCGGCGCAGGCGGCCATGACCTTCCTGCCGGTCGCCGCGGAGCCGGTGAAGGCGAGCTTGTCGACGGGCACCCGGCACAGCGCGGCGCCGGTGGACCCGAAGCCGGTGACGACCTGGAAGGCGTCGGCGCAGTCGGGGACGGCCGCCCGCCAGGCGGCGGCCAGCCAGGCGCCGACGGCCGGCGTGTACTCGGAGGGCTTGAAGACGACGGCGTTGCCGGCGGCCAGCGCGTAGGCGATCGAGCCCATCGGCGTGAACACCGGGTAGTTCCACGGGCCGATGACGCCGACGACGCCCAGCGGCTGGTACTCCAGGTAGGCGGCGTGGTTCGCGGCCAGCAGGCCGGGGTTGACCTTGCGCGGGCCCAGGGTCTTGCGCGCGTGCCCGGCGGCCCAGGCGAGGTGGTCGACGGCGAGGGTGATCTCGAGGATCGCGTCGGCATGCGGCTTGCCGTTCTCCCGGTGCACCAGGTCGGCCAGCTCGTGCATGCGCCGGGCCAGGTAGCCGCGGTAGGCCGAGAGCCGCTCCTTGCGGCCGTCGAAGCCCAGCGCCGCCCACTGCTGCGCGGCGGTGCGGGCCCGCGCGACGGTCGCGCCGACGGCGGCCTCGTCGTGCACGGGGAAGACGCCGACGACCTCGCCGGTGGCCGGCGCCGTCGACTCGAACGTCTCGGTGGTGGCGTGCCGGCCGACCGTTCCCGCGGTGGAGCCGGTGACCGTGTCCATCTGCTCGGCGAGCGACATGTGACGCACGTTACCCGCGAGTCACAGACATCGGCGCCGGGGTTCGCCCGGTCGGGGAGAGCCACCGATCCGAGACATCGCGGTTCCGCGCATGGCATCCTCACGAGGTGGTGCGGAGGGCGGCGTGGGTGCTGGCGGGGCCCTCCTGCTGAGCGGGTGCGCGCGGAGCCTCGAGGAGCAGGCGCACGATCGGTTGCAGGAGCGCGTCGGGTCGGTGCACGAGCACTACCTCGACGATCGCGCGCGCGACCCCCTGTCCACCGGCCGCGCCGCACTCGAGTCGCTGGACCCCTACGGCGAGGCGCTGGCGTCCTCGGCCGACGGGGACGAGATCCGGCTGCTTGTCGGCGTCGGCGTCACGGTGTCGGAGACGGAGGGGTGGAAGCCCCAGACGACCACCGCGTCGCTGGGCACCTGCCTGGAGGTGCTGATCACCGTCGGCGAGGGCGGGGACGACCGCGGGACGGTGCGCACCGAACCCGTCCGGTGCCCGCCCCGTATCGAGGTCCTCGGGGACGACAACTCGCCGGTGGATGCACTGACCACTGATCTGGACGGCCGGGAGGACGACGTCCCCGAGCCGCCGTACGACCGCCCGGTCTGCTACTCCGGCGGAGACTGCACCGAGGGCGGCGGCTGACCCGGTTCAGCCGCCACCGTCCACCACGGCCCAGGCGGTCTTGGCGCCGGGCTCGGCGAACCAGCCGTGGGCCAGCGAGAGGTCGGCCACCAGGTAGAGCCCGAAGCCGCCGAGCCCGGGGTCGCGGCCCTGGGCCGGGGCCGGCGGGACGTCGGCGGCGGAGTCGCGGACGGCGATCAGCCACCGGTCGCCGTCGCGGCCGAGGACCGCCGCGACCGGGGCGCCCCCGTGCCGGAGGGCGTTGGAGGTGAGCTCGTCGGCGATGAGCACCAGCCGCTCGGACCAGTGGTCGCGCTCGGGGTGGGCGACGGTGGGGCTGCCGGTCGTGGCGGTCCGCAGCCGGGCGCGCAGCGCGGCCAGCTCACCGAGCGAGGAGAGCTCCTGGCACCACACCTCGGCGAACCGGTCCGGGGGGCGCGCGGACTCCCAGAGCGCCACCCGTCACCGCCTCCTCGTGCCGGCTCCGCTGACCGGTCGTGGCGCCACCCTGCCCGTTCCGGCGCGGGTCGAATCCTCGTCCCACCCCGAAGAGGTGACCCGGGGGTGACCGGGCGGCTCTAGGGTCCGTGCGCATGGCCGCCAGCACCCCCGGGGACCCCCGCGACCCGTTCGGCACGGCCGGGCTGCGGCGCCGGGTGCTCGCGGCCTGGGCCGACTCGCCGGCCCGGTTCCGCGAGGACGCCAACGCCGAGGAGGACCTCGTCCGGGGTGGCTACCGCGACCGGCTGCTCGTGGAGCTGGCGCAGAACGCCGCGGACGCCGCGCTGCGGGCCGGCGTGCCGGGGCGGCTGCGCCTGCTGCTGGCCGGCGACGAGCTGCGGGCCGCCAACACGGGGGCGCCCCTGGACGCCGGCGGGGTCGTGGGCCTGGCCACGCTGCGTGCCTCGGCGAAGCGGGACGCCCCCGCCGCCGTCGGCCGGTTCGGCGTGGGGTTCGCCGCGGTGCTGGCCGTGAGCGACGAGCCGGCGGTGCTCTCCCGCACCGGGGGCGTCCGGTTCAGCGCCGGGCGTACGCGGGCGGAGGTGGCGGCGCTGCCGGAGCTGGCCGCCGAGCTGGCCCGCCGGGACGGCGCGGTGCCGGTGCTCCGGCTGCCCTGGCCGGCCGCCGGTGCGCTCCCGGAGGGGTTCGACACCGAGGTCGTGCTGCCCCTGCTCCCGGGCGCGCGGGACGGCGTCGTCGCGGCGCTCCGGGCGCTCCCGGCCGAGCTGCTGCTGGCGCTGCCCGGCCTGGCGGTGGTGGAGGTGGTGGTCGACGGCGCCCGCCGCGTGCTGACCCGGGAGGGGAGCGCGCCGGAGGTGCGGATGACCGAGGACGGCGTGCCGACGCGGTGGGCCGTCGCCGAGCGGTCGGGTGAGCTGCCGCCGCAGCTGCTCGCCGGTCGACCGGTCGAGGAGCGCGAGCGCCGGGCCTGGACGGTCGCCTGGGCGGTCCCGCTGGACGACGCCGGGCGACCGCGGCCCCTGCCCGGCCGGCAGGTGGTGCACGCCCCGACGCCCACCGACGAGCCGCTGCCGCTGCCGCTGCGGCTGATCGCGCCGTTCCCCCTGGGGCCCGACCGGCGGCACGTGCTCCCGGGTCCGGTGACCGACCTGCTCGTGGCCGAGTCGGCGCAGGCGCTCGCCGACCTGGTCGCCCGCCTGCCCGCTCACCCGGAGCTGCTGATGGTCCTGCCCCGGCCGGGGCTGGCCGGCGCCGCCCTCGAGGCCGCGCTCACCGGTGCGGCGCTGGAGCGGCTGCGCGCGACCGCGTGGTTGCCGGTGGCCGGCGAGGCGGGGGAGCGGCAGCCGCCCGCCCGCGCGGTCGTGCTGGACGGCGCCACCGCCGAGCAGGTCGCCGCGGTGACCGGGGTGCTGCCCGGGCTGCTGCCGGCGGGCTGGTCGCGGCGCGCCGACGGGCCGGTGCTCGCGGCGCTCGGGATCCGCCGGTCCGGGCTCGCCGACGTCGTCGAGGCGGTGCGGCAGGTGGCCCGCCCGGCCGGCTGGTGGGCCGAGCTGTACGCGGCCTTCGCCGACGCCGACCGGGAGGAGCTGGCGGCGCTGCCGGTGCCGCTGGCCGACGGGCGGACCGCGCACGGCCCGGCCGGGGTGCTGCTGCCCGAACCCGGCCTGCCGGTGGAGCGGCTGGCTGCCCTTCCGCTGCGCCTCGCCGACCCGGCGGCGGCGGGCCCCCGGCCCGCGCGCCGGCTGCTGGAGCGGCTGGGCGCGCGTCCGGCCACGGCGGAGGCGGTGCTCACCGATCCGGCGGTGCGGGCGGCGGTGGCGGGCTCGCTCGACGCGGCCGAGGAGGACGTCGCCGGCGCGCCCGACCCCGAGGAGCTGGCCGACGCGGTGCTGGCCCTGGTCGCCGCCGCCCCGGAGGTCGCCGGTGCGCCGTGGCTGGCCGAGCTGGCGCTGCCCGACGCCGCCGGCGGGTACGCGCCGGCGGGGGAGCTGCTGCTGCCGGGCTCGCCGCTGGCCGCCGTGCTGGAGGAGGGGGCGCTGGGCGTCCTCGACCCGGCCTTCGCCACGGCGGCGGACGCCGCGGCGCTGCGCGCGGTCGGCGTGCTCGACCGGTTCGCCCTGGTGCGCGCGGACGACCCCGACGAGCTCGACGTCGACGGCGCGCTCGACTGGGCCGACGCCGTGCTCGACCGGCTGGCCGGGGAGGAGCCGCCGGTCTGGCCCGCGCTGGTCGCCGTCCGCGACCTGGAGCTGGTGGCCGACTGGCCGGGGGCGCTCGCGCTGCTCGCCACGGCCCCGGCCGAGGCGTGGGCCGACGTCGTCGTCGGTGGTGTGCCGGTGCCGGGCTACCTGCGCTGGTGGCTGCTGACCCACCCGGTCCTCGACGGGCACCGGCCGGACCGCCTGGCGCACCCCGACAGCACCGAGCTCGCCGGCCTGTACGACCCCGCTCCCCTCGGGGAGCCGCTGCTGGGGCTGCTGCGCCCGCCCGCCGCGCTGGCCGACGTGCTGGTCGATCCCGACGGCGCCCGCGACCTGCTCGACCGGCTGGCCGACCCCGCGCGCACGGTCGCGCCCGCGGTGCTCCGCACGGTCCACGCGCGGCTGGCCGTCGCGCTGGACGGGTGGGACGTCGAGCCGCCGGCCCGGGTGCGGATCGCGCCGGACCGGGTGGTGGAGCGTGCGGTGGTGCTGGACGCACCGCACCTGCTGCCGCTGGTGGACCTGCCGGTCGTGCCGGCCGGCGGGGCACCGGGGCCGGTGGCCGACCTGCTCGACCTCCCGCTGGCCGGCGAGCTGGTGCGCCGGCCGCGGGTGACCAGCGAGCCGCTGCGCTCGTCGGCGTGGGCCGAGGTGCCCGGCGCCGCGCTGGCCGCCGCCCGGCTCGGCAGCGGCGCACTGACGGGATCGGTGGCGGTGCACGCACCACTCACCGTCGACGGGCGTCCGGTGCCGTGGTGGCCGGCCGACGACGTCGACCACGTCGATGGCACGCCGGGTGCGCTGGGGCGGGCGCTCGCCTGGCGGTCGGGCGCGTGGGACCTCCGCCAGGCGCTGGCCGAGGCCTTCGCCCTGCCCGACCGCGCCCTCGACCTGGCGGCCGAGGACGCGGTCGGCTGGTGAAGGACCCCGTCCCTCTCACCGCGCGCACGCTCGCGGCGAGCCTCCGGACGGGGCCTCACTGACCCCAGCGGGGGATGGCGGCGGCGCCGGGGGCGTGGCCGTGGGGAGACGGCCGGCCGCCGCCTCGCCGGTTGCCGGCGCTGGCCGCCCCGGGCGCCGGGGACACCGACTGCCAGCAGCGGAACAGCGACAGCCACCGGTCGGCGGTCAGCGCCGTCGGCCGGGTGGTGGGCGCGAGCCCTTCCTGGCGCAGCCAGCGGACGCCGGCCGTGCCGGGCAGCTGGGCCCGCAGGAGCGGACCCAGCGGCGCCGACGGCGAGGCGAGGACGGCGTGGGCGAGGCGGTCGAACGCGGCGGTCTCGTTCTCGGGCAGCGCCGCGCGGGCGTCGGCGGCGGGACCGGAGGGGACGGGGCTGGTGCGGGACACGGGGTGCCTCCGTGGCGGTGCGGTGCGGGGCGTCCCGCGAGCGCGACGAGGCCCGGCGGGGACGCGGGGGAGCGGGCGCCCGGAGGAACCGGGCGCGGACGGCGGGCGGGGGAACCGGCCCGCGGCGCGTCAGCTCAGGAGGTGCGCAGTCGCACGGAGTACCGCATGGGGAGGGACGCTAGGCCGTCGTCGTCCGGCCGTCCAACCATTTACCGGGTGGAGTTCCGCGCCGCCTTGCGCGCCTGGTGCGCCTCCCAGCGAGCGCGGTCGCGCGCCCGGGCGTCGGCGTTGCGCTCCCACTTCTCCTTGCGCCGGCGGGCCCGGGCCAGCTCCCGCTGCTCGAAGGTCGCGTGCGACTCCCAGCCGGAGGCGGCGACGGCCAGGGCCACGGCGGTGAGCGCGGCGATCGCCACCGCGGCCGCGAGGATCAGGTCCAGCACGACGAACGCGCCCACCGCCACCGCCACCCCGGCGACGCAGCCTCCGACGAGCAGGGGGGAGGGGCGGCGGGACGAGGGGCGGGGCTCGGTCACCGGCCCAGTATCCGCCTCCCGCCGGACCTGCGGCGGAGCACCTCGCACGCGTCGGCGTCCGGGCGGCGTGCCGACCCTTGTGCCCCGACCCCGCAATGCCTACGGTCGGAGGTGCGGTTCAGCAGCAGCCGCCAACCCAGTGCTGGTCGTCGTGTCGTTCGCGTCCGCAGGCTCACTGGTCCGGCATCCGCCCCGAGAGGCATATCCGTGACCGCTTCCTCGCTCGACCGTTCGCTCACCGAGTCCACCCCGGTCCCCGTCAGGCCGGACGTCCCCCCGGCGGTTCCCCTCGCGCTCGAGGTGGCCGGCACCGCCGCCCAGCCGCGGCTGACCGTCGCCGGCGAGGTCGACTGCACCTCCGCCCCCCGGGTCGGCGCCGTCCTCGACGAGCTGGTCGACGCCGCGCCCCGCGAGGTCGTGGTCGACCTGACCGCCGTCACCTTCCTCGACTCGGCGGGGCTCTGCACGCTGGCCGCCGCGCACCGGAAGGCGCTGGCCGCCGGTGGGCACCTGCGGGTGCTGGCCGCGACGCGCGCCGTCATCCGGCCGTTGCAGATCACCGGCCTCTGGAGCCTCCTGGCCGGCGAGCAGGTCGACGCCGCCGCCTCCTGACCTCCCGGGTCCCTGCCGGACAGGGGCCGGGGGCGCGCGCCGGTCGCCCGCGGGGCAGACTCGGCGCCACGCGGCGCCGTGCCGGGCGTCGGGAGCGGACGAACGAGGAGGACCACCGTGCGCGATGCGGTCATCTGCGAGCCCCTGCGGACGCCGGTCGGCGGGTTCGGGGGCTCGCTGCGCGACGTCCCCGTCCAGGAGCTGGCGGCGACGGTGATCCGGGCGCTGATGGAGCGCACCGGGCTGCCGCCGGAGTCGGTGGACGACGTCCTGCTCGGGCACTGCTACCCGACGATGGACGCCCCCGCCCTCGGCCGGGTCGCCGCCCTCGACGCGGGCCTGCCGGTGACGGCCTCCGGTCTGCAGATCGACCGCCGCTGCGGCTCGGGCCTGCAGGCGGTCGTCTACGCGGCCCTGCAGGTGCAGTCCGGTGCCTCCGACGTCGTCCTGGCCGGCGGCGCGGAGTCCATGAGCAACGCGCCGTTCTACTCGACCGCGATGCGCTGGGGCGTCAAGCCCGGGCCCGGCGTGCTGCTGGAGGACGGGCTGGCCCGCGGCCGGGTCACCGCCGGCGGCCAGAACCACCCCGTGCCCGGCGGGATGCTGGAGACCGCGGAGAACGTCCGCCGGGACTACGGCATCGGCCGCCAGGAGCAGGACGAGTACGCCGTCCGCAGCCACCAGCGCGCCGCGGCCGCCACCGCCGAGGGGCGGTTCGCCGACGAGATCGTGCCGGTGACGGTGAAGCACCGGAAGGGCGAGACCGTCGTCGACCGCGACGAGCACATCCGCCCCGACTCGAACGTCGAGACCCTCGCCAAGCTGCGCCCGATCCTGGGCAAGAACGACCCCGACGCCACGGTGACCGCGGGCAACGCCTCCGGGCAGAACGACGGCGCCGCGGTTGCGATCGTCACGCACCCGGAGAAGGCCGCCGAGCTCGGCCTGCGCCCGCTGGCCCGTCTGGTGTCCTTCGGGGTGGGCGGCGTGCCCCCGAAGACCATGGGCATCGGCCCGGTGCCGGCCACCGCGAAGGCGCTGGCCCTCGCCGACCTCAAGCTCTCCGACGTCGACCTCATCGAGCTGAACGAGGCGTTCGCCAGCCAGGTGCTCGCCGTCGCCAAGGAGTGGGGCTTCACCGACTCCGACTGGGAGCGCACCAACGTGAACGGCTCGGGCATCTCGCTCGGCCACCCGGTGGGCGCGACCGGCGGCCGCATCCTCGCCACGCTGCTGCGCGAGATGGACCGGCGCGGCGCCCGCTACGGCCTGGAGACGATGTGCATCGGCGGCGGCCAGGGGCTCGCCGCGCTGTTCGAGCGGGTCTGAGCCAGACTCCGTCCGACCGTCCCGAACGAGCCGAGGAGCGCTGCCGCATGTCCACGTCCCCCACCGGTTCCCCCCGCGTCGCCATCGTCACCGGTGCCGCCCGCGGCATCGGCGCCGCCACCGCGCTGCGGCTGGCCCGGGACGGCTTCGCCGTGGCGGTGATCGACCTGAAGGAGGACGACGCCCGCGGCACCGTCGAGGCGATCGAGGCCGCCGGCGGCCGGGCGCTGGCCGTGGGGGCCGACGTCGGCGACGGCGAGCAGGTGCAGGCGGCGGTCGACCGGATCGCCACCGAGCTCGGGCCGCCGGTGGTGCTGGTGAACAACGCCGGCGTCACCCGCGACAACATGCTGTTCAAGATGTCCGACGCCGACTGGGACGTGGTCATGCACGTGCACCTGCGCGGCTCGTTCCTGATGACCCGCGCGGCGCAGAAGCACATGATCGACCAGAAGTGGGGTCGGATCGTCAACCTGTCCAGCACCTCCGCACTGGGCAACCGCGGGCAGGCCAACTACGCCACGGCGAAGGCCGGCCTGCAGGGCTTCACCAAGACCCTCGCGATCGAGCTGGGCAAGTTCGGCGTCACCGCCAACTGCATCGCGCCCGGCTTCATCCAGACCGAGATGACCAAGGCGACGGCCGAGCGCATCGGCGAGGAGTGGGAGTCCTACGTGCAGAAGCGGGCCGCGGCGATCCCGGTCGCGCGGGCGGGTGTGCCCGAGGACATCGCGCACACCGTCTCCTTCTTCTGCAGCGAGGGCGCGGGGTTCGTCTCCGGCCAGGTCGTCTACGTCGCCGGCGGTCCCCGCACGTAGAAGGACCCCCGTGCAGGGCCCCACGCCTCGCATGCTCGGCGTGGGGCCCTGCACGGGGGCCGTTCCAGCACGTCACTGCGACGGGTCGCGGTCGGGGTAGCGGGCGCGGGCGAGGGCGTAGACGCCGAACGCCGCGAATCCGGCCGCGACCCCGGCGAGCAGCCACGGCCCGGCGCTCACCCCGGCGATCGCCGTCATGGCGCCGTCGAGCCCGGTCGCGGTGGAGACGTCGGACGAGGTGGCCGCGCGCCACAGCAGGACGCCGACCAGCCCGAACGCGATGCCCTTCGCCAGGTAGCCGATCCGCCCGAGCGCCTCGATCACCGGCTCCCAGCGGTCGGGGGCGGCGGGCAGGTCGATGTCGCGCATGAAGCCGCCGGTGCAGCCGCGCGCGAACGTGTAGATCCCGACCGCCACCACCCCGGCGGCGACCGCGCCGACCAGCACCGCCCCGCCGGGGATCAGCAGCGTCTCCTCGGTGAGACCGCGCAGCCGCTCGTCGGCCTCGTACTCGAGACCGAACGAGAACAGCAGGGCGGTGAGCCCGAGGAACCCGTACACGGCGCCCTTGACCAGGCACTTGGCGCAGACGACGGCGGTGTGCACCCGGTGCGCGGGGTCGAGCAGGCCGTGCCACCAGAGCAGCACCTCGGCCGCCTGCCACACGGCCAGCGAGAGCATGCCCAGCCCGATCGCGACCAGCAGCAGCCGCCCGCCGGGCCCGCCGGCGACGGTGAGCAGCGCGCCGGTCTGGTCGGCGTCGGCTCCCCGCAGGCCCATCGCCAGGCGCAGCGCGAGGACGGCGATGAGCAGGTGCATGGCGCCGTAGGCGATCAGGCCGGCGCGGGCGAGGTGGGTGAGCACCGGGGAGTCGGTGACCCGGCGGACCCGGTCGACGAGGTCGTGCAGCCGACGAAGGACCCCGCTTCCCCCCACCACTCGCGAGTTCGTGGCGGGACCTCGAAGCGGGGCCATCAGGTGCGCTCGGGGTACCGGGCGCGGACGAAGCAGTAGGCACCGAAGGCGGCGATCCCGACGGCGACGAGCGTCAGCAGCACCGGCCCGGCGGGCGCGGTCAGCAGCGTGTGCAGGGCACCGTCCAGGCCGGAGGCCTTGGCGGGGTCGAAGGTGACCGCCGCCCACACCAGCAGCCCGCCCACGAGGCCGAGCGCGACGCCCTTGGCGGGGAAGCCGACCTGACCGAGCCGGGTGACCAGCCGCCGGGCCGAGGCGGAGCAGCCGGCCAGGTCGATCTCGCGGAGGAAGCGCTTCGTGACGCCCTTGTGGACGAGGTAGCCGCCGACGCCCACGACGGCCAGCCCGGCGGCCACCACCAGCCAGCGCCCGGCGGGCCAGCCGAGGACGCCGGCGGTGGCCTGCTGCTGGGAGCCGGAGCTGCTGCCCTGCCCGCCCCCGGTGGCGAACCGGATCGCCAGGACCGCCAGGGCCAGGTAGACGACGGCCTTGGCGGCGGCCTTGCCCGTCCGCTCCCACGCATTCCTCCGCCGGTCCCCGGACCCGGTGAGCCCGTGCCGCCAGCGGAGGATCTCCGCGGCCTGCCACAGCGATAACGCGACGAGGCCGATGCCCAGGACCCACAGCAGCGGCTCGCCCAGCGGCTGCTCGGCCAGGGTGGCGAGCGCACCGGACTGGTCGGCCTGCTGACCGGTCCGCCCCCACGCGAGCTGCAGCGCCAGCCAGGCGATGAGCACGTGGACCAGCCCGTAGGCGATCAACCCGACGCGGGCGAGGTGCTCCAGGCCGTCGCTGTCGGCTGCCCGTCCCGCGGCGTCCGCGGCCGACCCGGCGCTGCCCTGCACGCTCATCCCCGGTGCCTTCCTGACCTCGGTCCCGTCCGCGTGGAACGCGGCGATGATCAGCGTGGCACGGCCACCGGCCCGGTGCCTCCCCGAGCGCCGGCGGGGGTGAGGGACACTGGGCCCGTGGCGAACGGAACCGGAATCCTCTCGGCCGGCACGGTCAGCGCGGCGACCCCGGAGGTCGCGCGGCGCACCTGGCCGCGGTGGCTGGCGCTGGGCCTCGCGATGATCGTGGTCGCGGTGGTCGCCGTCGTGTGGGAGGCAGCCGGTGCCCGGCTGCTGCTCGGCGCCGTGGGTCTGTTCCTGGCCGTTCGGGGCGCCGTCCTGCTGCGCGGCGCCCGCTCGGGCGCGGTGGCGGGTGAGGTCGCCGGACGGGCGCGGTCGCTGGGCACGGCCGCCGTCGTGGCCGGGGCCGCGGGCCTGGTCGTCGCCGTCGCCTCGGCCTCCCTCTCGGCGGTGGTCCTGCTCGTCGGCGTCCCGCTGCTGCTGCTGGTCACGTCGCTCGGTCTGCTGGGCCGGGGTGGCGCGGCCCGGCGCGGCGGGCAGGCGCTGCTGGTCTGGTCGCTGCTGGTGACCGGGTTGCTGGTGGTCACCGGCCTCGCGCGGAGCTGGGACCGGGCCGCCGACGTGGCGACCGTGGTGGCCGCCCTGGCCGTGGCGGTGCTGGGTGTTCCGCTGCTGGTGGGTGCCGCGAACCTGCGCACGGTGGCCGCGACGCCCGCCCCGGCGCCGGTGCGCGCCGGCTGCGGCGGCTGCGCCTGCGGCGCCGGCGGCTGCGGGTCCTGACCGGCGGCGCATGACCCGCGGGCCGTGGGTATGGGCCCGGCCGTGAGCGGACACGTCTTCGTGGTCGGCGCGGACCTGACGCAGCTCTCCTGCGACGACGTCCTGGTGCCGACCGACCGCTCGCTGCGGGTGGCCCGCGACTGGTGCTCCCTCCTGCCGGAGGAGCTGATCACCGACCGGCAGGCCGACGGGAACTGCGTCGGACTGTCGTGGTCGGGGGACGAGCGGGTGCTCGAGGTGCCCGACGAGGGTCCGCGCCGCGCCTGGCTGGTCGACACCGTCGACGGGGGCGCGGACGGGTCGGGGAGCCGGGGGCTGTCCTGGTTGCTCGACGGGGCGCGCGAGGCGCTGGCGGCGGTCGCCCGGCGCGAGGTGCCCGAACCGGTGCACGGACGCGCGCGGCGGCTGGTGGGGCTGCCCGCGCTGGGCACCGGCTGGGGTGGGGCCGCCGGCGAGCGGGGGTCGTTGCTGCAGCAGTTGCTGCCGGTGCTGCGGGAGGCCGCCCAGGAGCACGGTTTCGACGTCGCCCTGGTGCTGCGCCGGCCCAGCGACCTGGCCGCCGCCCAGCGGGTCCGCCGGGGCGAGGAGGAGGGCTGGGACCTGCCCGGGCACCTGCGGGAGCTGGCCGAGGACCTGGGCGACCGGGCGCGCCGCGGCCAGCTGGCGCTCTTCATCGGTGCCGGGGTCAGCGCCGCCGCGGGGCTGCCGACGTGGGAGCAGCTGGTCGACGAGCTGGCCGCCCGATCGGGTCTGGACGACGAGCTGCGCGCGGGGCTGACCCGCCTCCCCGCCCAGGACTCGGCGGCGCTGCTGGCGCGTGAGCTCGGGGCGGAGGAGCTGACGGCGTTCGTCCAGGAGCGGTTCGGTCCCGGGCCCTACGCGCTGGCGCACGCGCTGATCGCCGACCTGCCGGTGCAGGAGTTCGTGACGACCAACTACGACCCGCTGGTCGAGCTCGCCGCCGACGACATCGGCCGGCAGGTGACGGTGCTGCCCTTCGACGAGGCCCGGCCGGGGGCGCCGTGGCTGCTGAAGCTGCACGGGGACGCCGCGCACCCGGAGAGCGTGGTGCTGACCCGGGAGGAGTACCTGCAGTTCGGCAACACCGGCGCCGCGCTGGCCGGGGTGCTCCACTCGCTGCTGCTGACCCGGCACGTGCTGTTCGTGGGCACCTCGATGCTGGACGACGACCTGATCCGGATCGCCCACCAGGTGCGCACCGCACTGCAGACCCAGGGGTCGGGGACGGCCCGGCGAACCGGCACCGTGCTGGCGCTGCGGGAGGACCCGGCGCGCGCCCGGCTGTGGGAGCAGGACGTCCAGACCGTGGCGATGAGCCCGGCCGACGCCTCGCCGGCCGAGGCGGCGCGCCGGCTGGAGGTGCTGCTCGACCTCATCGGCTGCCTCTCCACGCCGCCCACCGGCTACCTGCTGGACCCGGCGTACCGGGGGCTGCTCAACGACGAGGAGCGCGCGCTGGCCGAGGCGCTGGCCGGCGTCGCCGAGGTGCTGCCCGACGACGCCTCCTCCCACGTCGCGCACGAGGTGGCCGGGCTGCTGCGCCGGCTGGGGCACGGGAGCTCCGCCGCCGACGGGGACGACCCGCCCGCCGACGTCGCCACCCGGCCCCGCGACGACCGGACCCAGGAGCAGCGGTCCGGCTGACCACGGTTGTCCCCGCGCGCGGGTGGGCACCGCAGCATCCATGCCACGACTGGAGAACAGCCTGAAACTGCTGTCCAAGGGCTACGGCTGGCTGCCCGACGAGCGCCGCCGGGCCGGGAAGCACGCGGTCGGCGTCCGGCTGGGCGGGCTGCCGGCCGTCGGCATCGAGGGTCCCGAGGCCGCGCGTTTCCTCTACGACGAGGACCACGTGCGCCGCTCGCACGCCATCCCCGAGCCGGTGCAGGGCACGCTGTTCGGCAAGGGCGCGGTGCACACGCTCGACGGCGAGATGCACCGGGTGCGCAAGGCCATGTTCATCGCGCTGCTGATGCGCGAGGACGGCATCGCCTCGCTCGTGGAGCGCACCACCGCTGCCTGGGACGCCGCGGTGCCGGAGTGGGCCGCCCGTCCGCAGATCGTGCTGTTCGACGAGGCGAGCCGGGTGCTGGCCGGCTCCGTGGCGCGCTGGACCGGCGTCCCGGTGCGCGACGAGGAGGTGCCCGACCTGGCCCGCGACATGGTGGCGATGGTCGACGGCTTCGCCACCGGCGGGCCGCGGCACTTCCGGGCGCGGCGGGCCCGCGGCCGCCGGGAGAGGTGGCTGACCCAGCTGGTGCAGGACGTGCGCAGCGGGCGGACCCGGGTGGAGGAGGGGACGGCGGTCGACGTCGTGTCCCGGCACCGGGACGCCGACGGCACGCAGCTGCCGGCGAACGTGGCGGCGGTGGAGCTGCTCAACATCATCCGGCCGACGACGGCGGTCGCCTGGTTCATGGCCTTCTCCGGGCACGCGCTGATCCGCTGGCCCGGGAACCGGGAACGGCTGGCGGCCGGGGACCCGGCGTTCGCCGAAGCGTGGGCGCACGAGGTCCGGCGGTTCTACCCGTTCGCCCCGTTCATCGGCGGCCGGTCGCCGCAGCGCAACGAGTTCGCCGGCGAGGAGATCCCGCAGAACGCCATGGTGCTGCTGGACCTGTACGGGCAGAACCACGACCCGGCGCTGTGGGACACCCCGTACGCCTTCCGCCCCGAGCGGTTCCTCGACCGGGAGATCGGGGAGTTCGAGCTGGTGCCGCAGGGCGCCGGCGACCCGCGCACCAACCACCGCTGCCCGGGGGAGCAGATCACCGTCGCGCTGCTGTCGGCGCTCGCGGTGCGGCTGGCCCGGCTGGACTACCAGGTGCCCGACCAGGACCTGGAGATCGCGCTGCACCGCATCCCGGCCAAGCCGAAGAGCGGCGTCGTCCTGGCCGTCCGCGGCAGCGTCTGAGCTGTTCCGGGGACAGTCTGCCGCTGAGTGCACCTGCACTCAGCGGCAGACTCCGTGGGACACGGTGCCGGCCCGGCGGGTCAGCGCGGGTCGAGGTTCTTGAGCTCCGGCGGCAGCTCACCGGGGTGCACGACGCCGAGGCGCTGGGTGGCCCGGGTGAGCGCGACGTAGAGGTCGTTGTGCCCGCGCACACCCTCGTCGAGGATCCCGACGGGATCGCCGACCAGCACCGAGTCGAACTCCAGGCCCTTGCTGCCCTCCGGGGTGAGCACCACCGGGCCGGCGGTCAGGTCGCCGTCCGCGGAGGCCGACGGGAGCCGGTCGCGCACGGCGGCGGTGACGGCCGCCAGCCGGCTGAACGGGACGATGACGGCGAGCGTGCCCTCCGCGGCGTCGTACTCCGCGGCCGCCGCGGCGACGGCGTCGGTGAACTCCTCCTCGGCCACCTGGTGCGACCACGGCAGCTCGCCGGTCGACCGCACCGACTCCGCGGCCGCGGTGGCGGCGCCCCCGGCGGCCAGCACGTCCGCGGCCACGGCCATGATCTCGGCCGGGGTCCGGTAGTTGACGGTCAACTCCTCCAGGCGCCACGAGCTGCCGAGGTGCGGCTCCAGCACCTCCTTCCAGCTGGTCGCGCCGGCCAGCGTGGAGGTCTGGGCGACGTCGCCGACCAGGGTCATCGAGCGGGTGGGGATCCGGCGGAGCAGCACCCGCCAGGCCATCGACGAGAGCTCCTGGGCCTCGTCGACGATGACGTGCCCGTAGGTCCAGGTCCGGTCGGCGGCGGCCCGCTGGGCGGTCGACCGCCTGTCGCGCTCCTCGTGCCGCCCGGCCAGCCCCTCGGCGTCGAGCAGGTCGCCGGCCGACAGCTCCTCGGACTCCTCCTCGGTCTCCCAGTCGGTGGAGCGCGAGCCGTGCAGCAGGTCGAGCGTCTCCTGCGCGTGCCGCAGCCGGCTCTGCCGCTCGCGGCGCTCCCGGTCGCGCTCGGCGGAGTCGTCGACGCCCAGCAGCTCGTCGGCTTCCTCGAGCAGCGGGACGTCGGCAGGGGTCCACGGGGCCGATGCCGGGCGGAGCAGCAGCTCGCGGTCGGCCTCGCTCCAGCCCTTGGTCGCCGACTCGAGGCGCCGGCGGGAGGAGAGCAGCTCGCCGATCAGCCGCTCGGCGGTCAGCCGCGGCCAGAGCCGGTCGGCCAGGGCGAGCACGGCCGGCTCGGTGGCGACCTCGCGGCGCAGCGCGGCGACGTCACCCTCGCCCAGCAGGTTGGCGCCGCCGAGGACGTTCTCGCCCAGCTTGTCGGCGTACTTGCGGGCGACGATGTCGATGACCGCGCGGACGGCGGCCGGCCGGGCCTCGTTGTGCAGCCGGGAGGCGCCCCGGGCCCGGCTGCGCACCTGGGCGGCGTCGGCCTTGGCGAAGCGCACCGGCGTGCCGTCGATGGTGAGCACGACCGGCTTGTCGAGCACCGCCTGGCGGTCGCGCACGGCGGTGGTGACGACGCGGACCATGGCGGTGCGGCCCTTGACCTCGGCCACCTTGGGCGCCTCGGCCGCATGCGCCTGCAGGCCGGGCCGCAGCCCGCCGAGGTCGGTGAGCACCACGCCGGTCTCGCCCAGCGAGGGCAGCACGTCGGCGATGTACCCGAGGAAGGTGGGGGAGGGGCCGACGATCAGCAGTCCGCTGCGGGCCAGCCGCTCGCGGTGGGTGTAGAGCAGGTACGCGGCGCGGTGCAGGGCGACGGCGGTCTTGCCGGTGCCGGGGCCGCCCTGGACGACCAGGACCCCGCGGTGGTCGGCGCGGATGATGCGGTCCTGCTCGGCCTGGATGGTGCGGACGATGTCGTTCATCCGGCCGGTGCGGGTGGCGCCGAGCGCGGCCAGGAGCACCGACTCGCCGGCCAGCCCCGACCGCTGGGCGAGGTCGGGGTCGGTGAGGTCGAGGGTCTCGTCGGTGACGTCGACGACCGTGCGGCCGCGGGTGCGGATGTGCCGGCGGCGCCGGACGCCGAGGTCGTGCAGCGGCGTCGCGGTGTAGAAGGGCTGGGCCGCGGGGGCGCGCCAGTCGACGAGCAGGGGCTCCTCCCGGCCGTCGTCGGCGTTCAGCCCGATCCGGCCGATGTACCGGGGCACGTCGGCGTCGTGCCGGTCCAGCCGGCCGAAGCACAGCCCGCTGTCGGCGGCGTCGAGCGCGACGATCCGCTGGCTGTGCAGCTCGACCGCGGCCTCCCGCTCACCGACGGCCTGCGGGTTGTGCGGCACGGTGGCCAACGCCTCCTCCAGGCGCGCGACGGTGCGGGCGCGCACCTCGTCGAGCCGGCCGTGCAGGGCGCTGACGTAGGTCTGCTCCGCCGCGATCTCGGCGTCGAGGGACCCGGCCGGACGCACTGTCGTCAAAGGTTCTTCGCTCTCTACTGGAACGGTGGTGCAATTCGCTCGTCGCGCCGTTGTCGGCAACTGCCCATTGTGCCCACGGCGGCGGGGCCCCAGCACCGTGCCACGCACCACTAACGTGCTGCTCGTGACGCAGATCCCGGGCATCGACGTCCCCGACGCACGTGGCCGCACCGGCCTGGACCGGGTGGGGCGGGACCTCAGCGGGAACCCGCGGGTGCGGGTCACCGACGTGGAGCTGGTGGCCAGCGCCTGGCACGTGCTGCGCCGGACGACGTTCGAGTACCGCCGGGGGGACGGCACCTGGGTGACCGAGGCGCGGGAGACCTACGACCGCGGCAACGGCGCCACCATCCTGCTGCACGACGTCGCCCGCGGGACGGTGCTCCTCTCCCGGCAGTTCCGCTTCCCGGTCTACGTGAACGGCCACCCCGACGGCATGCTCCTGGAGGCGGCCGCCGGGCTGCTGGACGAGGACGACCCGGAGACCGCCATCCGGCGCGAGGCCGAGGAGGAGCTCGGGGTGACGGTGGGCGAGCTCCTGCACGTCTTCGACGTCTGGATGAGCCCGGGCTCGGTCACCGAGCGGCTGCACTTCTACGCCGCGCCGTACACGGCGGCCGACCGCACCACCGCGGGTGGCGGGGTGGCCGAGGAGGGCGAGGACATCGAGGTGGTGGAGCTGCCCTTCGACGAGACGCTGCGGATGGTGGCCGACGGCCGGATCGCCGACGCCAAGACGATCATGCTCCTGCAGTGGGCAGCGCTGTCGGGCCCGTTCGCCCCGGCTCGCCGTTAGCCGACCGCGCGTCGTCCGGATCGGCCGATCCCTCACCCCTTCGGGGTGTGCACGGGATTAGTTGGCGTTCCATCGCAACTCTGCGGACACCTTCTCGACACACCGGTTCCCTAGCGTCGTCGGCACGACGACGAGGGGAGGACCAGCCATGAGCACGGCGACCAAGGAGCGGACCACCTGGGTCTGCGACAACTGCCACGGGCGCGAGATGAGCGCGCGCAAGCGCTGCCGCGACTGCGGCACGTCCCGCTACTGACGGACCCGGCGGCTCAGCGAGCGGGCGGGGCGCCGCGCAGCCGGACGACGGCGGCGCGGTAGCGGCCGCCGCCGTAGAGCCGCCAGACCATCCGGGTGGCGCGCGGGATGCCGCCGAGCAGGCGGGCGCGGTCGGCGGCGCTGCAGTCCTCCAGCGCGAGGCCCAGCACGAGCAGCTGCTGGCGCCCGGAGAGCCCGCAGCGGGCGGTCCGCACGACGGCCGCCCATGCGGCGTCGGTCAGGTGGGCGTCGAGGAGGGGAAGCAAGGTCGCTTCCTCCTCGGCGGTCTGCGCGGCGACGTCGTCGGCCAGCTGCCGGCAGGAGCGGGCGAACGTCTCCCGGGCCCGGCCACTCCCGGAGCTGGCCCACTGGCGGGCCGCGGTGTCCAGGTCGCGCAGCGCGGCGTCGATGCGCCCGCACGACGACGTCCAGGTGGCGACGGCGGCCGCCACGGCGGGACGGGCCTCCTCGGGCGCGCCGCGGAGCAACGCCGGCCACAGGACGTCCCGCTCGACGGCGTGGTGGTGCAGGAGCACCCGGCAGATCAGCCCGGCGTGGCGGGTGAGCAGCCCGGTGCGGGCGCACTCGCCGTCGGGTGCCCAGGTGACGACGTCGGCCAGCGTGCGCAGCTCCCGGCGCACCAGCTGGTGCAGCACCCGCTGGTAGGCGGCCGCCCGGCCGGAGGTCGGGGGGACAGCGCGGGCGGGGTCGACCGGGCGCCGGGGCAGCGGGACGGCGGGGGGACGGACCGCGGTAGCGGTCATGGCGCGCACCTCGTTCAGCGGGTTCGGGCCGGTGCTCCGGGCCTGCCGGAGCGCGGGATGCGGGGAGGGTAGGGCCGGACGGGCGGCGTCGGCGGCGGTTCCCGAGCGGCGGACGCGCGCTGCGGCGGCGCGCGGCGGTGCGTCGTCCCGGGCTCACCGACCGTCATGCCCGGGGGGCGGGGGTCGGCGTGGACGGGTCCGCCGGGACCGTGCGGATGGAACACACCGGACGCTCGTTCCACTACGGTCGGATCCGTGGGCAGCGTCATCACGCGGAACCGGGTGAACGTCAGCGGCCCGCCCGAGGGGCGGCCGCTGGTCTTCGCCCACGGCTTCGGCTGCGACCAGACGCTGTGGCGCCTGGTCGCCCCCGACTTCGCCGTCGACCACCGGGTCGTGCTGTTCGACCACGTCGGGGCGGGGCAGTCGGACCTGTCGGCCTACGACCCGGAGAAGTACGGCTCCCTCGACGGGTACGCGAGCGACGTCGTGGAGATCTGCCGCGAGCTGGCGCTCACCGACGCCGTGTTCGTCGGGCACTCGGTGAGCGCGATGATCGGGGTGCTCGCCTACCACCGCGCGCCCGAGCTCTTCGGTGCGATGGTGATGGTCGGGCCCAGCCCGCGGTACGTCGACGACGTCGACTACGTCGGCGGGTTCAGCCGCAGCGACGTCGCCGGCCTGCTCGACGCACTGGACAGCAACCACCTGGGCTGGTCGGCGCAGATGGCGCCGGTGATCATGGGCAACCCGGAGCGGCCGGAGCTGGCCGAGGAGCTGACCAACAGCTTCTGCCGGACGGCGCCGCACATCGCCCGCCAGTTCGCCCGGGTCACCTTCCTCTCGGACAACCGCGCCGACCTGCACGGCATCGACGTTCCCACGCTGGTGCTGCAGTGCAGCGCCGACGCGATCGCCCCCGACGCGGTCGGCGAGTTCGTGCACCGGCAGATCCCGGGCAGCGTGCTCGTGCGCATGCGCGCCACCGGGCACGTCCCCCAGTTGTCGGCGCCGGAGGAGACGACGGCCGCCATCCGCGCTTTCCTGGCGCCGTGACCGGCCCCGAGAACCGCGGGGACCGGCTGGACCGCCTGCTCGACGAGGACCCGGCGGACCTCTACGAGAACGCGCCCATGGGGTATCTGTCCGCACTGCCCGACGGGCGGATCGTGAAGGTCAACCGGACGTTCTGCGCGTGGACCGGCCGTGCGCCGGATGACCTGCTCGACCAGCGGTTCCCGGACCTGCTCAGCGTCGGGGGGCGGGTCTTCTACAACACCCACCTGGTACCGCTGCTGCGCATGCAGGGAGCGGTGCGCGAGATCGCCATCGACGTCACCCGGATCGACGGCACGCTGCTGCCGTGCCTGCTCAACGCCGTCGAGGTGCGCGACGAGGACGGCGCCCCGCTGCTGGTGCGGGCCACGCTGTTCGAGGCGACGGCGCGGCGCCGGTACGAGCGGGAGCTGCTGGCGGCGCAGCGGCTGGCGGAGGACTCCGAGGCGCGCTCTCGGGTGGTGCAGAAGGTCGTCTTCGACCTGGCGGCCGCGGTGACCCCCGAGGACGTGGCGACGGTGATCGTGCAGCGTGGCCGGGGGGCCCTGCGGGCCGCCGGCGCCGCGCTGGTGCTGGTGGAGGGCGAGGCGGACGACCCGCGCGAGCTGCCGGCGCTGCGGCCGGTGCGCTCCGAGGGGGTGTCGCTCGAGCTGCTGCGCCGGCTGCGGGAGGCGGCGGGCAGCCGGCTGGCGCTGGAACTGGCCCAGGGGCTGCGGTCGATCGTGCTCGACGCCCGGCTGCGCGCTGACCAGCCGGAGCTGGCGGCGACCATGGCGGCCGACGGGCTGACCGACCTGGTCATCGTCCCGGTGACGGCCGACTCCAAGCGGCTCGGGGTGCTGGTGCTGGCGCGCGGTGCACCGTCGCGGGGCGATCTGATCAGCCTGGAGGAGCCGGGGGAGCACCGGCCGCTCAGCCCGGCCGAGGTCGACCTGCTGTGGACGCTCGGCCGCCAGGCCGGGCAGGCGCTGGAGCGGGTGCGGCTGCACGAGGAGACCCGTCACCAGGGTGAGCGGGCCGCCTTCCTGCTGGAGGCCTCGCGGCTGATGAGCGAGGCCCGGGACGTCACCGACACGGTGCAGCGGCTGGCCGGGCTGGTGGTGTCCCGGCTGGCGGACGTCTGCGTCGTCGACCTGGTCACCGAGCACGGGGTGCACCGGCCGGTCGTGCGGCACCGGGACCCAGCCCGGCAGCCGCTGCTGGACCGGCTGCGTGCCCACCCGCCGGTGCGGTCACCGCTGCACCCGTCGGTGCGGGCGTTGCGGGAGGGGCGGACGCAGTGGATCCGCGACCTGGCGCAGGCGCGGGCGGTGGGCGACGCGGTGGCCCCCGACGACGTCTTCCGGGAGGTGGTCGGGCAGCTGGAGCTGGTCGGGGTGGTCAGCGTGCCGATGATCGTGGACGGCCGGCGGCTCGGCGTGGTGACGTTCGGGGCCGACCGGCAGCGGCCGCCGTTCACCGCCGCCGACGTCGAGGTCGCCGAGCAGCTGGCGCTGCAGCTGTCGCAGGTGGTGGACAAGGCGCTGCGCTTCGAGTTCGAGGAGCAGACCTCGCACACGCTGCAGGCGAGCCTGCTGCCGCCGTCGCCGCCCGGCATCCCGACATTGGCCACGGCGGTGCGCTACCTGGCGGCGACGCAGGGGGTCGACGTCGGCGGCGACTTCTACGACGTCCTCCGGCTGCCCGGGGACCAGGTCGGGCTGACGGTCGGGGACGTGGTCGGCCACGACATCACGGCGGCGGCGA
The DNA here is from genome assembly GCF_054050975.1 of Blastococcus sp. SYSU DS0828. Lineage (NCBI taxonomy): Bacteria > Bacillati > Actinomycetota > Actinomycetes > Geodermatophilales > Geodermatophilaceae > Blastococcus > Blastococcus sp. SYSU DS0828. The sequence goes on along the minus strand of NZ_JBJHAK010000004.1, from coordinate 88,317 downwards.
CGATGGGGCAGCTGCGCAGCGTGACCCGCGCGATGTCGGTCGACAGCCCCTCACCGGCCGTGCTCATCGACCGGCTGCAGCAGAACTGGGAGCTGTTCGAACTGCAGCGGATGGCGACCGCGCTGTTCGCGACGCTGGACCCGGCGTCGGGGGAGCTGCGCATCGCCTCCGCCGGGCACCTGCCACCGCTGCTGTGCGCGGACGGCGGGGCGGAGCTGCTGCCGGTGCGGCCCGCCCGCATGCTCGGTGCGCCGCCGGGGCCCGCCCAGGAGTGGACCGGCGTGCTGCCGAGGGGGGCGGCGCTGCTGCTGTTCACCGACGGGCTGGTGGAGAGCCGTGGGGCTGACATCGACGCCGGGCTGGCCCGGCTGGTGGAGGTGGCGGCGCGGTCGTGGACCGGCGACCCCGAGCAGCTGTGCGACCGGCTCCTCGGCGAGCTGACCGGGGAGCACCGGGCCGACGACATCGCCCTGCTGGCGCTGACCCGCGCCTGAGGCCGTCGACCACCTACCGGATGCCGGTGTTTCGGGTCACCATGGAGGGCGACCCCGGAGGTGGCGGTGATGGACGCATCGGCTCGTGGGAACCCGGTCACCGAGGCGATCGACGGCGCGACCGGTGACTGGACGCTGTCGGGGGACGCGATGCGCTGGTCACCCGACCTGGCGGAGCGGAGACCGGCCACCGGTGAGCTCGGGGGCCTGGAGGCGGGATCCGGCGTCGGGTCCGCGCTCGGGCTGGACGTGCAGGGGGTGCGGCGGCTGGTCTCCGGCGCGCTGGTCTCGCTGGGCACGGTGGCCACCGACGTCGTCACCGAGCTCCGCCAGCTGACCCGCGGCCCGGCGGACGGGGACGACGCGGAGGGGTGAAGCGTCAGCCGGAGTAGGTGGGTCCGGGCTCCCTGTGGGGAGCCCGGCGGTCCGGCGTCCGCGGCAGCCCTGTAGAACGGCGGTGAGCACGGCCACCCCCGAGGGAGTCGCATGAGCAACTCGTTGACACTGGCGCCCGCACCGCGGTCCGAGGCAGCCGAGCAGGTGCGGGCCGAGGTGCGCGAGTTCCTCGCCGCCGAACTGGCCGCCGGCACGTTCCGCACGCACGTCGACACCTGGCTGTCCGGCGTCGACCCGGCGTTCTCCAAGAAGCTGGGCGAGCGCGGCTGGCTGGGGATGACCTGGCCGAAGAAGTACGGGGGGCACGAGCGCTCGGCGATGGAGCGCTACGCCGTCACCGAGGAGCTGCTGGCCGCCGGCGCCCCGGTGGCCGCGCACTGGATCGCCGACCGGCAGTCGGGACCCAACCTGCTCACCTACGGCACCGAGAAGCAGCGGCAGGAGATCCTGCCGCGCATCGTGGCGGGGGAGTGCTACTTCGTCATCGGCATGAGCGAGCCGGACTCCGGCTCGGACCTCGCCTCGATCCGCACCAGGGCGACCCGCAACGCGGATGGCGACTGGGTGGTCAACGGCGCGAAGGTGTGGACGTCGAACGCGCACCACTCCCACTACGGCATCGTGCTGGTGCGCACCTCGCCGGCGGACTCGGCCAACCGGCACGCCGGGATGTCCCAGCTGCTGATCGACCTGTCCCTGCCGGGGATCACGGTCAACCCGATCCGCATCCTCGACGGCGGCCACCACTTCAACGAGGTGGTGTTCGAGGACGTCGTCGTCCCGGGCGACATGCTGCTGGGCGAGGAGGGCAACGGCTGGCACCAGGTGACCGCGGAGCTGGCGTTCGAGCGGTCGGGCCCGGAGCGGTTCCTGTCGACATATCCACTCGTCGCCGAGTTCGGGCGTCGATGTGTCGACTCGGGTGACCCGGCGCAGCTGGCGGTGCTGGGGCGTCTGTCGGCGCGGCTGCTGGCGCTGCGGCAGATGTCGCTGCGGATCGCGGCGGCGCTGGACCGCGGGGAGCTGCCGAACATCCCGGCCGCCCTGGTCAAGGACGTGGGGACGACGTTCGAGGCGGACGTCATCGAGGAGATCCGGCGGGTGGTCGACCTGACGCCGTCGCTGGCCTCGCCGGACCCGCTGGCGCGGGCGCTGGCCGAGGCGCAGCTGCACCAGCCCGGCTTCACGCTGCGGGGCGGGACCAACGAGATCCTGCGCGGGATCGTCGCTCGTGGATTGGGGCTGCGCTGATGGCATCGGACCAGGACCTGGTGGTCGAGACCGTCCGGGACATCCTCTCCGGCTTCGAGCCGTTCGTGCTCACGGCGGAGCGGTCGTGGGACGCCGGGCTGTGGTCGGCGCTGGCCGACGCCGGGCTGACCGGGGTGGGGCTGCCCGAGGAGGCCGGTGGCTCGGGTGGCGAGCTGGCCGACGCGGTGGCGATCGTGCGGACCCTCGCCTCCGGTGCCGCGGCGGTGCCGGTGGCCGAGCAGCTGCTGGTCGCGGGGCCGGCGCTGCTGGCGGCGGACCTGGAGCTGCCCTCGCCGGAGGAGCCGACGACCTTCGCGATCGCCGACGAGGTGGCCGTGCACCCGGTCGACAACGGCGACGGCCCGGGGCGGTTCACGCTCTCGGGCACCGTTCCCGAGGTGCCGTGGGCGGGCGCGGCGCGGCGCGTCGTCGTCCTGGCGCCGGCCCCGGCAGGGATTCAAGGGGCGGTGCTGGCGCTGGTCGATGCGTCGTCCCTGCCGGTGGGTGACGCGGTCAACCTGGCCGGTGAGCCGCGCGGGTCGCTGGTGCTGGACCAGGCCGGTGCCGCCGGTGCTCTGCTGACCGAGGCGCAGGCGCAGGCGGTGCGGGCCCGTTACGCGCTGGCCCGTTCGGTGCAGCTGGCCGCGGCTCTGGAGCAGGTGCTCGCCTGGACGGTGCAGTACGCGGGGGAGCGGCACCAGTTCGGCCGGCCGCTGGGCAAGTTCCAGGCGATCCAGATGGAACTCGCCGAGATGGCCGGTGAGGTGACCGCGGTGACGGCGCTGACCGACGCCGCGGTGCAGGCGCTGGACCGGGGCGAGAACGTCGTCCTCGCCGCTGCGGCGGCGAAGGTGCGGGCCGGTGCCGCCGTCGAGGTGGTGGCCCGGCTGGCGCACCAGGTGCACGGCGCGATCGGGTTCACCCAGGAGCACAAGCTGCACCACCTGACGCGGCGGCTGTGGTCGTGGCGGGACGAGGCGGGCAGTGAGCTGGTGTGGTCGCGGCTGCTGGCCTCGGGGCTGCTGGCCGGGGGGCCGGACGGGCTCTGGCCGGCGCTGACCCGCGCGGTCTGAGCTGGTCGACCGCCGCCTCGATCAGACGGTCTCGGGTACCCGGAGTTCGGCAACCACGAGGTCGTACGTGGCGACCTCGACGACCTGGGCGCCCATCTGACGGGTGAACTCCTGCCGCAGCTCGGTGGCGCGTTCGAGTGCCTCGTGCATGGCGTCGCGGGAGTCGTAGGTGACGGCCGTGGTGGCGCGCCCGGTCTCCGGCTGGACGAGCAGGCTCACCGAGCAGAAGCCGGGGAGATCCTCCAGCCGCGGGAGCATGCTGACTCCGAATGCGTCGGTCATCCGGTCGAGTCGTTCGGGCTTGCCGCGGGTCCAGGTGACGCGGGCGCAGGCGCCTTCCGGTGCGGAGTGCATGCGGTGGAGGACGGCGATCGACCACTCGTCGACCACCGCCGGGCCGCCGAGGATGTCGCTGGCGCGGGCGCGCATCGCCTTCACCTGGTTGGCGCTGCGGTGCAGGGCGGTGGAGTCTTCCCAGGCGGTGGTGACGATGCAGCGGCCGGAGTGCCGGTCGACGAGCATGGAGAGGCCGATGAAGCCGTCCATGCCCATGACGGCGGGGAGCACGCGGTCGCGGATGTAGACAATGCCCCGATCGATCTGCACGGGATTGCCGGCGATGGTGGTGGAACGCGCGTACATGCGACGGGTCCTCTCGCGACAGCCGAGCCTCCGGTGGGCGTTGCTGGGCTGCCCACTGTCCTCGCTCGAGCGCCGCTTGGGAACAGATCCGGACGTGCGCGTTCCGCCAGTCAGCGGAGCAGGGGATCGGGCGGGGCCTCCTCCTCGAGCCAGGGCGGGTCGGGCTCGGGCTCGTAGCACCAGCCCGGTGGCCGGGTGGTCCGGGAGACACCGCTCGGGGTGCGGACGACCAGGCGTCCGTCGTCCAGGAGTTCGAAGCGCCAGCCGCGGGCGAAGGTCTTGATGCGGTGGTGCCGTCGACACAGGCAGCAGAGGTTCCAGCAGTCGGTCGGGCCGCCGTCGGCGTGCGCGACGCCGTGGTCGATGTCGCAGCGGCCGGCGCGCCGTCGACAGCCGGGCATGCGGCAGTGCCGGTCGCGGACGTGCAGGAAGCGGCGTTGCGCTGCGGTGGGTTCGTAGGCGTTCGTCGGTGCCGGTGGGCCGAGACCCGTTCCGGGCTGCCGCCCGTCGCCGGGTGCGGTCCGGCCTGCCGACGTCGTCGCGCCGCCCTTCCCCCGGGATCGACGGCGGCGGTGCCCGGCGGCGCGGCGGAGCTGGCTGTGGGTGGCGACGGCGAGGAGGCGGCCGTCGAGCGGGTTGCCGATGGCGACCTGCACGCAGCCGCCGGCGGGTGCGGCGCCGACCCCGAGCATGTCGAGCTCACGCAGGATTTCCCGGCACTGGGCGGCGGTGACGATCTCGCCGGCGACCTCCGCGGCCGGCTGCGTCGCGCCGTCGCCGTCCGGGTCGTGGAGAGAGCGCAGCGGCGCGTGGATCGTCAACTGAGCGGTGACCGGCGGGCGGGAGGTGTCCCAGGGCCGCAGGATCAGGTCCGCGGCGACGGCCGCTCGGATGACGCCGATGGGACGCTGATCGCCGTCGGCGCGGAGCAGTTGGGCGTACTGGTCGATCGCGTCGGCGCAGGCCGCGGCCACGTGGACCGGCAGATCGGCGACGAGCTGGCTCATCCCGTCGCCGGTGGGGCGGGTGACGACGTCGGCACGCTTGGCCGCTTCCTTGCGGCGCTTGTCCAGGGCGGCCGCGTCGAGCCGGGCCAGCGCTCGGCGCACCCGCCCGCGGAGCTGGGGGACGGTGAGCCGGCCGGCGTGGGGGAGCACGAGGCGTTCGACCTCCGCCACGACGGACGGCTTCGCCGTGGCCAGGAGGTCGACGAGCACGCGCATCTTCCGCTCGTTGATCACGCCGGCGTACAGCGCGTCCCAGGTGCCGGTGAGCACCGTCGTGAGCAGGATCGACTCGACGGCGAGGGCTTCGGCCTCCGCCTCGGTGCAGCCGCGGATCATCGCCAGCTCGGTCACGAACGTCGCGCTGACCAGGGCGAGGACCTCGGAGCGACGGAGACGGCTGTCGAGCCCAGGGCCGCCGAGCGGGCCGAAGTCGCGGTCGCGCTCGATGGACCGGCGCCTGGCGAGTGCGGTGATCGCCTCCGCGCGCTGGGCGGCGTACCGGGCTGCCCGGGCATCGGAGGCCCAGATGTCGGCGACCAGTTCGAGATCGCTCAGCCCGGGAGCGAGTGTGTCGGGCACCCAGGGGACCGGGACGCCTTCGTCGGGTGCGCGGGGTGGCTCACCGGGGAACACACCTGCACGGTAGAGGCGACCACCGACAGTTTTCGCAGGTCAATCGTATGGATTGGTGAGGACGGTGCGGGCCTGCAGGACGTCGAAGGTGACCGGTGGTCCGTCGGTGGTGGTGGTGCCGGGGACGTCGGCTTCGGCGCTGCCGTCGACCGTGAAGGTGGCGCCCCAGGTGACGGTGAGGTGGGCGGTGTAGGTGCCGGGGCGGTAGCTGTGCTCGATGGTGTGGTCGGGGTACGGGGCGCCGGGATCGGTGGTGGTGATCTGGCCGGTGGAGGGGTCGCCGGTGTGCCAGGTGAACTGCTCAGCGGTGGCCTCGATGACGACAGTGAAGCCGCGGATGTCGACGGTGAAGGTCTGGGTCGTGGGGGAGTCGGTGTAGAAGATGACCGGCAACCCGGTCAGGCCGTCACCGGGTGGCTGGTGGTGGGTCGTCAGCTGCGGGAGCGGCAGCGTCTGGAAATAGCGGAACACCTCGTCCGGCGACGGCGGTGGGTTCAGCGCGGTGATGTCGATGCAGGCGCGCGTCCCGACGATCCACGGCCCGACTGGCGTGCCCACGGCGGCGTCTCCGGTGGGGAAACCATCGATAGTCCGGGTGGTGTCTTCCGGTCCCGAAAGCGCCAGGCGTCGCTGCTCGGCAACGAGGTCCTCCACCACCCGTCCGGGTGGCGACGGGCACTGGAAGAAGTCACTGGGTCGGCATCCGCCGTTTTCGCGATCACTGATGACGCATGGCCTGGACAGTCGGTAGGTGTAGGGGTGCTCCGCTGGAGCGCTGTTGGACGCCATCCAGAATCCACCCGGCGTCTGCTCCAAGTACGAGGCGGTAAGGGAGCCCGGGGCAGTGGTGACGCCTGGGCCATCGCAGTCGAGGCCGACGCAGGCCAAGGCCGAACTTGTACCCCCTACGAGCAGTCCGATCACGACTCCGAGTGCGAGCAGTAGACGCCGCACGTCAGCCCACCGTCAGCCCGGTGATGACCCAGCTGTGGACGTCGTCCTTCCACGAGAGGCTGGCGCCAGACTGCAGCTCCTCAGGCGTCGCGGCGGAGCGGTCCTGCACGACTTGCCCGCTGGGGTCCACAGCCGTGATTGGGCCTTGTACATAGCGAAACCCCATCTCGGCTGACTCGCCGTTGACGAGGGCCGGACCGTACTCTTCGAAGACATATGTGTACTCCGAATAGCGGTAGCTGGCTGCGAGATCAGCCGCCAAGGACTGAGCAATCTGATCGCAGGTCCGGCAATCCTCACTGAGCTGCAGCAGAGGTTCGGGCTCCCTTGAGTTCACGGCCAAGTACTTCGTGAGCTCTACGTAGTAGCGGACAAACTCGACTGCACCCTCGGGTGTCTTCTCTCGTGCTTCGTCGGGCACGGGGAAGTCGGCTGGACCCAGTGGCGGGAGCGTTTCCGTCGTCGGAGCGGCCTCCGTCGTCGGCAGGGTGGCGCTCGCTTCCTGCTTCTCCGCGCACCCGGTGAGCAGCACGGTGCCGGCCACGAGGCAGCCGATCGTCATCCGGACCAGGCCCCCACGGAGATCACGCACAGCGGGAGACTACGCAGAGTCCGGCTGTATCCGGTTCCGTAACTGTGGACAGCCGCCATGTGCCGCCGGATCGGGTGACCGCCCCGGCGCACGAGACGTGGCTCACCGGCGCACAATCCGGAGCCGACGAGCACCGCAGACTGGGGGACGCATGAGCACGGACAGCGCCGCGACGGGCAAGCAGCCCTTCGACACCAGCGGCATCGAGCTCGGCGCGGACGGCATCCGCCGCTACACCGGGCTCTCCGTCAACCTCGTCCGCGTGCTGCTGGCCCAGGCGACCACGCGCGCGGACACCACCGCCATCGTCGAGCTCGGCGGCGGCGAGCTCACCTACGGCCAGCTGTTGGAGCGAGCCATGCGCGTCGCGGGCGGCCTCCGCGACGCCGGCGTCACCCCCGGCGACCGGGTGGCCGTCCAGCTGCCCAACGGCATCGACTGGGTGCTTGCCTTCTGGGGAGCCCACCTCGCCGGCGCCGTGGTCGTCCCGATGAACACACGCCTCGCGCCGGCCGAGGCCGACTTCATCCTCGCCGACTGCGGCGCCGCCTACGTCGTCCGCCCCGGGCTGCCGCTGCCCGACGGGGAGCCGGGGGAGATCCCGGACCCGCAGCACACCGACGTCGCCGCGCTCTTCTACACGAGTGGCACGACGGGCCGCCCCAAGGGCGCGATGACCACCCATGAGAACTTCCTGTCCACCATCGAGTCGGTCATCCGCTGCCGGGAGCTCAGCCGCGACCCCGCGGTGCGGCACGCGACCCTCATCTCGGTGCCGCTGTTCCACGTCACCGGCTGCAACTCCCAGTTCCTCACCCAGATCGCCCTGGGCGGCACCTCGGTGCTGATGCCCCGCTTCGAGCCGGGCGCCTTCCTCGCCGCGATCCCCGAGCACGGCATCACGCTCATCACCAGCGTCCCGACCATTTACGAGCTGGTGCTGCGCCACCCGGCCCTGGCGACCACGGACGTCTCCACCGTCCGCACCCTCAGCTACGGCGGCGCACCGATCGCCCCCGAGCTGGTGCACCGCCTGCGCCAGGCCTTCCCGAACGCCCGGCTGGGCAACGGGTTCGGCCTCAGCGAGACCTCCGCGCTGGCCACCTTCCTCCCGCACGAGTACGCCGAGACCCACGCCGACGCCGTCGGCTTCCCCACGCCGGTGAACGAGGTGCGCCTCGACAGGGCCGACCCGGTCACCGGGGTCGGTGAGCTGCTGGTGCGCGGCCCGAACGTCGTCGCCGGGTACTGGGGCGACCCCGTCCGGACGGCGGAGACGTTCGTCGACGGCTGGCTGCACACCGGCGACCTCGCTACGATCACCGACGGCATCGTGCGCATCGTCGACCGCGCCAAGGACATGATCAACCGCGGCGGCGAGAACGTGTACAGCGTCGAGGTGGAGAACGCCCTCGCCGAGCACCCCGACGTGCTGGAGGTCGCGGTCGTCGGCGTCGCGGACCCGGTGATGGGGGAGAAGGTGGGCGCCGTCGTCCTGCCGAAGCCGGGTGTGGACGCCGGGCAGCTGGTGACGTCGCTGAACGACTTCGCCCGCCAGCGGCTCGCCGACTTCAAGTGCCCGCAGTTCGTGCGGCTCATCGACGGCGCACTGCCGCGCAATGCCGGGGGGAAGGTGCTGAAGGGCCCGCTGCGCGAGGCGGAGGGCTGGGTCGCCGTCCCGCGGTAGCGCTACGTTGCCGGGGACCGCGTCCCCGGCAACAGGAGCCCCCGTGCGCATCGGCATGCCCATCTCCTACAGCGGCGGGTTCGACGAGACCGCCGCCGTCATCGCCGAGTACGAGGCGGTGGGCCTCGACACCGTGTTCGTCGCGGAGGCCTACTCCTTCGACGCCGTCAGCCAGCTCGGCTACCTGGCGGCGCGGACGACGACGGTGGAGATCGCCTCCGGCATCCTCAACATCTACTCGCGCACGCCGGCGCTGCTGGCGATGACCGCCGCCGGTCTGGACTTCGTCTCCGGTGGCCGCTTCACCCTCGGGATCGGGGCGTCGGGCCCGCAGGTGGTCGAGGGCTTCCACGGCGTCCCCTACACCGCCCCGCTGGCCATGACCCGCGAGGTCGTCGACGTGTGCCGCGCGGTGTGGCGGCGGGAACGGCTCGAGCACCACGGCACGTACGTCGACGTGCCGCTCACCCCCGAGCGCGGCGGCAGCGGGCTCGGCAAGCCGCTCAAGCTGATCAACGAGCCGGTCCGGCCGCGGATCCCGATGGTGCTGGCGGCTATCGGGCCGAAGAACGTCGCCCTGGCCGCCGAGCTGTTCGAGGGCTGGCAGCCGGCCTTCTTCCTGCCCGAGGGCAGCGCGACCGCGTTCGGCGACGCGCTCGCGCAGGGGACGGCGCGGCGCGACCCCGCGCTCGGTCCGCTGGGCATCGTCGTCGACACCCAGCTGCTCATCAGCGAGGACGCCGACGAGCAGGCCGCCGCGCTCGCCCGGGTCCGGGCACAGCTCGCGCTGTACGTGGGCGGCATGGGCGCCCGCGGCAAGAACTTCTACAACGACCTCGCCGTCCGCTACGGCTACGCCGACGAGGCGACGACGGTGCAGGACCTCTACCTGGCCGGGCGCAAGGACGAGGCCGCCGCCGCGCTCCCCGAGGCGTTCGTGCGCGGCGTCTCCCTCATCGGGCCCCGCGGCCACGTCGCCGAGCGGGTCGCCGCCTTCCGCGATGCCGGGGTGACGACGCTGAACGCGACGCCGCTGGCCGCCGAGCACGCCGACCGGCTGCGGGCGATCGAGACCCTGAAGGCGCTCGCGTGACGGCGCTGCCCCCGCACGAGGAGGAGTTCGTCGCGCTCACCGCCGAGTTCGTCGACCGGCGGGTGCGCCCGCGGGTAGCTGAGTTCGAGGCCGAGGACCGCTACCCGCACGACTTCGTCGAGGAGATGAAGGCGCTCGGCCTCTTCGGCCTGCTGGTGCCCGAGGAGCACGGGGGCAGCGGCGTCAGCACCGCCTGCTTCGCCCGCGTGACCGAGGAGTTGGCCCGTGGCTGGATGAGCCTGGCCGGGGCGATCGGCGGGCACTCGGTCATCTCGCACCTGCTCGCCACCGTCGGCACCGAGCAGCAGCGCGCCGGCTACCTGCCCCGCATGGCCACCGGCGAGGTCCGGGCCACGATGGCGCTCACCGAGCCCGGCGGCGGCAGCGACCTGCAGGCGATGCGCACGCACGCGGTCCGCACCGGCGACGGCTGGGAGATCACCGGCAGCAAGACCTGGATCTCCAACGCCCAGCACTCCCAGCTGATCGGCCTGCTCTGCCGCACCGACCGCGACGCCGTCCCGCCGCACACCGGCATGAGCGTGCTGCTCGTCGAACCCGGTGACGGCCTGCAGATCTCGGCGAAGATCCCCAAGCTCGGCTACCGCGGCATCGAGGCCTGCGAGCTGACCTTCGACGCCATGCGGGTGCCGGGCACCGCCGTCCTCGGTGGCGAACCCGGCCGCGGCTGGGTGCAGATGATGCGCGGTCTGGAGGTCGGCCGCGTGCAGGTCGCCGCCCGGGCGGTCGGTGTCGCGCAGGCCGCGCTGGCCGCCGCCACCCGGTACGCGCAGGAGCGCGAGTCCTTCGGCGTCCCCATCTGGAAGCACCAGTCGGTCGGCAACCTGCTGGCCGACATGGCCACCAAGGTGCAGGCCGCCCGGCTGCTCACCGCCGACGCCGCCGGGAAGCTCGACGGCGGTGCGCGCGCGGACATGGAGGCCGGCATGGCCAAGCTGTTCGCCTCCGAGACGGCGATGCAGGTGGCGCTGGACGCCATGCGCGTGCACGGCGGCTACGGCTACTCCAAGGAGTTCGACGTCGAGCGCTACTTCCGCGACGCGCCGCTGATGATCCTCGGCGAGGGCACCAACGAGATCCAGCGCACCGTCATCGCCGCGCAGTGGATCGCCCGGCACCAGATCTAGGTCGCGTCTCCCACGTGGGTGGCGCCTGTTGCCGAGTCCTGCACGGATGCGCGTGCGTGCGGAGCTGGGTGACACGCCGACGCGGAGCCGTCGCCTCAGCGGCCGTTCCTGCCCGGGCCCGCAGAATCAATCGAAACGAAGCGGTGCTGCGTCACTGGCCGTCAGAACCCCACCGGGCCACCGCTCCCTGAGAGGACCCTGGTGCGCATCAGGAAGCTCGCCCTGCTCACCGCTGCAGCGACCCTCCCGCTCGGCCTGACCGCGTGCGGGGGAGCGAGCCTGGCGGACTTCTGCGAGGAGTGGACGACCCTCAACCAGCTCGGTGAGGCCGAGCCGGCCCAGGCCCGGGATGCCTTCGAGGAGCTGGCCGAGAGCGTGCCCGACGAGGCGGGGGCGGAGGTCGAGGACGCCGCCCGGTTCCTCGCCGACACCTACCCGCCCGAAGGCGATCTCCGGCGGGCCGTCGAGAACGGAAGCGTGACCCAGGAGGAGGCGGATCGGTTCCAGTCGGCCATCGAGACCGTCTCCGCCTACGCCGACGAGAACTGCGCGAGCTGAGCGCACGGCACGTCCCTGCCGCGTCACGACCCGGCCAGCCCCGGTCGCCGATCCGGATCCAGAGTGACCCCGATCTGCCACTCCGGACATCAACGGGTGCGACGACTTCGCAGCTCGAGCGGAGTGCCCACCGGCTCCCGCGCCGGGCGCCATCGTGCTGGCACGACATCCGCTAGGCGCCCCACGCCTCGACCAGCGGCAGCACGCTGCCCGAGGCCCCCACGTGCAGGCTCCAGGTTCCGGCCACGCCGTCGTCGTCCAGCACCGACCGGAGCCCCTCGGCCCAGGCGTCGTCCTCCGCGGTGACCACCGGCTCGCCCGCCCGGCACAGCGCCAGCGCCAGGTGGCCGCGACCGCCCAGCTGGTCGTCGACGACCGAGCCGTGCACCTCCCGCAACCCCACCAGCAGCCCGGGGTCGGGGAGCGGCGGCAGGTCGTCGACGGGCACGACCACCGGCAGCTGGCGGCCGTCGGTGCCGAACCAGGTCAGCCAGAGGCGGCGCCCGGCGAACTGCACCGGGTCCAGCACGGCCCGCCAGCGATCGGTGAGGTCGGCGGCCGAGTGGATCCGGGCGTCGGCGAGCGGGGACGTCGTCATGCCCGTCACCGTGGCAGGTCGCGGAGACCCCGGACCCGGTTGTCCACAGGTCAGCGGTGGCCGAGCCCCCCGGGGCCGTGGTCGGCCGGCACCCGATCGCCCGCCGGCGGTGGGCCGGGCGGGGTGCCGTCGCCCCACGGGCGGTCGCTGAGCTGGTCGCGGTTGTGCTGCATCAGCCAGCCGGAGGTGTCGGGGCCCTGCGGGATGATCTGCGTCGGGTTGATGTCGGCGTGGACGACGTAGTAGTGCTCCTTGATCTGCGGGAAGTCGATCGTGTCGCCGAACCCCGGCAGCTGGAACAGGTCGCGCGCGTACGCCCACAGCACCGGCATCTCCGACAGCTTCTGCCGGTTGCACTTGAAGTGGCCGTGGTAGACGGTGTCGAACCGCGCCAGGGTGGTGAACAGCCGGACGTCGGCCTCGGTCACCTGCCCGCCCATCAGGAAGCGCCGGTGCTCCAGCCGGTCGCTGAGCCAGTCCAGTGCGGTGAACAGCCGGTCGTAGGCGTTGTCGTAGGCGCGCTGCGACCCGGAGAACCCGCACCGGTACACGCCGTTGTTGACCTCGGTGTAGACCCGCTCCATGACCTCGTCCATCTCGTCCCGCAGGTGCTCGGGGTAGAGGTCGGGGGCGCCGTCCCGGTGGTGGGCGGTCCACTCGGTGGAGAAGTCGAGGGTGATCTGCGGGAAGTTGTTGGTGACGACGGCCTTGCTGGGCACGTCGACGATCGCCGGCACCGTGATGCCCTTGGGGTACTCCGGGTCGCGGGCGAAGTAGGCCTGCTGGAGCCGCTCGTAGCCCAGCACCGGGTCCACGCCGCCGGGGTCGAGGTCGAAGGTCCAGCTGCGCTCGTCGTGCGTCGGCCCGCACAGCCCCATGGAGATGGCCGACTCCAGTCCCAGGAGCCGCCGCACGATGATCGCCCGGTTCGCCCACGGGCAGGCGCGCGCCGCGACCAGCCGGTAGCGACCGGCCTCGACCGGCCAGCCGTCCCGGCCGTCGGCGGTGATCCGGTCGGAGATGTACTTCTCGTCCCGCGTGTACTCCGGCTCGACGTATCCGGACCCTCTGGTGTCTGCACTCACTGCTCAAGCGTTCCCGATGCCGGCGGGGCTCACACCCGTGGGGTCATTGCATTCGGATGACGAGCAGGTCTACCTTGCACGTGTCAGAAAGCACTTACACATGGTGGAGCGACATGACAGAGGACCGGTCGAGCGGCGACCACCTGGTCGAGATGCTGGCGGCCCTCGCCCATCCCGTCCGGCTGCGCATCCTCGCCACCCTCACCGGCGGGCGTGACTACGTGAGCCACCTGGCGCGCGAGATCGGCATCAGCCGACCGCTGCTGCACATGCACCTGCAGCGCCTCGAGGCCGCCGGCCTCGTCGTCGGAACGCTCGAGCTCTCCGACGACGGCAGGGCCATGAAGTACTTCGAGATCGCCGACATCGACCTGCACCTCACCGCGGAGTCGCTCGCGCAGGCCGCCGCAACCCTCACGCGTCCGGACCCGGCTCCGGGCCCGGCAGACAAGGAGAAGCCCCGATGAATGCCGTCGACAGCGGCACCACCTGGCCGGAAGCGGTCCTGATCCTCGGGATCGTGTTCGCCGTCCTCCTCCTGATCGGGGGCGCAGCGGCCACCGTCCTGGAGGCGCGCAAGCTCCGGATCACCGCGCAGCAGGAGGCCGACCTGCGCCAGCTGGTCAGCCGCTACGAGCAGCTGGCCGAGAAGACCCTCGACGCCCAGCAGCGCACGGCCGCCGACGTCTCCGAGCTGCGCTCCCGGACAGCGTCCATCGAGCAGATCCTGCGGACGGTCGACTGATGAGGGCCGTCGTGCAGGAGACGTACGGGTCGCCGGACGTCCTGCGGCCGGGAACCGTCGACGAGCCGGTCATCGGCGACGACGACGTGCTCCTCCGCGTGACCGCGGCGGGAGTCGACCAGGGGGTCTGGCACCTCGTCGCGGGGCGCCCGCGAGTGGTCCGGCTCGGCACCGGCGTCCGGAAGCCGAGGAACCCCGTGCCCGGCATGGACGTCGCCGGCGTGGTGGCCGAGGTCGGCGCGAACGTGACCCGCTTCCACCCCGGGGACGAGGTCTTCGGCAGCGGCACGAGCACCTATGCCGAGTACGCGAAGGTTCCGGAGAAGAACCTGATCCCCAAGCCGGCGAACGTGACGTTCACCGAGGCTGCAGCCGTCCCGATCTCCGCGCTCACCGCCCTCCAGGGTCTGCGGAAGGGCAAGGTCGAGGCGGGGCAGCGAGTCCTGGTGATCGGCGCCGCCGGGGGAGTGGGGAGCTACGCGGTGCAGCTGGCCGTCGCGGCCGGCGCGGACGTCACCGGCATCTGTCGCACGGAGAAGATGGACTTCGTCCGGTCCCTCGGTGCCGACGACGTCCTGGACTACACCCGCGAGGCCATCGCCGACGGCGGACGGCGCTACGACCTGATCCTCGACACCGGCGGCAACCGCGCGCTGCGCGAGTTGAGGCGCGCGCTCACCCCGACCGGCACGCTCGTCATCGTCGGCTCGGAGGTCGGCGGCCCGATGGCCGGCCTCGACCGGCCGATCCGGGCGATGCTGGTGAACCCCTTCATCCGGCAGCGTCTGCTGAGCTACGTGTCCATGCCGAACCAGGAGGACCTGCAGACGCTCGCCGACCACCTCGCCGCCGGGACGCTGCGCGCACCGGTCGACCGGACCTTCCCGCTGGCTGACGCAGGCGCGGCGATCCGGTACATGCGGGACGGCAGAGTCAAGGGCAAGGTCGTGCTCACCGTCTGAACCGGGAGCCGTTCCCCCGCGCCCGGCTGCGGGCCACGGTCAGAGCTTGCTGGTCGTCGCCTCGTCCTCGGCTCCGCCGAAGTAGTGGTCCAGCACCTCCCGGAACACCGGCTGGTCGGGGGCGGCGTGCGCGAAGAGCGTCATCGACGACCGCAGCTTCTGGGCATCCACCGGGCCGAGGACCGCGTCGGGGTCCGCGGTGTCCAGTGCGGTGAGCACCCGGGCGCACTCGACCAGCCGGCGCCCCAGCACGGGGTGCGCCAGGTACGCCCGGGCCTCGTCGAGGCCGGAGAGCGCGAAGCGCTGCGCCATGCCGCTGCGGCCCAGCCCCGAGATCTGCGGGAAGACGAACCACATCCAGTGGGTGCGCTTCGCGCCGGCGCGCAGCTCGGCCAGCGCCTGGTCGTAGGTCTGGGCCTGGGCGTCGAGGAACCGGCGGAGGTCGAAGGGGTCGCTCACCGGCCCAGCCTGCCGCACCCGATGAGTTCCCGGCGCCCGGGGCGTCTGCACCGCATGGAGACGACGACCGTGGACCTGGGACCGACCACCGCTGAGCTGGCGCGGGTGGTCGCCGGCGTCCGGGACGACCAGCTGCAGGATCCGACGCCGTGCGCGGGCATGCCGGTGGCCGGCCTGCTCGACCACCTGCTCGGCCTCGCCCTGGCGTTCCGGCTGGCCGCGGAGGGGACGCCGCCCGAGGGTGGCCCGAAGGCGGACGCCGCCGACCTGGCGCCCGACTGGCGCACGCTGCTGCCGGCGCGGCTCGAGGCGCTCGCCGCCGCGTGGCGGCGGCCCGGCGCACGCGACGGCGAGGCCGAGGTGGCCGGGGTGCGGATGCCCGCGGCCGCCATGGCGCTGGTCGCCCTCGACGAGGTGCTCGTGCACGGCTGGGACCTCGCCGTCGCCACCGGGCAGCCCTACCGCCCGGACCCGGCGGCCGTCGAGGCGTGCCTGGAGTTCGTCGGCGACCGCAGCGATCCCACCGACGAGCCCGACGGCCTCTTCGGGCCGGTGGTGCCGGTGCCCGATGACGCCCCCGCCCTGGACCGGCTGCTCGGCCGGACCGGCCGGGATCCGCGGTGGACGGAGCCCGGCGCGGCCTGACCTGGCTTCATGTCGAAGCCGTGTCATCTCCCGTGCGGGGCGCGTGGGCGCGGCGTCACCGGGCACCGGAGCGGCAGGCTCGACGAACCAGAGGGGGACCCATGCGCAGGACTTCGAGGATGCTCGCCGGTGCGGTGCTCGCCGCCGGACTGGGGTTGACCGGCTGCGGCGGGGACGACCAGGCGGACCCGGGGACGGGCGTCCCGGACGTGTTCCAGGAAGAGGAGGTCGGCAGCCCCGACCCGGTCGACGGTGGCGAGGAGGACGCCGACGGGATCGACCGCGGGACCGGTGGCATCGACGAGGACGACAACACCGGGACCGACGACGGCACCGGCGAGGAGGATCCCGGCAGCGTCGACGGGGAGGACGGCACCCCCAGCACCGAGGAGGGCGAGGCCAACAGCTGACGCTCCGGTCGACTGGGAGCTTGCTCACGTCGTGACCGTCCCGTCACAGTCCCCGGCCTGCCGATAAGGGCTGGTGGGTAGCGGTCTTCTCACGACCCCCGCTGCCCGGGGGGGCACTGCATGAGCGAGCGACGACGGCGCATCGGCGACGGGCTGGCCGTCCTGGCCGGCGCGCGGCCGGATGTGCTGGCCGCCGCGCCCGGGGCCCGGCCGAAGTTCGTGGCGCTGGGCGGCGTCCTGCTCAGCACGGGGGCGCTCGCCGCGGTCTCCGCGGCGTTCGCCGTCGCCATGGCGCTGGGTGTGTGGTGGCCGCTGGCGGTGCTGGTCGGGCTGGGCTGGGGTGCGGTCGTGGTCAACCTCGACCGGATGCTGCTGGTCGGGATGGCGCACGACGCCTCCCTCAAGCGCAACGTCGCGATGGCCGTGCCCCGCGTCGGGCTGGCGCTGGTGCTCGGTGTCGTCGTGGCGACGCCGCTGACCCTGCAGGTGTTCCACAAGGAGATCGACGCCGAGATCGTGGCGATGCAGGCCGAGGCCGCCGACGCCCACCGCCTGGCGCTGGAGTCCGACAGCCGCTTCGCCGGGCTGCCCGCGCTGCGGGAGCGCATCGCCGCGCAGGAGGCGGTCGTCGCCAGCGGGGGAGCGGCCGACCCCGGGCTGGAGGTGGTGCGCGCCGGAGTCACGGAGAAGCAGGCGGCCTACGACCGGGCGGTGGCCCTGCAGCGCGACCTGGACGCCAAGGCGCAGTGCGAGCTGGACGGCACCTGCGGTACCGGCGACGCCGGTACCGGGGAGGCCTACCTGCAGGCGCGGGCCGCCGCCGACGCGCAGACCGCCGTCGTCACCTCCGCCCGCGCGGAGCTCGACGCCGCCGTCGCCGCGGTCGGCGCCGCAGAGGGGCGCAGCGCCTCGCTGGCGTCGTCGTCCCTGGACGGCGACCGCGCCGAGCTGACCCGGCTGACCGCGGAGCTGGACCGGCTGCAGGCCGCGTTCGACACGCAGAACGAGGGCTCCGGCGGCATCCTGCTGCGCCTGGAGGCCCTCGACCGGCTCGGCGACCGGAACGGCACCCTGGCGGCCGCGCAGTTCATGCTCTCGCTGCTGTTCATGTGCGTCGAGGTGCTGCCCGTCCTCATGAAGCTGCTGCTGAACTTCAGCCCGCCGACCGCCTACGACCGGCTGGTGCAGCTGCGCGACTCCGGCGACGTCGAGCTCGAGGAGATGGCGCAGGAGTCCCGGCGCACGGTGGCCGCGGCCAAGGAGGAGCTCCTGGTGCTGGCCGAGCGCGAGCGGGTGGACCGGCAGAAGGAGGCGATCCTGGCCCGCCGCCGGGCGGCGCTGGCCGAGGTCGCCGCCCGCACCGAGGGCGCCCGCAGCGAGGGGGTGCGCACCGCACAGCCGGTGGCCGAGGAGCCGGCGGAGGCGCCACGGCAGATGTGGGACACCGGCCCGATCCGCGAGCTCGCCGCCCGCACCGTCCGCTCGGTGCGCCGCCGCCCGGTCGACCGGACGCCGACCACCGTCTGACCACCCAGCGCCCCGGACCTCGCCGCGAGGTCCGGGGCGCTGCGCGTCCGCTGGCAGTTCACTGTGGATCGCAGCCCGCGCCGCCGTTCCGCCGCGCGGCTGTGGCAGGGTTCCCCGCGTCAGCCGAGCGGGCCGCCGCCCCGGCTCCCCGCGTGCCCGCGCGCGGCGAACCCGATGACTCCCGCACCCCGATGAAGGACGTTCCGCCATGAGCACCGACAACCCGAACCCGACCGGCGCCACGGCGGGCGCGGGCCGGCCCGATCCCGCGACCGTGCCGCCCCTGCCGGCCGCCGCCGGGCCCACCGACGGCGTGGGCACCGGCGTCCTCCCCGGCGGGGTCGTGCCCGGTGCCGGCGTCCCCGGCGGTGCGGCGCCCGCGCCGGACGGGCAGCCGGAGCCGTCCGGCGACCCCGGCTGGGCGAGCCGCAACCGCGGCCTGCTGACCGCTGCGCTGATCGCCGTCGTGGTGGCCGCGATCGCCATCGCCGGTCTCATCCTCTGGCGGGGCGGGGTCGACGACGACAACGCCGCCACCGAGGCCGCGGTCACCCGCGCGCTCGCCGAGCAGGGCGGGCAGGTGGAGACCATCGAGTGCGACGGCGACACCTGCGCGGCGATCATCGGTGGCCAGGCCTACACCGTGCTGGTCCAGCAGGACGAGGACGGCCAGCAGCACTTCGGGGTCGCCGCCTACACCGGCGACTGATCCCCGCACCGCCGCGAGCCCCGCACCTGCCGCAGGTGCGGGGCTCGCGCCGTCACGGGGTCCGGGCGCCCATCCGGCGGGCGAGCAGGGCCGGCACCACCTCGGCGCCCGCGGCAGCCAGGACGGCCGCGCCGAGCACCACCGTCCACGAGAGCGGGTCCAGCGGGGTGCAGCCGAAGAACAGGTTGATGCCGGGGGTCTGCACGATCGCCAGCAGGGCGGCCAGCGAGCCGGCGACGGTGACCAGCACGAGCGGGCTGCGCCGGCCCGACCACGCGGTCTGCGCCAGCTGGGTGGTGATCAGCGCCGCGAGCCCCATCGTGCTCGCCCGGCCGGGGAAGACCGGGGTCACCCGGCCGACCGTCCAGGCGGCCGTGGCGCCGGCCGCCGTCGCCGCGCCCCGGACGACGACCATGCGGCGCACCGCCGCGGTGAAGCCGCGGTGCGGGCCGGCCCGCAGCACCGGCGCGAGCGGGTGCCCGGCGAGCGGGCCGTCGTCGTCGCCCACGGGCACCTGCCGCGGAGCCGCCACCGCCACGGCGAGCGCCGGGAACATGTCGGTGAGCAGGTTGACCAGCAGCAGCTGGCGGGTGTTCACCGGTGCGCGGCCCCCGACCGCGGTGCCGAGCACGGTGAACGCGACCTCGCCGGCGTTGCCACCGACCAGCACCGACACCGCGTCGCGCACGCGGGACCACATGGCCCGGCCCTCGGCGATCGCGTCGACCAGGCGGGTGAGGTCGAGGTCGGTGAGCACCAGGTCGGCGGCGGTGCGGGCGGCCGGTGACTCCGCGCCCTCGACGCCGACGCCGACGTCGGCCAGCCGGATCGCGGCGGCGTCGTTCACCCCGTCGCCGGTCATCGCCAGCGTCGCCCCGGCACGGCGCAGGGCGGCCACCAGGGTGACCTTCTGCTCGGGGGAGAGCCGCGCGAAGACGGCGGTCTCCGCGACGAGTCTCGCCCGCTCGGCGTCCGTGGCCCGGGCGAGCTGCGCGCCGGTGACCACCCGGTCGGCGTCGGGGACGCCGGCCTGCGCGGCGATGGCGCCCGCCGTCTCGGGGTGGTCGCCGGTGGCCACCACCACCCGCACGCCGGCGGCCCGCAGCTGCTCGACGGCGCGCACCGAGGACTCGCGCAGCGTGTCCGACAGCCCGACCAGCCCGCGCAGGGTGAGCCCGGTGGCCGCCTCGTCCAGGTCGTCGGGCGTGCCGTCGACGGCGCGGTCGGCGACGGCGAGCACCCGCAGCCCCTCGCCGGCCAGCTGCCGGACGCGGTCGCGCAGCTCGGTGGCATCGGCGCAGCGGCGCAGGACGGTCTCCGGGGCGCCCTTCACGACGAGCCGGCCGTCGCGGACGGCGGCGGAGAAGCCGCGGCCGGCGGCGAAGCCCAGGCAGGCGTCGGGCGGGGAGTCCCAGGCGTCGCCCGCCGCGTCCAGCACGGCGCGGTCCGTC
This sequence comes from Blastococcus sp. SYSU DS0828, assembly GCF_054050975.1. Lineage (NCBI taxonomy): Bacteria > Bacillati > Actinomycetota > Actinomycetes > Geodermatophilales > Geodermatophilaceae > Blastococcus > Blastococcus sp. SYSU DS0828. Next base: position 68,198 of record NZ_JBJHAK010000004.1, on the reverse strand, counting down.
TCGTGGGACAGGTCGTCGCCGTTGCCCATGCCCGCGGCGGCCAGCCGGAGCAGCTCCTCCTCGCTGCCGCCGTCCAGGGGGACCAGCCGGGTGACGCGCAGCCGGTTCTCGGTGAGCGTGCCGGTCTTGTCGAAGCAGACGGTGTCGACCCGGCCGAGCGCCTCGAGCACCCGGGCGCTGCGCACCACCGCGCCGCGCCCGGAGAGCCGCCGGGCCGCGGCCTGCTGGGCGACGGTGGCCACCAGCGGCAGACCCTCGGGCACCGCGGCGACCGCGATCGCCAGCCCGGCGGCGACCGACTCGCGCAGCGGGCGGCCCCACAGCACGCCGAGCAGGGTGACCGCCCCGCCACCGGCGAGGGTGAGCGGGAGGACGGCGCGGGTGAGCTCGGCCAGCCGCGCCTGCACGCCCGCCGGTGGCGCCGCACCGCCCGCGGCGCGGGCGGCCCGCCCGGCCTGCGTGGCCGCGCCGACGGCGACGACCACGGCGCGGCCCCGCCCCGCGACCACCGTGGTGCCGTCGAAGAGCATGCAGGTGCGGTCGGCGAGGTCGGCCCCCGGCGTCGCGGGCACCGACTTGGCGACCGACAGCGACTCCCCGGTCAGGCTCGACTCGTCGACCTCCAGGTCCTCGGCGTCCAGCAGCCGGGCGTCGGCGCCGATGACGTCGCCGGGTTCCACGAGCACGACGTCGCCCAGGCGCAGCGCGCTCGCGGGCACCTCCTCGGACCCGCCGTCGGTCTCCCGCCGGGCGCAGCGCGACTGCTCGAGCAGCAGCGCCTCCAGGGCGCTCTCGGCGCGCATCCGCTGCAGCCCGCTCACGACGGCGTTGATGGCGGTGACGCTGCCGACCAGCACCGCGTCGGTGATCTCGCCGAGCACCGCGGTCGCCGCGGCCCCGGTGGCCAGGATCGGGGTGAGCGGGTCGGCGAGCTCCGCGGCGACGGTGCGGCCGAACCGGGCCGGGACCCGGACGGCGGGGAGCGCGGCCGCCCGCCGCGCGGCCGCGGGCAGCCGGCCGGGCCGGTGCTCGGGCCCGGCCGGGACGTCGGCCAGCCGGCGGAGGACGTCGTCGGGGTCGAGCGCGTGCCAGGGGGTGTGCACGGTCGGGGCCGGCACCGGACGGCGGGCGGCGCGGACGGCGGCGCGGGTACCGGCCACCATCGTGCTGAGCGCGGCGTACTTGCCCGGTGTCGTGGCCCGGCGCTGGCCGAGCCGCGGGCTGCCCACGGCGGCGAGCAGCCCGCCCAGGACGTTGCCGGTGAGCGCGGCGCCGGCCGACCGGCGGCTGGTGGCCTTGGCGTCCGGGACGGCGGCGACGACGCGGCAGGCGTCGGCGAGCCCGGGGTCGGTGACCAGGTCGGCGCCCCACGCCGGGGCGTGGCCGGCGAGCACCGGGGCGAGGCCGACGTCGGCGGCCATCAGCGCGGGCCCGTCGGTGGCCGACACCACCAGCACGCCGTGGCCGTCGGCCTGCAGCGCGCGCACGGTGTCGACGAGCGCGCCGTCGTCGGCGACGTCGTCGGCCAGCCCGGTGACGTCGCGGGCGCCGACGTGCCGGGTGAGCACCAGGCGCAGCTCCGCGTCGGCGACGGTGGTGAGCAGCGCCTCGGCGTGCGGGTCGAGCGCGGCGGCGACCGTCACGGTGCCGACCCGGCGGCGGCCCTCGAGCAGCGAGCGCACCTCGCCGCCGGGCGCGTCGCCGGTGCGGCGCACGGGGCCCAGCCGGTGATGGTCGTCGGCGGGGGCGTCGCCGGTGAGCAGCCGGGTGGCGGCCGACCAGACGGCGGCGTCGTCCCACCCGTCGGCGTCCGCGGTGGCCTCGACGACCACCGGTGGGCCGGTGCAGAGCGCGGCGGCGTCGACGACGACGGTGTCGACGCGGTCGAGGCGGCGGTAGGCCGAGCCGTCGAGCGGGAGGACGCCCTGGCGGCACAGCAGCAGGTCGAGGGTGGCGGCGAAGGACTCCCGGCCCTGCACCGCGGCCTTGGGGGTGAGCGCCCGCAGCAGGTCGGCGGCGCGGCCGGGGCGGCGGGTGAGCGCGAGCAGGCCCAGCGCCGCGCCGAGCTCGGTGGGCCCCAGCCGGTCGCGGTAGGTCTCGATCGGCCCTCGCGGCAGCTCGCCGGGGCGCGGGCCGGGCGGGGGCTCGGCGGCGCGGTCGTCGTCGGGCTCGGGGCCGCACAGCTCCCGTTCGCGGCGGCGCCACACCTGTCGGCGGGCCCGCATCTCCAGGGCCCGCTGGGCGGCGGCGGCGGCGTTGAGCGCCGGCACCGTGGGGCTCTGGGTGAGCGAGTGCAGCACCGCGCTGGTGCCCTCGAAGACGAGGTCGGTGCCCACCGGGCCGATGCGGTCCGACAGCGCCTGCTTGAGCCACTGCTGGGTGTCGAGCAGCGCCATGACGAGGGTGGCGTGCCGGTGGACCGCGGGGACCGGCAGGTACTTGGCGGCGGTGGCGACGCCGAAGGCCACGGTGTCGACGGCGGCGGCGAGGACGGCGGCCAGCAACGGCTCGACGTCGGCCGGGTGGTCGGGGCGCTGCGGGAAGACGCCGGCGCCGCCGCGGGCCTGCTCGATCTCGGTGACCACGCCGACGACGTCCTCGAGGCCGACCCGGCGGGCGTCGACGGCGACCAGCACCCGGCCGACGACGTCGTTCACCGTGGCCCACTCGACGCCCTCGAGCCGCTCCAGGTGGCGGCGCAGCGCGGCGCGGGCGGCGGGGGCGTCGTCCTCGGCGGGTTCTTCGAGCTCCACCTGCAGACGGTCGCGGTCGCCCCAGACCCGGCGGGTGTGCCGGGTCGGCGCCGGCTCGAGCAGGCCCCGGGCGGCGTCGACCAGGTCGTGCAGGTGCCCGCTGGGCAGCGGGTCGGCGCCGGTGACCAGGGTGCCGACCGCGCGGGTGCCGGAGACGGCGGCGCCGTGGGCGAGGTGCAGCGACCCGCTGACCCCCGCGCGGGCGAGCCGGGTGGTGGCCGACGCCGTCCCGCCCAGCAGACCGGCGCCCACGACCACGGGCACGGCGGCCAGCGCGGCGGCGCCGGTGGCCGCGCGCGCGACCTCGTGGGCGGCCCGGCGGGCCGAGTCGAGGCGGCGGAGCAGAGTCATGGATCTCCCGTGACGACGGTCACGGGAAACGGTACGTGTCCAGCGGGTGAACCGCAGGGGGCGGTGCGCGGCGGATCAGCGGCGCAGCGTCACCCGCCGCTCCCGTCGTGGCCGGGCTGGATCGCATCCCGGCACAGGTGGGTGTGGAGGAAGCGGGTCATCGCGCCGGCCAGCGCCTTGCGGGACTTCGCCTGGCGGAAGACGTGCCCCTCCCCGGCGAGCTCGAGGTACTCGACCGCGCGGCCCAGCTCGTGCAGGACCCGGACGATCTGGTGCGCCTCGCCGATCGGCACGTTGGTGTCGTGCTCGCCGTGCACGACGAGCAGAGGGGCGTGGATGTTGCCGGCCGAGGACAGGGGGGAGATGTCCTCCAGCAGCGCCCGGTCGCGCTCGGGATGCCCGTACTTGGTCACGGCGGCCGCGGCGATCCACGGCTCGCTGTCGCGGTAGAAGGTGACCAGGTCGGACATGCCGCAGACGTCCACCCCGGCGGAGAACACCCCGGGCGAGAAGGCCAGCGTCGCGAGGGTCAGGTAGCCGCCGTAGGAGCGGCCGGTGACCGCGAGCCGGCCGGGTTCGGCGATGCCGGCCTCCACGAGGTGCTCGGCGGCAGCCAGGACGTCGGCGAATGCGTCGTACCGGCCGTGCAGGTCGTCGGCGTGCACGAACTCGCGGCCGAAGCCTGCCGAGCCGCGGATGTTGAGCGCGAACACGCTCACGCCGGCGGCCGCCAGCGACTGGTGCTGCGGCGCGAAGGCGGGCCGCTCCTGGTCCTCGGGGCCGCCGTGCAGGTAGATCGCCACCGGGCCGGGGCCGTTGAGCCGGCCCGGGGCGCGGTAGAGCCAGCCGCTCAACGGCAGGCCGTCACGGCCGGTGAACCTCTCCAGGCTCGGGACGACGAGCCGGCGCCTGGGCAGTGGCGGCGCGGAGGTCACCCGTGTCCAGGCGTGGGTGGTGGTGTCCAGGTGCCACAGCTCCCGCGGGCGCGTGGGCCCCTGCACGCCGAGCACGACGCTGGAGCCGTCGCGGCTGAGCACCGGGTCGGCGGCCACCAGCCCGGGCAACCCGGAGATCGGTGTGCGCCCGCCCGTGGCGGTGTCCATCAGCTCCAGCTCGCTGCGCCCTGCCACGTTCCACACCAGGAGCAGCAGCCCGCCGGCGTCGTCGGCGTCGATGTCCTCCAGCTCGGCGTCCTCCCGGGCCGCGAGGGTCCGCGGCTCACCACGCCAGCCGTTCGGCCCGAACGGCAGCCCGATGAGCTGCCGGCGGGGCAGGCCCACGTCCGAGGCGAGGTACACGTAGACCGGCCCGCTGTGGTCCTCCGGCGCCGGCCGGATCAGCGCCACGTCCGTGGAGCCGGTGGCCCCGTGGGGGAGTGCGCTGAAGTCCTCGTCGCTGAGCCGGTCGACGACGACGACGTACTGCTGCCCCCGCTCGCCGTCGCGGATGACGATGAACCGCTCCTCGAGGGAGACGTCGAGCACGTGGATCAGGTCGCCCTCGGCCAGCGGGTCGAGCCGGCCGGTGGCGGGGTCGGCGAGGTAGGCGCGGGTGGGGACGCCGGCCGCCATCCCGGGAAGGGTCACCACGACGCGGTGACCGCTACGGGTCCACGGGCCGAGCTCGGCGTGCTCGTCGGAGTTGCCGGCGATCCGGAGGGCGTCCGAGCCGTCGGGCCGGACCACCCACACCGCCGTCCGGACGCCGCCGTCGGTGGCCACCTCGCACGCCAGCCAGCGGCTGTCGGCCGCCCACCGCACCGAGATGACCGGGTCGTCGGACAGCGGGATGTGCCGGGCCGGCGGCTGCTCGCCGTCGAGGACGACGTCCTGGAGCCAGAGCTGCGGAGTGCCCGAGCGGTCGCTGATGAACGCGACCTGCCGGGCGTCCGGGGTCATGTTGGGGCCCCAGCTGCCCCAGGCGTCGACGAGGTCCTCGGCGAGCGCCACGGCTTCCTCGACGTGGGGGGACACGCTCGCGCCGATCGTCACCGTGCGACGTCCTCCACCTTCTGCAGCCGATCTCCGGGGGACCAAGCTGCCACACGCGCCGCACCCCGTGGTGGTGCAGGTCCCGTCGGGCTCCCCGCAGCATGGCCTCCGCAGCGCCGGGAGGGAACGGCCCACGCCGCCCGCCGGCGGAATCGGCCAGGCTCCGCGTGCTCGGGACGCGGCACCGCCCCGGAGCCCGTGCGGACCCCGGGGCGGTGCGCGGCGGGTCAGCGGCGCAGCGTCGCAGTCGCTGCGACCAGCAGCTGGCCGGAGACGAGCGCCGGCCCGGGCGACATCAGCGCGCCCGCGGGAGACGCGACCGCGCGGGCCACGGCGGCGGTCACGAGCAGTGCCCGCTCGGGGCCTCGTCCGCCCCCGACGCGCAGTGCGACGACGCCGACCTCGGCACGCCCAGGCCGGGGTTGCGGTCGAAGAACCCGACCGGCTTGAGCGTGAAGCCGGCGTAGTCGACCGGCATCACCGGCCAGTCCTCCGGCCGCGGGAAGTGCGTCAGCCCGAAGGTGTGCCACAGGACGACGTCGGTGTCGGTCAGCGGCGCGTCGTCGGCGACGAACGCCGGGAGGCCGGCCGAGCCGGGGTGCTGGTTGACGAAGTCGCCGGCCGCGTACTTCTCCGCCGGGTCGTACTGCGTGACCCACAGGTGCTTGGTGGAGAAGGTGGCCCGGGCGTGCACCGACGAGGACTCGTCGGCCAGCAGCACCGGGCCGCCCTCGGGGTGCAGCGCGTAGCCGACCGGCTGGCCCAGCCGGTTCCTCCTCGACTCGTTGACCACGTGCCACACCCGGCCGACGGTGCCGTCGGCCAGCCGCGCGGCCTCCGCCTCGGAGGTCAGCGGGGTCATCCGGCGGGTGAACGCGTTGCCGTACGGGTTGACCTCGCTGACCGGCTGCCGGACGGCGTCGACCTCGTAGACGGTGTTGTCGACGCCGTCGACGGCCATGTCCAGCCGCGCGGAGAACAGGTGCTGGTGGTACGGCGCGCCCAGGCCGGGGGCGATCTCGGTGGCGTACGGGTGCTCCTCACCGCGGTAGGCGGAGGTGAACACGATGCCGGTGGCCTTGCTCTCCAGCTGGATCGTGCCGTCGAGGTAGAGGTACCAGTAGAAGCCGTAGTCGTAGTTGCCGATGGTGGTGAAGAAGCTGATCACCAGCCGGCGCTGGCGCCGTGTCTCGGCCATCCCGTTAAACATGTCGGTGTGCTTCCAGAGGACGCCGTAGTCCTCCTCGTGCATGCAGACGGCGTTGCGGATCGTGCGCGGGGCGCCGTCCTCGTCGGCGACCGTGGCGTCGAAGTAGCGGATCTCGCCGAGGCAGTCGCAGCCGAGCTCCAGGGAGTTGGTGTACCGGGCGAAGAGGTACTCGCCGGTGTCGAAGTAGTTCTGCCAGAACCGCACCGGCGAGGGGTCGGCGTAGGGCACCACCATCTCCGAGATGGAGGCGCGGTGGATGACCGAGCGGCCGTCGATGGAGAGCTGGTTGAGGATCAGCCCCTCGCGCATGTCGAAGCCGATGCGGAAGCGCCAGCCGGCCCAGGTGACCTCGTCGTCGTCGACGGTGAAGCTCGGCCCCTCCGGCTGGACGATCTCGATCGGCTTGAGGTCGCGGGCCGGCGCCGGGTGCACGTCGGGGGTCAGGTCGGCGCGCTCGGCCGGGACGGCGAGGTCGAAGTGGTCCTGCACCGCCGTCGCCACGCCGCGGGTGATGTCGACGAACGCGACCACGCCGTCGACCGGGTGGGCCCAGGGCAGGTCGGCCTCGTCGGCCTGGTGGAAGCCGAGCACGCGGACGATCCGGTGGCCTCGCTCGTCGGCGAAGTAGGAGCCGGCCGACAGGGGCACGGCGCGGACGTCGGCCACGTCGAACCCTCGCTTGGCCATCGCGGCGACCCAGCGCTCGTCGGCGGCGAGGATCGGCTCGATCGACTCGAACTCGGCGTCGAGGATCGGCACCTGCCCGTCGGCGACGGCGTCGAGCTCGACGTCCCGGACGACGGTGCCGGCGGTCAGCGAGACGGTGACGTCGCGGCCGGCGCCGGTGGCGCGGTCGAGCAGCAGCGCCCGGACGAGGCGCTCGACGGCGTCGCCCGGCCGCCAGGCCAGCACCTGCGCCTTGTGCGGCTCCTCGAGCCCGACGTAGACGAACTTGCTGGACTCGGCGCAGAGGCCGGCGGCGCGGACGATCGCCGTCGCGGCGGTGATCTCCTCGCCCGTCAGCCGGGCGAGCGGGTGGGTGGTCGTACCGGTTGTGACGGCGGTCATGGTGACGTGCCTACTCCTGGGGGTGCGGAAGGGGAAGGGCTCCGGTCGGGGCTCGGATCGGCGCCGCCACGTGACGGGGAGCACGTCCGCCGTCCAGCCGCGCGGGTGTCGGCCTGCTGGGGGCATCGGCTAGACAGTTCCCATGACCGAGCTGACGACGGCGACAGGCGGGGGCTGGCTGGCCCGCGAGGAGATGGACGCGGCGCGCGAGCGGCTGCCGATCCTGTACGTCGACGTGGTGCCCGTGCGGGTGGACGAGCAGGGCACCGTGACGTCGATCGGGCTGCTGCTGCGCGCCGGTGAGGACGGGCAGATCAAGCGGGCGCTGGTGTCGGGGCGGGTGCTGTACCACGAGCGGGTGCGGGCGGCGCTGCTGCGGCACCTGGAGAAGGACCTCGGCCCGCTCGCGCTGCCGCGGGTCCCGCCCGCGCCGCAGCCGTTCACCGTCGCCGAGTACTTCCCGACGCCGGGGGTGACGCCGTTCCACGACCCGCGCCAGCACGCGGTGTCGCTGGCCTACGTGGTGCCGGTCGAGGGGGACTGCTCGCCGCAGCAGGACGCGCTGGAGCTGACCTGGTTCTCGCCGCTGGAGGCGCGCGATCCTGCGGTGCTGGCCGAGCTGACCAACGGGCAGAGCACCCTGCTGCTGCAGGCGCTGGCGCACCTCGGGGTCTGACCGGCCACCGGCCCGGGGCCGTGGCGGCGCCCCGGCTCGGCGCGGGAGGTGACCCGCACCACGGGAAAATCGCAGGTCAGCCACCCGCCCGGGTGAGATTTGCGGCCCGCCCTCCGGTTCCGCACCTCCGCGCGTCGATGTGATCTTGTGATCACTCACCTGACGACGGTCGAGGACGGTCTCGGTGCCCTGCACCCGGAGGGCGAGGCCGGCGAGACCTTCACCCTCGGCGTCCTGGCCCGTGCGGTGCCCGTGCTGCCCGGTGCCGGCAGCTGCGAGGAGCTCGACCGGGTCTTCGGGCGGGCGCGCGACGCCGGGTGCGCGGTCATCGCCCACCCCGACGTCGACGGCGTGGTCGGGCTGGTCGAGCGCAGCCGCTTCGAGGCGCTGATGAGCGGGGCCTACGGCTACGGCCGCTCGCTGTACGGGCGCCGGCGGTTGTCCGACGTCGCCCAGTGGGATGCGCTCACCCTGCCGGCGACGACGACGGTCATCGAGGCGTCCAGCCGGGCGATCACCCGGGACCCTGAGCACGTGCAGGACCACGTCCTCGTGCTGGGCGCCGACGGCGTGCGGGCCGTCCCGATGCCCGTGCTGCTCTCCGCGCTGGCCCGCGCGCTCGCCGGCCAGGCGCTGCGCGACCCGCTCACCGGCCTGGCCAACCGGCACGCGTTCTTCGGCCGGGTCGAGGAATCCTGCCGGCGCAGCGCCACCCAGCCCGGGCACCAGACCGCCGTCGTCTACTTCGACCTCGACGGGTTCAAGCTGGTCAACGACGACCTCGGGCACGACCGCGGGGACGCGCTCCTGCGCGACGTGGCGGCCGCGCTGACCGAGGCCGCCCGGCCGGTGGACCTGGTGGCGCGCCTCGGCGGCGACGAGTTCGCCGCGTGCCTCGACATCGACACCTCCCTGGCCCGCCGCGACGGCGCACCCGACACCGACATCGCGCGCTCGATCGCCGTCCGCATGCACCGGGCCGTGGCCGCGATCAGCCGGGACGACGGCGTTGCGCAGCGGGTGCGGGTCAGCGCCGGGCTCGCGGTGAGCGCCGGCGGCTCCGTGGACCCGGGTGAGCTCGTCCGGGCGGCGGACCTGGCCATGTACACGGGCAAGCGCAACGGCGGGGACCACGTCAGCGGCCCCGTCCTGGTGACGACGGCGGTGGACGCCGATCCGCTCGCGGGTACCAGCGTGGCCCAGGCCGTGGCCCGCGGGGAGTTCCTGCTGCTCTACCAGCCGATCGTGCGGCTGGCCGACGGCCGGCTCGGCAGCGTGGAGGCGCTGGTCCGCTGGCAGCACCCGCGCCTGGGCCTGCTGGCGCCCGACGCCTTCCTCGCCTCGGCCGCCCGGTCGGGTCAGCTCACCGCCCTCGACGACTGGGTGCTGCGCACCGCGACGCGGGAGTTCGCCGCCTGGCAGCGGGAAAGTGGCCCGGAGGCGGGCTGCGTCGCGCTGAACGTCAACGTGAGCACCGACCGGCTGCTCACCCCGGGCCTGGGCACGGTGCTCTCCGACGCCACAGGTGCCGCCGGCCTCGACCCGGCGCTGGTGCGGGTGGAGGTGCCGGAGTCGCTGCTGGTCGACCAGCTGCACGCCGCGGTCGAGCCGCTCGAGCAGCTGCGCGCCGCCGGCTACAAGGTCACGTTCGACGACGTCGGCGCCGGCGGGACGTCGCTGCGCCACCTGCGCGAGGTGCGCGCCGACGGCCTGAAGATCGACCGCTCGTACGTGCAGGGCATCCTCACCGACGACCGCGACCGGGCCCTGGTGCAGCTGCTCGTCGACTTCGCCGACGGCGCCGGCCTGGTGGTCACCGCCGAGGGGGTCGAGACCGAGGGGCACCGCGCGGCGCTGCAGGCCATGGGGTGCGACTACGCGCAGGGCTGGCTGTTCTCCCGGCCGGCCCCACTGAACGAGCTGGGGACGCACTTCCCGTCGTGACCGGGCTCGGCGCCGCACCCCGCCCGCCTGCGGAACCTGCCCGGACGGGGGAGGCGACCCTCCAGCTCCGGTGGCGCACAACCGATTAGACGGTCATGCGCATGAGTCGGATGGCCCCGGAGGTGGCCACCCCGCGAGTGGTCGCCCGGACCGCCGGGCTGCTGACCGCTCTGGGCGGGGTAGCGGCCGTCGGGTTGGTCCTCGGCACGCCCGGCGGCCTCGACCACGTGCACCCGGCCGTGACGGCGCTCGGGCCCGTCACGACCCTGGTGGGTCTGGCGGTCGTGCGCTGGGGCCACCTGGTGCCGCGGGGCTTCTTCCAGGCGCTGCTCGTGCTGGGCGTCGTGGGCATCGGGATCTTCGGGCTCTCCGCGCCGACGGTGAGCGGCGCGGTCGCGGTGCTGGCGCTGTCGGCGTTCGCGGCGATGGTCGCCTTCCTCTTCTTCCCGCGGCCGTGGGCGCTGGGCTTCCTGACCGAGATGCTCGCCATCGGCACGGTGGTCGTCGCCGTGCGCGGTGACGTCCCCGTCGGGACCGCCGTCGTCCTGGCGGTGCTGGTGCTGGGCTCGGCCGGCGCCGTCGGGGTGCTGGCGCGGCGGGCGGCCAGCGCCGAGGAGGACGCGCTCACCGGGCTGGTCAACCGGCGCGGCTTCGACGAGACGCTGGACGCGGCGGTGCGGACGGCGGTGCGCTCGGGCGAGCCGCTGTCGGCGGCGCTGTTCGACCTCGACCACTTCAAGACCGTCAACGACACGCAGGGACACGCGGCCGGCGACGAGCTGCTGCGCGCGGTCGCGGCCACCTGGCGGCCGCTGCTGCCCCGGGGTGCGGTGCTGGCGCGGCACGGGGGCGACGAGTTCTCCCTGTTGCTGCCCGGCTCCGACGGCGAGCGGGCGCTGGCCGTCGCGGAGTCGCTGCGGGCGGCGCTGCCGCAGGTGGGGACGTCGGTGGGCGTGGCGCAGCTGGCGCTCGGCGACTCGCCGTCGGACCTCATGCGCCGGGCCGACGCCGCGCTGTACCGGGTGAAGACGCTCGGCCGCGGGCGCAGCGAGCTGGACGCCGACGGGCAAAGCCCGCTGGCGCGCGACCTCGCCGCCGCGCTCGCGGCCGGCCGCTCCGGTGGGCTGTCGGTCCATCTGCAGCCGATCGTCACCCCGGCGGACGGCGACGTCGTCGGCGTGGAGGCGCTGGTGCGCTGGGCGCACCCGTCGCGCGGGCCCGTCCCGCCGGCGGAGTTCGTGCCGGTGGCCGAGCAGGAGGGCCTCGTCGGCGCGCTGGGCGCGTTCGTGTGGACGGCGGCGTGCGAGGACGCGCGGACGCTGTCGGAGGCGACCGGGCGCACGCTGTTCCTGACGGTCAACGTGTCGGGTCTGGAGCTGGACGACCCCGGGTTCCCCGACCGGGTGCTGGCGACGCTGGCCGCGACCGGCTGGCCGGCGGAGCGGACCGTCGTCGAGGTGACCGAGAGCCTGGTCGAGGCGGAGACGACCCGGTCGGTGGCGGCGCTGCACGCGCTGCGCGAGCACGGGCTGCAGGTGGCGATCGACGACTTCGGCACCGGCTACTCGGCGCTGGCGCGGCTGGACACGCTGCCCACCGACTTCCTGAAGCTGGACAACTCCTTCGTCTCGGCGATCACCACCTCCAGCCGGCGGGCGCGGCTGCTGCGCAGCGTCATGGCGCTGGCCGACGCGCTGGAGCTGGTCCTCGTCGCCGAGGGCGTGGAGACACCGGAGCAGGCGCGGGCGCTGGTCGACCTCGGCTGCCCGCTGGCGCAGGGCTACCTGTACGGGCGGCCGAGGCCGGTCGGAGAGCTCATCGCCGAGCTCGCACCCGGCGTCCGGGTGTAGCCGGCCGCCGTCGCCCGCCATACCGCCACGGCGCACGTACGGCCCCGGCCTGCGTGGCCGGGGCCGTCCGTGGAGAGGTGGCCGGCTCAGAAGCTGGACCGCGGCACCCCCATGCCCGGGTCGATGCGGGTCGGTCCCGACGCCGAGGGCTCCACGTCGAAGTCGAAGATCCCGGTGGGCAGGTAGACCGTCGAGCACGAGTTCGGGATGTCGACGACCCCGGAGAGCCGGCCCTCGATCGGTGCGGCCCCGAGGATCATGTAGCCCTGCTCCGGCGTGTAGCCGAACTTGGTCAGGTAGTCGATCGCGTGCAGGCAGGCGCGCTGGTAGGACAGGTGCGAGTCCAGGTAGCGCTGCTCGTCGTCCAGGGTCACCGACGTGCCGGAGAACGCCAGCCAGCGCTCGTACCGCGGGTCGACGTTGCCGGGCAGGAAGATGGCGTTCTCGCTGACGCCGTAGGTCTCCATGCCGCCCTTGATGACGTCGACGTGCAGGTCGATGAAGCCGCCCATCTCGATCGCGCCGCAGAAGGTGATCTCGCCGTCGCCCTGCGAGAAGTGCAGGTCACCGAGCGAGAGCTTCGCGCCGTCGACGAACACCGGGTAGAAGATCCGGCTGCCCTTGGTGAGGTTCTTGATGTCCTGGTTGCCGCCGTTCTCCCGCGGTGGCGCGGTGCGCGCGGCCTCGCCGGCCACCCGGTCGTAGTCGGCGCCCTGCAGCGTGCCCAGGATGGCGTCCTGGGGGAGCGGGGGCAGCGCCAGCGGCGGCACCCGGTCGGGATCGGTGTCGATCAGCGCTTGCTCGCGGCGGTTCCAGCGGGCGAGCAGCTCGGCCGACGGCGCGGTGCCCATGAGCCCGGGGTGGACGATGCCGGTGAAGGAGACGCCCGGGATGTGCCGGGAGGTGGCGGTCTGCCCGGAGAAGTCCCAGATCGTCTTGTAGGCGTCGGGGAACTGGTCGGTGAGGAAGCCGCCGCCGTTCTGCCTGGCGAAGATCCCGGTGTAGCCCCAGCCCTGGCCGGCGAGCGGCCCGGAGTCCTCCTGGGGGATCGGGCCGACGTCGAGGATGTCGACGATCAGCAGGTCACCCGGCTGCGCGCCCTCCACGTGGAAGGGTCCGCTCAGGCAGTGCACCGTCGACAGGGGCGCGTCGCGGATGTCGTCGGCGGAGTCGTCGTTGTGGATGGCGCCGTCGAACCACTCCCGGCAGTCGACGCGGAAGGTGTCACCCGGGCGCACGGTGACGTTGGCCGGGATGTCCGGGTGCCAGCGGTTGTGCCCGACGTACTGCTGCTCGGTGAACTTCTTCGACGAGTCGAGGGGGTACACGACTTTCGGCACGGGGGACCTCCAGGTCACAGGTGGTGCGCGTCCGGGTGCGAGCGGGTGCGGCGTGCGGGATCGGCGTCACCGCCTCTCGTGGGCGGTGGGGGTCCCGGAGCGGGGGGACGGCGGCACGTCGCCCTCCCGCAGCTCCGGCGCGGGCGCCGTCGCCTCGGTGGCCGCCGGTTCGCGCAGCCGCGGGGCGAGCGCCAGCGACGCCAGGCAGATGACGGCGAGGGCGATCGCCGACTCGGTGAGGTAGTCGCCCCAGACGCCGGTGAGCAGTAGGAACGCGGGGACGGCTGCGGTGAACACACCGGCGACGACGGCCACGAGGCCGGTGAACCGGGTCCACTCCTCGCGCTTGAGCCCGAGGACGACCCAGAACAGCGCCCACAGGACCGCCCAGTAGAGCCAGATCACGCCGAAGGCGGGGTCGTCCAGGCGCCCGAAGTTGAGCCCGGCGTAGACCAGGGCGCAGCAGGCGACGAACGCGGAGAACCAGCCGAGCCCGGTGCCGTCCAGGTCGCCCAGCAGGTTGAACCCGACGTAGAGGTAGGTGAAGCCGAACAGGTACAGGCCCGAGGCGGCGAGGATCGTGTCGGGGTCACCGCCGGAGGTGACGATCAGGAAGGTCGGCGTGAGCACCTGCAGCCCGCCGACGAAGAAGTTCAGCGGCGCGGCCGCGCGGGCGTCCACCCACCCGAGCAGCATCAGCCCGTTCAGGATCAGCACGGCCCCGACGTAGAGCAGTCCGACGCTGGCCATGGGGACGTCCCTTCATCGCGGGAGGCGGAGCGGGCTGCTCGTTCTGGTGGGCGACGCCCGGCTCAGGGCCGGGGCAGGCGGCGGAGCGCGGGGTTGGCGGCGACCGGGGAGCGGCGGGCCGGTCGCGGACCGGGGGAGGACACCACCTCGGGTTCGTCGCGGGTCCGCTCGGTCCGGTCGATCAGGGCGCGCCGCGTGGGGTCGCCGAAGGAGAGGCGCGGCGGGGTGAAGACCCGCACCGCGGCGGACCCGCAGGTGGGGCAGCAGGTGGTCGGCTCGGCGGTGCCGATCGGGAGCGAGCGCTCCGTCAGCCCGTGGTCGTCGCATCGGTACACGTAGGAAGCCATCGCCGTCCTCGTCACTCGCGGTGTTCGAGCAGGCGACCCACGCTCTCGGGGGCCGGAGGACCGGTCAAGGCCTCCGGCGATCCAGCGGCAAGCGAGCTCGTTCCGGTACGTGAGAGCTCGCGCGCGCCCTCACGCAATGTGCGGTCCCGCGCGGGCTCTGCCTCTGAGTGCCGTGGCACTCAGAGGCAGAGCGGCCGCGGACCTGCTGTCGTCCCCGGTCGCTATACCTGGACGGGGACCGGCTCGGGCTCCGGACGCACGGCGCTCCGCTGCACCGATGCCGCGTGCGCCGCGCCGGCGGCGACCACGAGGGCGGCTGCCACGGCGGGGGCGGCGAGCGCGGTACCCGCGCCCAGCGCATCGGCGAGCACGCCGGTGAGCGCGGAGGCGACCGCCTGGCCGACGACGACGGCGGACCCGAGCATCGTCATGGTGGTCGCCGAGCGGCCGGCCGGGCTCAGCGCCGCGGCAAGGCTGTACAGGGTGACCAGCGTCGGCCCGACGCCGCAGCCGAGCACCGCGAGGGCGGCCACGAGCGCCGGCACCGACCCGGCGCACGCGTAGGCGATCGCGCCGGCGAGCAGCAGCGACCCGAAGGCGAGCCACCGCGCCCGCAGCGAGAAGCGCACCGGCAGGGCCGCGGTGCCGAGCGCGAGCACGGCCGACCCGATGCCCATGACGCCGTAGAGCAGGCCGGCGCTGTCGCCGTCGCCGTCGACGGCCAGGAAGCCGGTGAGCGAGGTCAGGGTGGCGCCGAAGAACAGGCCGACGCCGAGGGTGCCGACGACGACGGTGAGCAGCGGGAAGCGGGTCAGCTCGCGGACGGGCGCCCGCGCGGCCACCGTCGGGTCCGTGCCGGGGTGCAGCCGGCCGGTGGGGTGCAGGGCGAACGCGGTGACGAACACGAACGTCAGCGCCGAGGCGCCGGCGATGGCGACCCACGGGGCGATCGCGGTGGCGAGCAGCCCGACGAGGAAGGGGCCGATGATGAAGACCATCTCGTCGGCGGCGGACTCGTAGGCCATCGTGCCGTTGACCACCCGCTCGCGGCGGTCGTGGTGCACCGACCGGCGGATGATCGCCATGAGCCGGGTGCGTGACATGGGGGCGATCTGCGGTGCGGAGGCCCCGATGAGGACCGACAGCGCCAGCAGCGCGGCGTCGGCCGCGGTGCTCGCGACGACCAGCGGGAAGACGCCCAGCAGGCTCGCGTTCACCAGGCCCACCGGGACGAGCACCCGGCGCTGCCCGAAGCGGTCGACCGCGGCACCGAGCAGGGGGCCGGCGAGTGCGGTGCCCAGGCCGGCGCAGGCGGAGTTGAGGCCGCCGAGGGTCACCGAGCCGCGCTCGGCGACGACGAGGGTGAGGACGCCGACGACCATCATCGCGAACGGCAGCCGCGCGATGAACGCGAGCGGGAAGTAGGAGAGACCGGCGGAGCGGAGCACCGCGGAGTCGGTGGGGCGCGTGTGGAACATGACCTCTGCTGGGCGGATCGGGCGTGCCGCCTTGATCCGCCGGCGGGGCCGGCAGCAGGTAGTTACACACGGACGTTCGGAACGACGACCGAGCCTATCGTAAGTTGGTACCGAGCGTCCTCAGGACGGCAATGTCATGGCGGCCGTCCCGTCATGGCGCCCCTGCGAACGCGGTCAGCATGCCGCCTCCCTAGTTCCGTTGTGATGGTGTTCTGGGGCAGGCTGTGACGCATGCGGCTCAAGCGAAGCAGGAGTCTCGCAACGTCAGGGGAGATTCGACACTCGTCCGCGTCCCGGAGCGGGTGCTTTGGCTCGTTAGTGTCCTGAAGCACCGTTGTGGGCATTGAGCAAAGGACGTAGAGCGGGATGGCGGAAGAAGCCTGGCACGAGGCGCGACTGATCCCTACTTCTGGGATCAACGGTGCGGAAGAGCAGGAGCGTCGCGCAACTTCGGCTCTCCTCGCCGTAGTGACTGCCGTGAGGGAGTTCGGCCGCGGTTTGACGCAGCCGCTCGGTGCACCGGCGGGCAACATCGAGGCCTTCATCGAGGTGCCGTTCCTGCTAGGCGACAAGCGCTGCTACCCCGACGGTTTGATCAGGGTGACGCGTGGCCAGCGGAGCTGGACGGCGCTCGTAGAGGTGAAGACGGGTACCAACGAGTTGGCTCCCGAGCAGCTGGAGAACTACCTCGATATCGCCCGGGACAACGGCTTCGATGCGCTGATCACGATCAGCAACGAGATCCCACCTTCAGCCGACCAGCACCCGACCAAGGTCGACAAGCGCAAGCTTCGCAAGGTCGCCTTGCACCATCTCCCGTGGAGCCAGATCTTGGCCGAGGCCGTGGTCCAGAAGGAGCACCGGGGCGTGGCTGACCCTGACCAGGCATGGATTCTTGGTGAGTTGATCCGGTATCTGGAGCACCCCCGGTCCGGTGCGCTGGAATTCGAGGACATGGGGCCTTCGTGGGTCGCCGTCCGAGATGCCGTGAGCGCCGGGACGTTGCGTGCCACGGACAAGGGCGTTGCGGACGTAGCAGCCCGCTTCGATGCTCTGCTGAGGTATGCCTCTCTGAGGCTCGGGCGCACCTTAGGCACTGAGGTCGTCCCGGTCGTCAGTAGGCGGGAAGCCGCAGAGCCTGCCCTACGTACTGCGGCTCTCATCGAAGGTCTCGTCAAAGAGGGGCGTCTGAGCGGTGCAATTCGGATCCCCCACGCCGTCGCGCCGCTCAACATCGACCTCGATCTGCGGGCGAGCCGAGTAACTCTTCACGTGGATGTCGACGCGCCACGAGAGGGTCGGTCGACGACGAGGGTGAACTGGCTGGTGCGACAGCTGAAGGCGGCGCCGGATTCGGTTCGTCTGGAAGCGTTCGCCATGCACGCGCGAGGGCCAGGAGCGGCGGATCTGCTCAAGTCGGTTCGCGAAGACGCCAATCTCCTCATCCAGGACCCGAAGAGAGACCTCCGTTCTTTCCGTGTGGCGCTGACCAGCCCGCTTGGAACCAAGCGCGGCCGCGGTCGGGGTGCGGCCATCGATTCAGTGCTGGACGCGGTCGACACCTTCTACGGAGAAGTTCTGCAGCATCTGAAGGCGTGGACGGCTGCCCCGCCGAAGATGCGAGAGGTGGCAGACCTGCCCGGGCAGTCTCGGACGGACCTGGTGAGCACGGCGCTGTCGTCGCAAGACGGGGCGGAGCCGGTCGGCGACGCCGAAGCGGACGCCGCTGCTGACGACTCCGCCGACGAGTCGCAGGAGAAGTCAGTCTCTTAGCGGAGGTAGTCGGTCCCAGCCTTCGTCGGCCTGCGACGGGTCCTACCGACGGGGCGAAGTCCGTAGGACCGTTGCAGGCTGGCGCCAGAGCCTGCTGGCCCCTTGGAGAAGCAATTCCGGCGTCACGCGGGGAGCGGCGGGGCGCCGGCGAGCTCGGCGATGGGGGCGGACCACGCGTCGGGTGCCGTCCAGACGAAGCTGTGCGCGCCGGGGACGCTGCGGAACCGGCCGTCCCTCGCCCGGGTGCTGAGCTCGCGCGCCCAGGCCTCGGTGCAGAGGCGGTCGCGGTCGCCGTGGAGGACGAGCACGGGGCAGTCGACCCGCTGGATCGTGTCCTCCAGGCGGTCGGCGAGGTGGGCGGCCAGGGCGTGCCGGACCCGCCGCAGCCCGGCACGGCGCCGGTCGGGGGTGTGCTGGACGTCGAGCTCCGGAGGCTCGAGCTCGTGGTTGCGCCGCCAGGCGAGCAGGACCCGGCGCATGCTGCGGTAGGCCGGGTCGACGGTCGGGCTGGCGAGCACCAGCGCGCGCACCCGCCCGGGTTCGCGAGCCGCGACGTGGGCGGCGACCTGCGTGCCGCTGGAGTGCCCGACGAGCACCGGGTTCTCGGGCCCGCCGGCGGCGAGCCAGGAGGCGACCGCGTCGGCGTGCTCCACGACGTCCATCGGGTGCGGCGGCTCACCGCTACCGGAGAAGCCGGGCAGCTCGACGAGGTGCGCGCGGGTCCAGGTGCCGAGGGCCTCGACGGCGGGCTGCAGGTAGTTGGCGACGGCGAGGCCCGGGACGACGACGACCTCCGCGACACCGGGGCGAGCCGTGCCGGTCACGCGGCTGCGCAGCACGCCCCACGGGGTGGGGCGGTGCTGCAGCTCGACGGCCGGCGGCACGGTCTACCGGGAACGGCGGTCGGCGGTCATGGTCGGGACGCTAACGGCGGAGCGCCCGGCTCGCGCTGCGGGCGGGGCGCGGCGCTGGTTGAGTGGCCGGTGGCGGTGAGCCGACGCCGTCTGTCCTCGTACCTGGGAGTTCGCGATGTTCAGGAAGAAGACCGCAGCCGGAACCTCGAAGAGGTCGATGGCGCAGGCGCTGGGCGCCGTCGGGGCGGCGTTCGGGGCGATGAGCGTCCTGGCGCCGCGGGCGGTGGCGAACAGCTACGGCGTGCCGGTGACGCCGTCGGGCCTGCAGCTGCAGCGGCTGTTCGGCAGCCGGGCGCTGGTGGTATCCGCGCTGGCGCTGACCGCGAAGACCGACGAGGAGGTCGACCGCGGGCTGGCCGCCGTGGCGGCGATGAACCTGCTCGACACGCTGACCGCGCTCGCGGCGGCGGGCCAGGCGGGTGGCCGAACCACGACGCGGGCGATCACCAGCTCGCTGGGCTACGGCGCGGCGGCGCTGTGGATCCGCTCGCTGAAGGACTGACCCCACCCGCCACCTACCGCCGGTCGACGGGGTAGCCGGTGCCGTAGTTCCCTCCTTCGAGCTATCCAGCACCGTCCGGTGCGCGCCGAGGTCCTCCAGGAAGAGGTCTCGACGACGGATCGGGTGACACATGAGGGACACGGCAGGCCGATCGGCCGGCAGGGGGTACCGCGGGATCGCGGTCCTGGCGGCCGCGGCACTGGGATTCGGGGGCACGGCCGTCATCGGCACGCTCGCCTCCGCGGCACCGGCGGTGCCGGTCCTCGAGGACTTCGGCCCGGCCGGCGACGGGCTCACCCGCCTCGTCGTCACGCTGGACGGCGGGGTCACGGCCGAGCAGGTGGCGCTGCTGGACGCCCACCCGGCGATCGCGTCGGCGCAGTCGCTGTTCGACGGCTCCGCGCTGGTCGCCGGGAAGGACCTCGTTCCCTCCGTCGTCACCGACCTGCTGGCCGGCGCGCAGGTGCAGCTCTCCGAGCCCGGCGAGGTGTTCGGGGAATCCGTCTCCGACCCGTACTGGGGCACCTACGGCTGGAACCTCAGCAACACCGGCTCGAACTTCCACGGGCAGGGCGGGGTGGCCGAAGCCGACGTCTCCGCGCCGGAGGGCTGGCGGGCCGGCACGGGCCGGGGGCTCACCGTCGCCGTCCTGGACAGCGGGTTCGCGGCCGGCCACCCCGATCTGCAGGGCGCGCTGTGGACCAATCCCGACCAGCCCTGCGGCACCGGTGACACCGACGCCAACGGCAAGCCGGGCGACTGCCACGGCTGGAACTTCTACACGAACTCCGCCGACGTCACGAACGCCGGGCTGGACAACTCGCACGGCACCACGGTGGCCGGAGCCGTCGGCGCCCGCGCCGGGAACGGCCAGGGCACCGCGGGTGTGGCGCCGGACGTCTCGATCATGCCGCTGGTCATCGGCGCCGGGCGGAGCGTCGACCTCTACCTCGGCGCGCAGGCGATCCGCTACGCGGCGGACAACGGCGCCGACGTCATCAACGCCTCCTGGGGCGGCCCCGGGGGCGCGGCGATCCTGACCGAGGCGATCGACTACGCCAATGGCAAGGGCGTCGTCGTCGTGGTGGCGGCCGGCAACGACAGCGCCAACCGCGACACCTCGCCGGTGTACCCGGCGAGCATCAACCGGCCCAACGTCATCACCGTGGGCGCCAGCACGGCCGCCGACACGGTCAGCGACTTCTCCGCTTACGGGGCGGGCACGGTGGAGCTGTTCGCCCCCGGGACGCTCGTGTTCTCCACGACGCCCGACGGCTGGTACAAGCTCGTGAGCGGCACCTCGATCGCGGCGCCGCAGGTGGCCGCGGCAGCAGCGCTCTACAAGGGGCTGGACCGCGAGGCGTCCGCACCCGAGGTGGTGCAGCGGCTGCTCGCCGACGTCGAGCCCCTGCCGGCCTTTGCCGGCAGGTCGGTGACCGGCGGCCGGCTGTCGCTGACGAAGTTCGGGGAGACGGCGGCGCCGGTGCGGTACCGCTTCACGAACATGACCGCGATGGCCGGGACGGTGACCCCGCAGGTCGTCGCCAGCGGTTCGGTGCCGGGCGGTGCCTACGAGGCGCGGATCTCGCTGGGCTTGGAGCACGGCGGCGACGTCCTGGCGCTGACGCAGCACGCGATCACGTTGAACGGCCAGACGGCGACGACCGACGACGCCGGCGAGGCGCGCTTCTCGCTGGGCACCCGGGAGGGGCTGGGCTCGCTGGTGCTGACGCCGAGCACCGAGCTGCAGGACGGCCGGTACGTGCTGGTGGTCCAGCTGGCCAAGGACGGCGAGGCGCTCGGCATGGCCTACGCCGCCCCGCTGCTGGTCGGCGAGGAGGCACAGCGCAGCGCCGACCCGGCGCCCGAGCCGTCTCCCGGAACGCCGGTTCCGCCGTCCGGCGGGAGCACGCCGGCGCCGTCGGTCGGCAGCCCGGCGCCCGGCGGCTCGGCTCCTGCGCCGGGGACCTCCCCGACGCCGGCTCCCACGTACCCGACCGCTCCGGCGCCGTCGTCGCCGGGCGCTCCGGCGCCGTCGGCACCGGCTCCGTCCGTCGGCGCACCGGCGCCCGGTGGCTCGGCTCCTGCGCCGGGGACCTCGCCGACGCCGGCCCCCGCCCCGTCGTCGCCCGTGGTGGACGGCGGCCGGACCCCGGACGGTGGCAGCACCGCGCCGACCACGCCGCGTCCCGGCAGCGAGACGCCGTCGTCGCCGGCCCCCTCGGCCCCGGCACCGTCGGCCCCTGCTCCGTCATCGCCGGCTCCCTCGGCTCCTGCTCCTGCTCCTGCGCCGGCGGCACCCCAGCCGGCCACGGGCGGGGAGAAGCAGTACCCGTCGGTGGGGGCGTACCGGATCACCTCGATCTCGCCGTCGGTGGTGAGCGCGTCCGGTGGCACCCGGGTGCGGATCAGCGGTTCGGGCTTCCAGTCCGGGGTGCTGGTGCGCGTGGGGAGCAGTACGGGGGTGCGGATCGTCGGCCTCAGCGGCACGGAGATCGTCTTCGAGTCGCCCACGCTGGTGGCGGGCGTCTACGACGTCCACGTCTTCGCGCCGGACCGCTCGTCGACGGTGCTCGGCGGCGGGCTGACCCTGGTGACGGCGACCTCGTCGCCGGCCCCCACGGCGCCCACCCCGACGGCGCCCACCCCGACGGCGCCCGCGCCGTCGGCCCCGGGCACCGAGCCGGGGGTGGCCGCACCGGGCGGCACCCCGCCGGCCGGTGGGTCCGACGGCACGGTCCGCGGCCCGCGCGGGGAGCGGCTCCTGCCGTCCGCCCGGTTCAGCGCGCTGGCCCGCTCGATCTGGACCGTCGACTGCAGCAGCGGTTGCGGCGGGTTGAGCATCTGAGGTGAGCGACGGCAGCCCCGCGACGACTCCGGTCGTGGCGGGGCTGCCGCGTTCCCGGTGCCGGTCCTCGGCGTCACAGCATCCGGGCCCAGTCGTCGGCCAGGCTCATGCCATAGCGGTGCCCGGCGCCGGGCGGGTGGTCGAGGGCCGTGACCAGACCGGCGGTCACCTGCCAGAACGTCACCGCCGGCAGCCACGGCAGGTCACCGCGCGGGGCCAGCACCAGGCCGGGGTGCCATTCCGGGATGGGGTCGTCGTCGTTGCGGACGTCGGTGCACCCGGGGACCGGGGACGAGCCCGCCGATCCCGGCCGCCCGGCCAGCAGGCAGCCGTCGACGCCGCCGAGCTCGGCCACCGCCGCGGCCGCGGCGGTCGCACCCAGGCTCTCCCCGAAGATCAGCAGCCGCGGTCGCTCGCCGGCGGGCAGGGTCGCCAGCTGGGCCCGGACCGCATCCAGGAGGGCCGTCGCCGACCGCTCCGCCCGGTCGGTGCCGAGCAGGTACTCCACCCAGCTCGGGCGCTGCGCGTACTGCACGGTCGCGGTCGCGAGGTCCCCGCCGGTCAGCTCCTCCAGCGCGGCGATCGCCCCCTCGTCCACCCAGCCCGATCCCGTGGGGACGGCGATCACCACCGTCGAGCGCGTCAGCCCGCCGGCGCCGACAAGCTCCTCGACGGCCAGCCGGGCCCGCGTCTCGTCGGTCGGCGCGTCGGCCAGGTCGATCCGCACGCGGACGGGTGTTCCGGCCGGCACGTGGGGCGCCGACGCGACGACCGGCACCCAGGCGGGCGCCTCGGCAGGTGCGGGAGGGGGCGCTGCCCCGCACCCGGCGACCACGAGCACCGCCGCCATGCCCACGGTCAGGCGGGCCGACCGCGCCCGCCCGTGGAGCACGTTCCGCACCCCCTCGACGACGGCGCCGACCAGCCGCGCCGCGCACCACCACGTCGCCGCGGTCAGCAGGCCGGCCAGCAGCCGCACCCACAGCGGCGGTTCCAGCATCCACGGGGTGACGACGCAGACGATGCCGGCCGAGGTGGCGACCGCCGTCGCCACGGGATGCCGCCTCACGCCGTCGCCCCGTCCCGTGCCCCGGTCACCACGCCGGCGATCGCGGCGAGCACCGCCGAGCCCGGGCGGAAGTAGCCGTCGTGCCGCCGGACGTCGTCGGCCGGGATCAGCCGCGCCCCGAACTCCGGTGCCGCCGGGTCCGTACCGTGCCCGAGGTCGCCGACCGCCAGGTGCGGGACGAAGCGGATCCAGTCCTCGGCGCCGCGCGCCGCGAACACCCGCGCGGACGTGCGCAGCCCGGTGACGTCGCGCGCCCGCGCGCCCGGGCTGGCGAGCAGCACCACGTCGTCGGCGGTCAGCTCCGGTGCCGCCAGCGCGACGACGACGGCGCCGTAGCTGTGCCCGATCACCGTGACGTGCGGCGCCGTCCCCGACCGGAACCGGAGTTCCGCGACGGCGTCGACGAGGGCCGGCGCGGCCGCCCGCGCGAGCCGGCCGGTCGCCGCGTCGACGCCCGGGCCCCGCGGTGACTCGTAGCCGACCCAGAGGACGACGGCGGTTCGCGGGCCGGCGGCCGATGCCAGCGACCGGGCCCACCCCCACGGCCGGCGCAGCGGAGCGGCGGGGTCGTGCAGGGTGGCCAGATCGGTGTCGGCGCCGGGCACGAGCACCGCGACGGAGTCCGCCGTGGCCAGGTCGCCGAGCGCGACCACCGCACGTCCCCGGCCGGCCGGGTCGCAGCCGAGCACGCGCACCGCGGCGTCGGAACCGGCGGTGAGGCGAGCGGACAGTTCGTCGGCGCAGCGGCGGTCGAGGCCGACCGGGGACCCACCGGAGGAGGCCCGCGGCTGGGCGAGCAGCGACAGGCTTCCGACCAGGGACAACAGCCCGACGAGGAGGGCGAACAGCGGGGTGCGCATGCCGTCCGATCGAAGCTTCGCGAGCGAGCGCCGTCGTCACGCTGCGGAGCCGTCCTGGCGCGCTACCGGCGTCCGACGTGAGCGGAGCGTGCTACTCCGGTAGGGGGCGCACCTGCCCTTCCGGAGGGACGCGGGAGGGCGTTCTCCGTGGCTAGGCTCGCAGCGCGATGAAGCCGACCACCCTGCGCCGCATGACCGCCACCGGCGCCTCCGGTGCGTGGTCGGCGGTGCTCGCGGCGGTCCGGCCGGAGCAGCCGGCGTGGTCCGCGCCGTGGTCGAGGCTCCCGCGGGCCGGCACGGTCGGTGCGGTGCTGTTCGGCCTGTACGGGCTGGTCGTGGCCATCGCGGTGTCGAGCGCGGTGCTCAACGAACGCGGCGGGCTGCTCGGCGGGGTGGCCTTCCTCTACCTGCTGCCGGCGGCCCTCGGGCTCGCCGTCGCCCCCCGTCGCCCGCTCGACGGGTGGCTGGCCGTCACCTGCTGGCTCGTCGTCCTGCGGTTGCTCATCCCGGCGTCGCCGGAGCCGCTGCCGGTGGTGGAGGTCTGGCACTGGCTGTTCTGGCTCCCGGTGCTGCTGCTGGCCGCGTGGGCCGCCCGCGGTCGCGCGCTCCTCGGCGTCGCCCTGGTCTCGGTGGTCGCGCTGCTCCTGTTCGGGATCGTCGACGCGGAGGCGGTGGACGCCGGGTCGTGGTCGACGGCGCTGGTGGGGGTGGCGGTCCCGCTGGTGCTCGGTGGCGCGCTCGGGGCCCGGCAGCGGGCCCGCGCGGCGCTGGCCGGCGAGCAGGAGCGGGCCGAGGAGGCGCTGGCGCGGCAGGGCGCGCTGGCCGAGCGCGCGCGCATCGCCCGGGAGATGCACGACGTCGTCGCCCACCACATGTCGCTGATCGCGGTCCGCGCCGAGACCGCGCCGTACCGGCTCGACGAGGTGACACCGTCGGTGCGCACCGAGTTCGCCGAGGTGGCGACCGCGGCGCGGCAGTCGCTGGCGGAGATGCAGAACCTGCTCGGCGTGCTGCGCTCCGACGACGGCGCCGAGCGGGCGCCCCAGCCCGGCCTGGGCGACCTCGAGGACCTGCTGCGCGCGGCGCGGGCGGCCGGCGCCGAGCTGCAGTGGGAGCTGCGCCTGCCGGAGGCGCCCGCGGCGCTGGGGCTGTCGGCGTACCGGATCGTCCAGCAGGCGTTGGCCAACGCCGCCCAGCACGCGCCGGGTGCACCCGTGCGGGTGCGCGTCGCCGGGGAGGGCGGGGTGCTGCGGATCGAGGTGGTCAACGGCCGGGGAACGGCGACGCCGGCCGCGTCGGGCGGAGGGAGCGGCCTGCCCGGCATGCGGGAGCGTGCGGCTCTGCACGGCGGCACGGTGGAGGCGGGCCCGACGGCCGACGGCGGCTTCCGCCTCGTCGCCGAGCTGCCGCTGGTCGTGGGGGTGGACGCGTGATCGGGGTGCTCGTCGTCGACGACCAGTCGATGGTGCGGGACGGGTTCGCCGCGCTGCTGAACGCTCAGCCGGACATCGAGGTGCTCGGCACGGCCGGTGACGGGCAGGCGGGCGTGGAGCTGGCAACCGAGCTGACCGCCCGGGGGCGCGGTCCGGACGTCGTGCTCATGGACGTGCGGATGCCGCGGCTGGACGGCATCGAGGCGACCCGGGCACTGCTCGGCGGTGCGCTGGAGCCGGCGCCGCGCGTGCTGGTGCTGACCACGTTCGACCTCGACGACTACGTCTACGCGGCGCTGCGGGCGGGGGCGAGCGGCTTCCTGCTCAAGCACGCGCCGGCCGCGGAGCTGCTGCACGCCGTGCGGGTGGTGGCGGCGGGGGAGTCGCTGCTGGCGCCGGAGGTGACGCGCCGGCTGATCGCGCACTACCTGGCGACGGGCCCCGCGTCCGGGAACGACCGGCGGCCGGCGCAGCTGGAGGCGCTGACGCCGCGGGAGACCGAGGTGCTGGCGCTGGTGGGCCGGGGCCTGTCGAACCGGGAGATCGCCGAGACGCTGTTCGTGGTCGAGCAGACGGCGAAGACGCACGTCAGCCGCGTCTTTGCCAAGCTCGGCCTGCGCGACCGGGCCCAGGCCGTGGTGCTCGCCTACGAGACGGGGCTGGTCCGCCCGGGCGGGTGACCTCGGCTTCGCCGTTCGCCGTCGAGGTGGGGCTGGTACGGGTCGGCCCCCCGCCGTGGGACGACCGACCCGGCAACCTCACCCGAGGTGCGTGGCGAACCAGCGCAGCTGGGCGGGCGCGGAGACCGCGAACGCCTCGTCGACGTAGGCGTCGAAGTGGCCGACGGGCAGCACGAGGAGCTCCTTGGGCTGTCGCGCGCGCTCGTAGTACTCCAGCGTCAGGTCCGCGACGGTGAGGTGGTCCTTCGCGGCGACCACCATCATCAGCGGCGTGGGGGAGATGGCGCCGATGTAGGCACCGGGCTCGTACTCGACGAACATCTCCACCGAGCGCAGGGTGACCTCGTTGCGCCAGTTCGGGGCCCGGTCCTGGATCGGGCCGAAGAAGAAGTCGTGGGTGTCGTCGGTGGGCAGCGCCGCCATCTCGGTCGGGTCCTTCTCGTACGCGACCTGGATCGTCGCCGGCGGCTCACCTGCGTAGCGTGCGGCGCGGTCGCCGTCGAAGGCGGCGCGCAGGCCCGCGAAGGCGTCGGCGCGGATGAGCCGGCGGGCGTTGGCCAGCCCGCTGACCAGCGGCACCTGGGAGACCACGCAGCGCACCCGCCGGTCCAGCGCGGCGACGACCAGCACGTGGCCACCGCTGTAGCTGGAGCCCCACACGCCGAGGCGGTCGGGATCGGTCCACGGCTGCGTGGTCGCCCAGGTGATCGCCGTCCGGTAGTCGCGGATCTGCTGCCAGGGGTCGATCTCACCGCGCGGCGTGCCGTCGCTGGCGCCGAGGTTGCGGTTGTCGTAGACGAGGACACCCAGGCCGCCCGCGGAGAAGTGCGCGGCGTAGTCGTCCAGCAGGTGCTCCTTCACCGCGGAGAAGCCGTGCGCCATGACAACCAGCGGAGCCGGCCCGTCGACGCCCTGCGCCGGGTAGTGCCAACCGCGCAGCGTCACGCCGTCCTCGGTCGCGAACTCGACGTCTTCCCGCATGACTCCTCCTCCTGCGGCCCCGGCGGGCCTCGAGGTCCGCACTCTGCTCCGCGCGGGGGCTCCCGTCGTGACGATCCCTGCACGTCCCTTGTCGATCCGTGCACCGTCGGCCCTTGCGCGCGGGGTGGTGCCCCCGGTTCCATGCGGGACGACGGCAGCGTGGCCGGCGGCGGGAGGACTCCATGGCCCTGGCAGCGGAGCGGTGGCGCCCGGAGTCGCTGCCCGAGGCCGACCGGCTCGATGCCCTGCTCGACCTGATCAGCGCGACGCACCTGCCGTGGTCGGTGACCCCGGAGGACGACGCGCCCGCCGGGACCGACGCGCTCGTCCGCTACCGGATCGGCGACCTGGCGCTCGTCGACTGCCGCTGCGGTCCGTGCAGCGGGCACCGCGGCCGGTCGCAGATGGCCGCGACCGACGAGGACGCCGTCGGGGTGCTCTTCGTGCGGGCGGGGGAGGAGCACGTGGAGGTGGGCGGCGAGCGCTCCGTGCTCCGGCCGGGGTCGGCCTTGGTGTGGCGCAGCGACGAGCCGGTCCGCTTCCGGGTGCCCGGCCGGTTGCACAAGTGGACGCTGCTGGTGCCGCGGAGCCGGTTCGCTGCCGACGTCGAGGGCGGCCGGGTGCTGGAACCCGCGGCGGCCGACCTGCTGGCCGGGCTGCTGGGGAGCACCCTGCGGACGGCCGGTGCGCTGGACCCCCGGCTGGCGGTCCCGGTGGCCGACGCCGCCGTCGGGCTGCTGGCCGAGGCGCTGCCGGGGCGGGTCACTGCCGAGCCCCCACCCGACGCGGCGTGGCTGCGGATCACCGCCTACGTGCGGGCGAACCTGCGCGACCCCGACCTGACGCCGGAGCGGATGGCGGGCGCGGGATACGTCTCGCTGCGCGCGCTCTACGTGCTCTTCGCGGAGCGCGGCGAGACACCGGCCCGGTACGTGCGCCGGCGGCGGCTCGAGGCGGCGCGCCGCGAGCTGCAGCGTCGAGGCACCGGGGTGAGCGTCGCGGAGGTCGCCCACGGCTGGGGGTTCCGCGACTCGGCCACGTTCAGCCGCGGCTTCCGTGCCGCCTACGGCCTGACGCCGGACGACGTGCGCCGAGGTGCCTGCGGGGCCGGGTGGGTACGTCCGCCGCTGCCCTCCTGAGCATCGCTGCCGGTGCACGTGGTCCGGTCTCGACACCGCGGCACCGGCACGGCAGCATCCGGCGACGTGACCGCTCCCGGACCCCACCGCTTCGTGGCCCACGTCGTCGAGGAGTCGACCAACAAGATCCACGAGGACGACGTCGCGCGGCGGTACGGCTTCGCCGGGGCGCTGGTCCCCGGCGTCGAGCTGTTCGCCCGCACGACGACGCCGCTGGTGGCGGCCTGGGGGACCGAGTGGCTCTCCCGGGGCAGGATCGACCTGCGTTTCCGGCGGCCCACCTACGACGGCGACGAGCTGCTGGTCGAGCCGGCGGACGGCCGGCTCATGGTCAGCGACCCCGCTGGGGAGGTGCGGTGCGTCGGCTCGGCCGGGCTCGGCGCGGAGAGGCCCGATCTCACCGGCTACCGGCCGGTGGACCCACCGACCGAGCCGGTGGCCGACCCGGTCATCGGCCCGATGGGCAGCGTCACCGAGGCCGGCACCGTGGAGCGCAACGACTGGTACCTGGACGCGATCGGCGAGCCGCTGGACCTGTACCGGCGGGAGGCGCTGCTCCATCCCGGGCTGCTGCTGCGGCTGGTCAACGAGCTGCTCATGCGCAACGTCGCCCTCGGGCCGTGGATCCACACGTCCAGCGACTGCCGCTTCCTCGGCGTCGCCCGGCTGCCGGTGGAGCTGACCGCGCACGGGGTGGTCACCGGAGTGGGCCGCCGGGGCCGCCACGACGAGGTCCGGTACGACGCGCTGGTGCTGGCCGGCGACGAGCCGGTGCTGCAGGTGCACCACACGGCGCTCTACCGGCTCGACGCGTCCTGATCCCGGCCGGCGCCGTCACTGCGCAACACGAGAGCGGAGGTGCGGCCGGCGCGCGCTCGGTGGGCGCGCCGGCCGCCGTCCCTCAGGCCATCTCAGGAACGCGCAGGTGGTGGATCACCAGCTCGAACTCCGCGATGTCGGTGATCTCCAGCCCCATCTGCTGGGTGAACTGCTCGCGCATCCCGCGCACCGCCTCGGCGGACCGCTCCAGGGACGCGCGGTCGTCGTAGGTGGCGGTGAGGACCCCCATGCCGGTCTGCCGGTCGCCCATCAGGCTGACGCTGCAGAACCCCGGGATGTCGTCCAGACGCGGGATGAGGCCGGTGCGGAACGTCTCGGTCACGTCGTCCATGCGGGCGGGATCACCGCGGGTCCACGTGACGCGGCAGCAGGCGCCCTCGGGCGCCCGGTGCGCGCGGTGCAGGACGGTGATCTCCCACTCCTGGACGTCGAACTGGCCGCCCATGACGTCGACGGCCCGCTCGCGCATGGCGCGGACCGCGTCCCTGCTGGCGCTCATCGACTCCGCGGAGTCCCAGCTGGTCGTGACGATGGAGCGGCCGGACCCGCGGTCGCACAGCATGGACAGGCCCATGCAGCCGGGCATGCTCATGACCGCGGGCATGACCTCGTCGCGGGCGAAGGCGATGCCGTCGTCCATGCGCTGCGGGTCGGCGTGGACGGTGTTCGATCGGGCGTACATGCCGCCCTCCTCTCGGGATGGCGGGCGGCGCCCTCGCGGCGTCGCCGCAGCGGCCATGCTGCTCGCGGTCGGGAGGCTGTCAACGGGTCCGCGCACGGGCGGGACGCCGCTCGGCGGCGGCCGGGTCGCGGACCGTGCGCCGCTACCGGGGGTCGGTCGGACCTGATGGACGGTGACGCGGGCGCGCGTCCCCGCCCTCGGCGCCGTGGCCTCGTCCTCGGCCCGCCTGCTGGTCTTTGCGGGAGAGCTACGCCGGCGTCGGCCGGGACGGTCCCGGGGGGAGGTCGACGCCGCGGCAGTCGCGCAGGTAGGCGTCCCAGTCCCAGCCGGCCAGGAACTCGCGGGCGGCCCGTTCGCCGGCCGCGATCAGCCGGGCCCGCTCGGCCTCGTCGATGTCGAACTCGGTGAGCCCGGTGCCGCTGGTGCCGATCGAGAAGGCCCGGCGGCGCACGCAGGGGGAGGCCAGGTAGGTGCGGTCCCGCCCGGTGACCGTGGTGGCGACCAGGGAGTCCAGCAGCCGCAGCGGCGGCGGCAGGTGCCGGACGCCGAACACCGCGACGTCCTCGTCGGCGAGCGTATCGCCCACCCCCACCCCGAAGGTCGGCCAGCGGGGTGTGGCGGCGTCGGTGCGGTCGAAGATCTCGATCGGGAAGTTGGACAGCACCCCGCCGTCCACCAGGGTCGACCTCCGCCCGGTGCGCGGGTCCCGCAGGCTCCGGGGCGCGAAGAAGTAGGGGATCGCCAGGGACGCGCGGACGGCGTCGGCCACCGGCTGGCGGTCGGGATCCAGGCCGAACTCGCGGTAGTCCCACGGCAGTCGCAGCAGCCGGCCCCGGGTCACGTCGGTCGCCGTCACCACCAGCCGGTAGCGCTGCCACGGCTCCAGCGCGGGGTCGTCGCCGGGGTCCTCGCGGCGCAGGTCCCCGAAGGTCACGATGCCGAGCTCGGCCAGCTCCCGGCGCACCCACTCGGTGAGGTAGCGGCCCGGGTGCAGCCCCGACCGGAGCAGCAGCCCCGCCGCCGGCGCCAGCAGGGGCACCGGCGCCCAGGAGTCCGGGATGCGGTCGTACTCCAGCCTGTCCTCTGCCGCCCGGATCCCGTCGGCGGAGAGCCCCGCAGCGAGGAATGCGGCCAGCACGGCGCCCGCCGAGGAGCCGGCCACCCGCTCGAACCGGTACCGGCCCAGCAGCTCGACGGCGGCGCCCGTGAGCGCGATGCCCTTGACGCCGCCGCCCTCGAGCACCAGGTCGGCCGGCAGGGGTCGCGGCGAGGTCATGCCTCACCGTAGGGCCGTCCCACTCCGTCGATGCCGCGGTCAGAACGAGCGCCGCCGACGGGGTGGGAGGCCTGGTCGCCGGCGCAGCGGGATGTCGGGACGAGCGAGCGGGCTTCCGCTGCGGCCCGGGCCCTCAGACCAGTTCGGGGACGCGCAGGTGGTGCAGGACGAGGTCGAACTCGGCGACGTCGGTGGCCGACATGCGCAGCCCGCGGCGGAACTCGTCGCGGATGTACGTGGCCCGCTGGCGGGAGGCCTCCATGGCGCGGCGGTCGGCGTAGACGGCGGTGAGGGCGTTGTCGCCGGTCTGCCGGTCGAGCATGAGGCTGAGGCTGCAGAAGCCGGGCATCTCGTCCATGCGCGGGATGAGGTCCGCGCGGAAGACATCGAGGACGCGGTCGATGGTGGCCGGGTCGACGCGGGACCAGGTGACCCGGGCGCAGGACTCGTCGCCTGCGGGGTGCAGTCGGTGCATCGCCGCGATCTCCCACTCACGCACCTCGGGTGCGGGAGCGCCGAACTGCTCCGTCGCCTGATCGCGCATCCGGAGGACCGCCTCGCGGGTCGCGGCCATCGCATCCTCGGTCTCCCAGGCGGTGGTGACGATGCATCGGCCGGAGCTCCGGTCGCACAGCATCGACAGCCCGACGTAGCCGTCCATGCCGCCCACGGCGGGCATGACGTCGTCGCGGACGCCGGCGATGCCGGCGTCCAGGCGGTTCGGGTCGGCGGTGATCGTGGTGCTGCGGGCGTACATGCGCCCTCCTTCCGCGGACAGGCGCGGCGCCCGGCGACGTCGCCGCGCGACTCATCGTTCTCAGCTGCCTGGCGCTGTCAACGGGTTCGCGCGCGGGCCGTGTCCGTGCTGACGTCGGATGGACATGGCCGAGATCCAGCGGACGACGTTGGCGGCGCGACTCCCTCGGCCCGTTCGTGCGCCTCATCGTTCCCACCGACCCCCGGCGCAGCAGCGTCCTCTGGTCCCCCACCCACCGGAGCCCGGTAGCGATACCGTCCCGTGCCACTACGGGGAATGGAGAACGATCGTGTCCGATACCGCTGTCATGCCTGGTGCCTCCGCTCCTGCGCCGGCCGAGTCCGAGAAGAGCCCGAAGCGGTGGCTGAAGTGGGGCATCCCGCTGCTGGCATTCCTGATCGGCGTCGGCGTGGGCGGTGCGGGTGACACCCCCGAGGTGGAGGCGTCGCCGGCGTACCTGACGCTGAAGAGCGAGTTGACGGACACCCAGCAGGAGGCGGCGGAACTCGAGGACGAGGTCGCCGAGGCGGAGTCGCGGATCCGTCGGGTCACCGCCGAGGGGGAGTCGCGCCTGGCCGCGCGGGTGACCGAGCTGGACCAGCGGAGTGTCGCGCTCGACCAGCGGGAGCGCGACCTCGTGGCGCGTGAGGCGGCTGCTTCCGTTGCGCCGGCACCGCAGGCGACGGTGCGTTCGACTGCTCCCGCACCGTCCGCTTCCTCGGCGCCGGTCGCTCCGGCTCCGGCACCTCAGGCTCCCAGCACGTACTTCAAGAACTGCGACGCCGCCCGAGCCGCGGGTGCAGCCCCCGTGCGGGTCGGGGACCCTGGCTACGCCGGTCACCTGGATCGGGACGGCGACGGCGTCGGCTGCGAGTAGTCCAGCCTGACCTGCGGTGCTCCGGCCCGGTGCCGGTCCGTCGCGGACGGGCACCGGGCTGTCGCGCAGCTGGTGCGGCGACGCGTCTCGGACCGTGGGGGTGGAGACCCCGCGTCGGTGGGGCACGTCCCGCCGCGGAGCCGTGCAGGGCGGCGTCGGTGGGATGCGGTGCACCAGAGCCGGCTCGAAGTGTCTGCGCCGGCGTCACACGGTGGGGTGACCACGTCGGCTGTCGCGGCACCGGGCGCCCGATCGTGTCGGAGGCGTCCGCTAGAGCTGCGGCGAGGCAGGACACGTCCACGGGTTGCCGGTTGGACGGTGATCGGGAGGTACGGGGCGATGCAGCGACTCGACGGACGGCTGGTGCTCAGCCCGACCGATCTGACGCACCACCAGGAGTGCCGGCACCTGACCCGGCTGGACCTCGGGGTGGCCGCGGGGGAGTGGGCCGCGCCGGAGGCTCCGGCGTCGGACGAGGTGCAGTTCGTCTTCGACCGCGGGCTCGAGCACGAGCGGAAGTACCTGGCGTCGCTGGTCGCGGCCGGTCGGACGGTCACCGAGATCGCGGCCGCCTCCGGTGCCGACGGCCGGCGGGAGGCCGAGGCCGCGACGGTCGAGGCGATGCGCTCCGGCGTTGACGTCGTCTACCAGGGGACCTTCTTCGACGGCGCCTGGGGCGGGCAGGCCGACTTCCTGCTGCGAGTCGAGGTGCCCTCGCTGTTCGGCGGCTGGTCGTACGAGATCGCCGACACGAAGCTCGCCCGGAAGATGAAGGTGGCCGCGCTGCTGCAGATGGCGACCTACGCCGAGCGGCTCACCGTTCTGCAGGGGGTGGCGCCGGAGCGGATCTCCGTCGTCACCGGGGACGGCGAGTCGCGGCCGTGGCGGCTGGTCGACGTCGCCGCGTACGCCCGCCGCGCGCGGGCCCGGCTGGAGGCGTTCACCGCCGCTCCGCCTGCCACCACTCCCGCGCCGGTCGCCTTCTGCGACCAGTGCCGGTGGGCGTCGCGCTGCGACGGCGAACTACGGGACGCCGACGACCTCGGCCTGGTCGCCTTCATGCGCGGTGACCACCGGGACGCCCTCCGTGCGGCAGGCATCCCGACGCTGGCGGCGTTGGCCACCGCGTCACCGGAGCAGCTCGCGGCGTCCGGCATCGGTGCCGACGCGCGCACCCGGCTGCAGCAGCAGGCGGCCGAGCAGCTGAAAGAGCGGACGACGGGCGCGGCGTCGCGGACGCTGCTCGACCCGGTCGACGGCCTGGGGCTGCTCCGGCTGCCGCAGCCGAGCGCCGGCGACCTGTACCTCGACTTCGAGGGCGACCCCTGGTTCGAGGACGGCGCGGGTATCGAGTACCTCGCCGGCATCGGTGACCGGTCCGGCGGGTTCTCCGCGCTGTGGGCGCACGACCGCCCGGCGGAGAAGCAGCTGGTCGCCGACCTGATCGACCGGATCGTCTCGGCGGTGCAGGCCGACCCGGCGATGCACGTCTACCACTACGCGCCCTACGAGGTGACCGCGCTCAAGAAGCTGACCGGCGGCTACGGCGTCCGGGAGGCGGAGCTCGACCAGCTTCTGCGCGAGGAGCGGTTCGTCGACCTCTATCCCGTCGTCCGGCAGTCGATGCGGATCAGCAAGGAGTCGTACTCGATCAAGAAGGTCGAGGCGTTCTACGGACGGTCGCACGAGGGCGCGGTGGCCAGCGCGTTGGGCAGCGTCCTGGAGTACGAGGCGTGGCTGGAGGATGGCGACCAGGCGCGGCTGGACGGCATCGAGGCTTACAACAAGGACGACGTCGACTCCACCCGCGAGCTGCACGACTGGCTGGAGCAGCAGCGCGCCGAGCTGGAGGCGGTGCACGGGCCGTTGCCGCGGCCGGCGGTCTCGGTGGTGGCGCCGGACGCGAAGGTGACCGAGGCGCAGGCCGCCGAGCAGGAGCTGACCGACCGGCTGCACGCGGCCGGGCACGAGCTGCTGGGCGACCTGGTCGGCTGGCACCGCCGCGAGGACCGGCCGGCGTGGTGGGAGGTCTACCGCCTGCAGGACCTCGACGCCGAGGAGCTGGTGGGGGACGGGACGGCGCTGGGCGGGCCGTCCTTCGTCCGGTACGTGGGTCCGGAGAAGAAGAGCTCGCTGTACGAGTACTCGTTCCCGGTGCAGGACACGAAGCTCTCCGCCGGTGACGACGCGCTCGACGTCGAGACCGCGAAGAAGGTCGGGACGGTCTTCGAGCTGGACGCTGCGGTCGGGCGGCTGGTGCTGAAGACGACGGCTGCGGAGCCGCCGGGGCCGCGTGGGCTCGGGCCCGGTGGGCCGCTCAACACGGCCAGCCTGCGGGCGGCGATCGCCGACACCGGTGAAGACGTGCTCGCCGGCCGGGACTGTCTCGGCCAGGCGCTGGTGCAGCGGCGCGTTCCTGCGGGATCGCGCCTACTGCCGGGCGAGACGACGACGGACGCGATCGTGCGCCTCGGCCTAGCGCTGGGCGGTGAGGTGCTGGCGATCCAGGGGCCGCCGGGCAGCGGCAAGACGACGGCGGCCGCCGCGCTGATCCGGGAGCTGCTGGACGCCGGGAAGAAGGTGGGCGTGACAGCGACGTCCCACGCGGTGATCGGCAACCTGCTCAAGGCGGTGGGGCGGCCGGCGCTGCAGAAGTGCGATGAGAGCCAGCACTGCGGTGCGCCCGGCGTCGCGTGGTCTGCGGACAACGGGTTCGTCGCCCGGGCGCTGGCGGACGGCAGTGCCCGGTTGGTCGGCGGGACAGCGTGGTTTTGGACCCGGGCCGATGTGGCGGAGGCGGTGGACGTGCTGGTGGTCGACGAGGCTGGGCAGTTCTCGCTGGCGAACGCTGTCGCCGTGGCGCGGGGAGCTCGGTCGATGGTGCTGTTGGGCGACCCGCAGCAGCTGGCGCAGCCGACCCAAGCGGTGCACCCGGGCGGCTCCGGGGCTTCGGCGCTGGAGCACCTGCTCGACGGCCACGCGACCATCCCGGCCGACCGCGGGGTGTTCCTCGACCGCTCGTACCGGATGCACCCTTCGCTGACGGCGTTCGTCTCCGACCTGGCCTACGAGGGGCGGCTGGAGGCGGCGGACGGCCGTGAGCGGGTGGCGGTGCTGGGGGAGGGGGTGCTCGCCGGCAGCGGGCTGCGGGTGCACCCGGTCGAGCATTTGCTGACGGCGGCGGACAAGAGCCAGCAGGAGGCGGACGCCGTCGCGCGGCTGTGGCATTCGGTGCAGGGCTCGAGGTGGCGAAACCACCTGGGGGAAGAGGCGCCGATCGGGCCGGCGGACGTGCTGGTCGTGGCGCCGTACAACGCCCAGGTCGCGCTGATCAAGGCGGCGCTGCCGGATGGGGCGCGGGTCGGGACCGTGGACAAGTTCCAGGGGCAGGAGGCGCCGGTGGTCCTCTACTCGATGACCAGCACCAGCGCCGACGACGCTCCCCGGGGCGTGTCGTTCCTCTACGACCTGAACCGGCTCAACGTGGCGGTGTCGCGGGCGCAGGCGCTGGCCGTCGTGGTGCTGAGCCCGCTGCTGCTCGACGCTCCGGTGCGCACAGCGGAGCAGCTGCGGCGGGTCAACGCGCTGTGCCGGCTGGTGGAGTCGGCAAGCGTCGTTTGAAGCCGACCGCAGTGCGCGGGCTCGTGCGGGCCCGTGGTGTGATGCCTGTCAGGTGATGTGCGGGTCGGCGCTGGGGCCGGTCCGCTCGGCAGGAAGGTGGGCTCGTGGCCGGTACCGGTGAGGTTCAGCTCGAGGTGGACGGCGGCGTCGCGGTCGTGACGCTCAACGCGCCCGACCGGCGCAATGCGCTGACGCCCGGGATGGCCGACGAGCTGATCGCGACGTTCGACGAGGTGGACGCCAAGCCGGAGGTCGGTGCGCTGGTCATCCGGGGTGTCGGCAAGTCGTTCTGCGCGGGGGGCGACGTCGCGACGCTGACCTCGGCCGGCAAGGACCCGGCGGCCCCGGACGCCTACGAGGGCATGGGCAAGATCTACGACTCCTTCTACCGGCTGGGCCAGGTCAAGGTGCCCACGGTGGCGGCGGTGCGCGGCTCTGCGGTGGGCGCCGGCATGAACATGCTGCTGGCGACCGACCTGCGGATCATCGCGCGTGACGCCCGGCTGCTGGCCGGCTTCCTCAAGCGCGGCATGCACCCGGGCGGCGGTCACTTCGTGATTCTGTCCCGGCTGATCGGCCGCGAGGCGGCGGCGGCGATGGCGCTGTTCGGCGAGGAGATCAACGGGGCGAAGGCCGTCGAGCTCGGGCTGGCCTGGGATGCGCCGGACGACGCCGCGGTCGAGGACCGGGCGCGTGAGCTGGCGGCGCGTGTCGCGGCCGACCCGGAGCTGGCGCGGATCGCGGTGAGCAACTTCCGCAAGGAGGCCGTCACCGGCGCCATCCCGTGGGACGTCGCCATGCAGTCCGAGCGCCCCGCCCAGATGTGGTCCATGCGCCGCTCGGCTCAGTAGCCGGGCAGCCACCGCCGGAGCTCGTTGTCCACCGCGACGTCGGAGACGTTCAAGTGCTGGACGCCAAGGCTGTCGGCGGCGGCGTGCGATACCGCGCGATGGAGGGAAGGGGGCTTATTGTCGAAGCTCCATTGCCTAAGCCCCTTGAGGTGGTTGTGATCATGCAGCATTATGGTGATCTTGTAAGTCGAGCAGAGGTGCAGCTCAACTGGTAGACACTGACTCACGCGAACTGCGCCGTCGGTATGGTATGGCCCTCGCGTATCACAAGTATGTGGCGGATCATGCGGGCGCCGACTGGCAAACCTGGATGCAACTCGATGAGACATCGAGACTCGTAGGCGACTTGCCGCTGGCGCTAGCCTTGTTGAATCGCGAGGTTATGCCGATCGACGATTCCGGATGGAGCGCGCTACGGGGTGGGCGATCCTTCTCGTATTCGCCTCGGGCCAAGCATATGAAGTGTGCGAGTCAGACAGTCTGGGGTTATCGGTGTCCGTATACCAAGCAGTCGCTTCAGCTGGACCATGCTTGGCCATATGCGCTTGGCGGCCCTGCCACGGTCGACAATGCCGTGTGGCTATGCGGTCTTCACAACCGAGCCAAGTCGGATGATGTGCACGCGTACGGCTGGCCGGACCTTCCCTGGCCCAGCTGGGTGAACATCCAGCTGCAACGCGTGCGAAAGGCATCCGCGCTCTAGGTGCCTTGTCCTGACACGGTGCTCACGCGGCGAGTCGGCTGATCCGTGGGTGACGCTGCAGGTTGCGGTAGATGCAGCTGGTTACGGCGCCCACCGGCATAGATCTGCGCCCCCGCCCCAGCTAGGGGACGGAGGCGCAGCAACTACCTTAGGCGCAGGCGTTAGCCGACGAGCACAGTGCTCGCGAGGTCGATCACCAGTTGACCCCGTCGAGGAGCTCCTCCACGGATGCCGGTGATGCCCCTCCGCTCTCGGTGAGAGCGTTGGTTACTTCATCGACCACAATCACCGAGATCGGCTGGTGCCGAACATTCACCTGCTCCTGCAGGTACTCGAGACCGCCGTTGGCGTACTCCTCGAAGATCCGGACTCGTTCCTCGAGCCGTCGGTCATCCATGATCTCCGGGTCGTCTGGGGCCTCATTCGCCGCGATCATGCTGACTAATGCTTCCGCGTAGGCCGGCCCGGTGAGGGTCTCGTACCGGATCGGGTCGCCGGCCGACTGGCCAATGGGTGAGCGACGTCCGTGGCGCACTCCCAGCGCAGCAGCAAAGAGCAGACCGTCTCGGAAGGTCGAAAACCCTGCCTCGTCACGCATCTCCTGGAGGAGGGCCTCGTGCTGCTGCGGACGACGAATTCGGACGTCGGCCGGGGGCGCGGTCACCTGATCACCTCAAGCTCTGCGTGGTTGGAGACTGCGTCGGACTTGATGTACGGGTAGGTCATGCCCTCTAGCTCGATTGTTTCCGACACGTCGGCTTGAGACGTGTGAGTGACGATCACACCTAGGTGGCTCACGTGAGGCAACAGGTTCTCGACCACGTGGCCCAGTCCCTGACTCTTGCTGACCAGGACGACAAGTTGAGGGGCCATCTCAGCCAGGGCTCGTGAGACCTCCTTCTGATAGTTCTCGTCAAGGGACCCAAAGGCGGCGTCCATCACGATCGGGTATGAACCTGCATCCTGGGGTGCGTCGCCCTCGGCGCGGCGCTCCTTGCGGATCTCACGAGCCAGCTCGGACACCGCGGCGACGAAAGACAGGCTCAGGATCTGGTTCTCACCCGTTGACTTCGGGACCGGCAGCTCAACCCCGTCGATCGTCTGCGTCAGAGAGAGCTCGAAACGGTCAGTCAGGCGAGGAACGTACGGCTTGATCGAGATGTTTGCGAAGACATCCTTGAGCTTGCGGTCAAGTCGCCGGCGCATCTCCTCGGAACGAATGGCGAGGATCTCCTCAAGGGCACGACGCACAGACTGCACGAGCTCGGACCTGGACCGCGCCTTGGCGGCGAGCTCATCGGTCACGGCCGCACGGTTCCGCTCGACCTCCTTCTGCTCCAGCTGCTTCACGATCGAGTCCAGGTTGGACCGGACGACCCCCAGGCGCTGTTGCTTGGTGGCCATGCGGCTCTCGAGGTCCAGTCGCTTGCTCTCCAGGGACTGGACCTCTTCCAGGCGGCTGTCTTTGAGTTGCCGATCCAGTTCCGTCTTCCGTGCTTCCAGACGGTCGACCCGTTCGTGCTCGCTGGTCATGCGCTTGGCGACCTGCTGGAGGTCCTCATGGAGCTGGTCGCGTGCCTTGCCGAACTGCTCGAGCTGACCGTGTAGCCGCTGCCAAGCGGTTTCAACGGCCTGAAGCCCCGCGCGCTGGCGCCACTCTTCAACGGAGTGGCGAGCGGGGGAGTGCTCGGCCAGTGGCGTGCCGCAGATGCACGATTGTTCGTCGAGCAGCTGGTCGACGAACTCTCGCTTTAGAGGGGCTGGCAGAGCTCCGCGCTGGTAGAGCTTCTGCGCCAGGCTGATGGT
Organism: Blastococcus sp. SYSU DS0828; assembly: GCF_054050975.1. Lineage (NCBI taxonomy): Bacteria > Bacillati > Actinomycetota > Actinomycetes > Geodermatophilales > Geodermatophilaceae > Blastococcus > Blastococcus sp. SYSU DS0828. The sequence goes on along the minus strand of NZ_JBJHAK010000004.1, from coordinate 28,828 downwards.
CGTATCGGCGAGGTCATCCGAGAAGGCGATGAATCCTCGCGTCGCGATGAGCGTCGCTTGCTCAACTTCGGCCGCACGACGGGCGCCACGAGCCTCCTCGAGCTCCCGTACTACGGAGTCACGCTCCCGCTGGAGCGGTGCCGCGGTCGCGTTCTGCCGAAGCAGTTCGGTGACCTCCTCGCGTTCCTCGCTGAGAAGAGCGAGGTCGTGTTCGAGGACCGAAAGCTCGTCCCGGCCGGCAGCCTGCTGGTCGAGCAGATTGTCGATCGCCGTCTGGATCTCGCTGGCCCTGTCCCCGCCGTGCTTCTTCAGGTCCGCTGTCAACCGGCGGTCGACCTTCGGCAGGTGTTGGAGAGCTCGTTCCACCTGTTCGAGGTCCAGGAGGACCTTGATGTCCTGCTGGACCTCGCTGTAGGCGCCCTTCTGCACCAACTTCTCAATGCGCTCACCATTGAAGAAGAAGAATCGGCTTACGCCCATCGGGAGAATGCTCAACACCCGTTCTTGCGGTGCGCTCACAGCCTCGGATGAGCCGTCAGGCATCGTTTCCCACAAGTGCAGCGTTGCGGTCGGCGGCCTCTGCTCGTCGGACTCCTTTTGCAGACTGGCGGTGCGAAGAAGTCGGTAATTCCGATCATCGTGGTCGAAGTGCAATTCTACGGCCAGCTCCGCGACGCCCCCGATAGGCGTCGCACGCCAGACGCCGTCATTGATCATTCGGTGCTGTTCCTCGACGTCCTCGGAGACGACACCGTAGAGACCCCACGTGAAGGCGTTGAGCAGCGTCGTCTTTCCCGCACCGTTCGCTCCAAACACGAGCGAAACCGGACGCAGTTCATCAGACGCGAGTGGCAAGGTCTGCTGTCCCGCGAACTGGCGGAAGTTGGTCAGTGTGATTTGGTGCAATCTCATGGAATGATCTCCTTGACCACGCGGACGAGATCGTCGGTCGGGTCATGCGCGGTAATGTGCAGCTTGGCGCGTTCGATCTCCAGAATGCGCTTCAATAGTGCGCGCTCGATATCTGTCATCTGCTGGAGAACTTCATGTTCGGAGCGGCTTGATTGGGTCATTGCTTCATCCTTTATCGCCGGACGCCGGGTCACAGGTGCATTAGCTGGTAGCGCTCTTTGAGCGGGCGCAGTGCGGCCAGGGTGTCACCGTAATTCTCGGCGAGCTTCCCGAACTCGTTGACGCGAGCCAGCTCACGAATCAACAGCTTGCGCTCGACATCAAAGTTGACAGAGGCGCCCTCCTTAGGGACGGCGATGTAGTCGAGAATCTCCGCCCGTTCTTTGCCTGGGGCTCGCCGGAGGATGCGACCCCGTCGCTGGATGAACTGCCGGGGATTGCTGCTGCTGGCGAGCAGGTACGCAAGCCGGGCGTCAGGTACGTCCACGCCCTCGTCGAGACACCGCATCGCTACGAGCGCCCGCAAGTCCGCGCCGGATGCAAACCGGCGCAACAACGCGGCGCGCTCTCGGCGGGGTGTGTCGGAGACATAGGTGTGAGCGCTGACGCCAAGCTGATTGCCGAGCAGGTCCATCACCTGGTCGATTTGCTTGGGACCAGGTGGGTCGCCCGGTTCGCTCGGACGCCGGCCCTCGGCGCAGTAGACGAGCTGGAACCAGTCGCGCGCTCGCTGCTCTACGTCTTGGCGCAGCGCGGGCAGCTTTCCGGCTGCATGACCGAGAACGCCCGTCCGCTTGCGGAGCAACTGACCCAGGGCGGAGTCCGAGTCGTCGGAGAAGGTCTCACCGGCCGCAAGGCGCAGAGCAATCTGCGCAGTCAGGTCCGCGTAGAGCGTGGTCTCAGCTTCCGTGAGCTCGACCAGGCGTGGAACGTACCGGTACCGGCACAAGGCGCCTAGCTCGATGGCGCCACCCAGGTCAAGCTCGTAGACCACGGGGCCGAAGTAGTCGGCCAGGGCTGCCGTGCCCTCGTCGTCTAACCACCTCTCCGGGGTGGCGGAGAGCGCCAATCTGTATGTCGCCCGTTCTGGTAGAGCGGTGCGGTACGTCGTCGAACCTAGGTTGTGGGCTTCATCGGCGATAACCAGCAGCGGTTGGGAGATGCGGCTCAAGACATCCTGGAATCGAGGGCCGGCGAACGAAGCATTCGTCGCCACAAGGGCGACGACGGGTCGCTGCCCGAGGCGGGACGCCATCAGTTGTTCCTCGACGACGGGCAACCATCGATCGCTGGACTCGTAGATGGCAATCGGCCGGACGCCGAAAGCCTCCACTTCTTCCAGCCACTGATCGACGAGGTGCTGAAGGGGGGCGAGAACGAGGACGACGAGCGGTTCTTCGCGTCGGGCGAGCACACGACTCAACTGTGTCGCGGCCATGAGCGCGGTCTTCGTCTTTCCCGTCCCCGTGGCCATCTTGAGGATGCCCCGCCCTTGGTTGCGTAGCCACCTTTCTACGGCTTCTCGCTGATAGGGCCGTGAGGTCACGCTGGACGGGATGTCGAGACGGCCGGTGTCCTTCGTTGACTCCATCCCTGTGATGAGAGTTTCGTCCGCCTCGGGTAGCTCTGCACGCGGCCTCTCGCGGGCTACCTCGATGAGTCGGTCCCGGGCGACCTCGGGAAAGTCCAATACCCTCAGGTTTGGCGTAGCGTCATTCCACAGTTCCTCGAAGTCCGCCTCGAGGCGAAGAGCCCTCGAGCCGTCTCCAGGCACCCAGCCGTGATACACCTCAATAGATTCAAAGTTGGCCAGCAGACCTCCCATGGTTTCGTTTGCGCTGCCTGTGAAGGCAACCAAATCACCGGCGCCGTCGCGAAGGACGCCCAACTTTTCATGGTAGAGACCGATTCGACCATGGCGCTCAACGAATGCAAGCTTGATGTCCAGCACGCCGTCAGCAATGAGCCGGCCCACAAGGCTTAGCCCATCGAGGAGATGGGGTGACTCTTCACTATCCAATTCGCGCAAGGTGGCCCGTTCGACAACTTTCCGTAGTTCGTAGCCTCGCTCAATGTCCGCGATGTCGGCTGGATCGAGGTGCGGTGACGCGATTAGTCGCATGCTCCCGCCCCGTTCGGCGAGGCGATTAATGCCCCGCGCGAAAAGGGCGAGACTGGTCGAGGTGAAGTAGCCCACGGCGCGGCTGTAGCTGATCGCTGATGAGAGAGCCGGGACATAAAATGACTGGACGACATCTTCTCGGTCGCTGCGGTAGCGCCCAGCGAGATGGAGCGATCTGAGGCCCGTGGACGGAACTGAATCAGCGAGGGGTCCCGTCACAGCAGGTCCAAGATGTCGCTGATGTCCGTCACTGCGACGGGCGTGGTGGACGCGGCACCGGTGAGCTGATCACGGACCTGTACCAGCAGATCGGCGACGTCCTCGTCGCCGCGTTCCCGATAGCCGCCGATGACGGTCACCGGGGTGGCGCCCTCGGGGAGGCATATCGCAGCGCCCAGTGCGGCAAGCGCTTCCTCGCCGAGCAGCCTGTCGTCATGACCGACGAGCCGGAGGGCGTCTGCGAGGAAGTCGCCGGTCAGCGGCGCAACGCGCTGAACATCGAACCGCCCGTCGTCGTGGATGACGCAGAACACCTGTTCACCAGTTCCCACGTCGTCGTGTACGAGGAATCTACGGATGGTGCCGAAAGCCGGCTGGAGACCAGTCCAAGCAATGGCTTGAGGACCCAGGGGGGACTCGAGGTGCCGAGTCGTCCCCGGCTCGACTCCGGCGACGCTGGCAACACCGATAGGTGCAACCGAGCCGCTGCCGCGGAGGTGGTCCGTCGTGACGGGCACTCGGTACAGCCAGCTGTCACCGCGTCGGTAAAGCCGGCGAGTCCGCTCAGGCGATTTCTTCGCCGTCCGGTCTCCTCGGGAAATCCGCACGGTGCCATGGCCGTTTTCGAATGGGTGGGCGCTCGCGTACGCGATCACGCTGCTCGCAGAGACGCTGTATCGGCTGGTGATGTACTCGATGAGCTCCTCGAGCGCGACCTCGCCACCGTGAGCGGCGACCTGCTGCCGGATCACGTCGCGGATCCCGCCGTAGGACTCATGGCCCCACTCGCTCAGGGACCAGCGGTCCCGATCCACGCGCACAAACCGGCTGTCCGTCGACATGGCGTTTTTTAGTGAACCGGTGCTCCGCTCCACGCCGAAGCGGTCGACCAGTTCCTGTGCAGACATGGGAGAACCCGTGACGGACAGGATTGCGGCCGCGCGGTCCCCGACGGACTCCGTGCGGGTGTAAACGAATGCGCCATCAACGATATAGCCGCAGTGCTTTACCCACGCCTCGAGCTCTCCAAGTGGGTCTCGAAGAGTCCCAGCCGGCGCTATGTCGCCGTAGTCCTCCAAGCGGACAACGCCATACCGGTCAGCCAGGTCCTCCAGACGTGCATGAGTCTTTGCCGTGGCGCTGGCCATGGATGGTGTTGCGCACCACCCAGCGTCGATCTCATAGCTGTCGTCTAGGCGGTCGAGCACGCGCCACACTGGCCACCCGACACTCTCGACCTCGTCGGCGAGCGACGGCATCGCGGTGAGCACGTCTGCGAGCGGGAGTACGCCCTGTATCTGTGCGCGGACCGCGTCGCCGAGGTCAGCGAGGGGACCCTCGGGTTCGAGGAGATCAACCAATTTGGCGCGGGCCTTCGCCTCCAGCTGGCGCACGCGCTCGCGGGTGACGCCGTGGAGTTGACCGAGGTCGTCGAGGGTCTCGGGCGTGTCTGCGAAGAATCGTCGGGCGAGGACGTCTAGTACACGCGGTTCGAAAATGCTGAAAGCCGACTCGATTAGTGCGGCGGCGCTGAGGCGCTCGGTCTCCTCGCCGAGGACGTCGGTGGCACTGACCTCGCTGAGTTGCCGCTGGAGGTCTTGTAGGTCGTCGGGCATGCCCACAAGCGGCGGATCGGTCAGCATGGGGGTGCCGGTGCGCCCGAGGAGAGCGAACCACGTGGCGAGACGGTTGAGCTGGCCCACGAGTGGGGCAGCTGAGGAGGGCATCGCCCACTCTGTCGGCCACTCCTTGCCCGTCCAGTCGAGCATGTCCTGTTGGAGCGGGGGACGGTAAACAGGAGGTCGCTCGACGAGCGGCTCGGTGCGCGCCGTTGCCGCGTCTCCGAACGTGCGAAGGACGCTCTCCACACTGCCGATGCCGACGCTCCGCCAGTCCAGCATCTCTCCGAGCCAGATGTGCTGAAGGTCGGAGACGGTCCGATAGCCGAAGCGTGCGAAGACGTTCCTGATCCTCGTGCTGAGGTTCAAGCTTTCTAGGACGACGTCTCCGGGAAGACCCGGGAAGATCTGTCCGATCGTCCAGCGGCTGAGCCGCTCCAGGGCGAGGTCCGTCACTCGTGCGAGGTGATGCGAGCGAGAGCTGCTCCCGACCGGGTCGATGGGCTGGAGCCACCACGCGTTGACGTCACCTCCGACCTCTCGGGCGGCGGTGTCGAGCCACGGGAAAGCGTCGACCCAACGGAGGAGGGGTTCCCCGACGGTCGAGGCGTCCTCGTTCGCTGGTGCCATGACGTGCCCCCGTGCGCATGCAGTGGCCCTCGGGGTCTGCTGCGCATCCCCGGAGCCAGTCCCGTGGTCGGCTGATCGGTGTCCGGTCGGCATTGTGCGCTGGCTCGGGCGCAACAGGCGCTGCGACGCCCAGCGTGTGCCCCGATGGAGTAGCGCCTGCGACGCAGGTGGCCAATGGGCCACAAGTGCCGGGGCCGTGCAGGACGACCAGGCCGCTACATCGGGAGTCACTTGGAGCGGTCCGGTCGCCTAGCCTCCCGCTGTGGCCCCCTACGAACTTGAGGTACTGCGCCACCGCACTGCGATCGCCCGCCAGCAGCTTTCGATGCCAGTGCGCCGGGCCCTGGAGGACGGGGTCCTGCGTCGTGACTCGTCGGTGCTGGACTTCGGGAGCGGCCGCGGGGGCGACGTCGCACGACTCCGTGCCATGGGCATGGAGGCGCATGGGTGGGATCCCCATTTCGCACGCGAGGCGATTCCCAAGCAAAGTGATGCCGTCCTACTGGTCTACGTGCTCAACGTGATCGAGGACCAGACCGAGCGGCTCGACACCCTCCGCAAAGCGTGGTCACTCGCGGGAGACGTGCTAGTCGTGAGCGCTCGGCTCTCGTGGGAGAAGCGTCGGGTCACGGGGGACGGCTTCGCTGACGGAACCGTGACGAGCCGGCGCACTTTCCAGCGACTTTTCAGCCCCGGTGAGCTTCGCACCCTCGTGGAGGCTGTGACCGGAGCCCGCACCGCGGCCGGCGCTCCCGGGGTCGTCTATGCGTTCAAGGCCGAGACCGAACGGCTGAGATTCCTTGCTCGACGGACGACTGGCGAGGGCGATTGGTTGGGTAGTGAGAACGAGACGTCGGCTCTCGCAGCCGTCATTGACTACTTCGAGCGCAGAGGGCGTCTGCCCGCGATCGAGGAGTACCCCGATCGCCTGTTGCCCTTGCTGCGTCACGTCCGGCAGTCGGAGCTGCGGCGGATGGTCGTGGATGGGGCGACGCGTGAACGGGTTGAGCATGGTCGAGCCCGCACGTTATTGGACACGCTCCTGTTCCTAGGGGTGTCTGTCTTCTCGGGGCGGCCGCGGATGAACGACCTGCCGCTCGGCATCCAGCTGGACCTTCGCGCCTGTTTCAATAGCTATCGAGAGGCGTGCGCCCGGGCCGACCGACTACTCCTCAAGCTGCGGGATGACTCGTATCTACGGGGCGCCATGCGAAACAGCGTCGGCAAGCTGACCCCGACAGCTCTGTACGTGCACCGCCGAGCGGTGAACCAGATGCCCGTGGTGCTTCGCTTGTACGAGCACTGTGGAGCCGTGGCGGCTGGCCGTCCTGAAGGCTGGGCGATCCTTAAACTTAATCACAGCGGGCGCCAGGTGGCCTGGTCGTCGTATCCCACCTTCGAAACAGAGCCGCACCCCCGTCTCGCCTGGTCTTACGCAGTATCGATGTCATCTCTCGACGCGTCATTCACGTCCTACGAGCAGCGGGACAACCGTCCCCTGCTCCACCGAAAAGAAGAGTTCCTCGCCCCAGAGGACGCGGCGTCGCCGAAATACCGCCGACTCACGGCGCAAGAGGTCCGGGCGGGCCTCTACGACCGGCCCGAGGTCATCGGGTTAGAGCGGGGCTGGGAAGCCGAACTGGCTCGCTGCGGTGTCGAGCTGCGCGGTCATCGCCTCGTCAGATCGCGCGCCCACTAGATCCCGCGGAGCCCGTTGACCCGGCGAGCTGCCTGGGACCAGTCGACCGGTTCCGCGTCGTGCCACCACGACAGCCGCACAGCACCACGGATGCGTGGCTCAGGCAGATTCATGGCCGTCAAGACGTGACTTGGCTGGTAGCTGGCTGACGTGCACGCGCTCCCGTTGGATACCGCGACGAGGTCTCTCCACGCCAGCATCACGGCCTCTCCATCGGCGCCCGGGAACGAGACGTTAAGGATGTGGGGCAAGCGTCGGTCGGGGTCGCCATTAAGCTGGGGCTCCGCGGGGCTCAGTGCGTCGAGGACCGCGGTCCGTTGCGCCTCGGTCGCCCGGCGACGCTCGTCCCGCTCCGAATTGGCAAGTGCAGCCGCCAGACCGAAGCCGGCAATAAGCGGTACGGGCAGCGTGCCGGGGCGCAGGCCACGCTCCTGGCCCCCACCGTAAGTCAGCGGCTCCAAGGGCGGCCGCCGCCACCCCCGGCGTCGTGCAATGAGAGCGCCCACTCCCTTGGGGCCGAAGACCTTGTGTGCGCTCAACGACAACAGGTCGATGCGCGGCAAGCCGAGTTCGTCGTTGAGCTTGCCGAAGGTCTGAGCGGCATCAACGTGGAGGTACGCGTCTCGGTTAGCCAGTCCCCGGCAGATGTCCTCGATCGGTTGGATGGCACCTGTCTCATTGTTCGCGTGCATGACGGACACGAGGAGCGTGTCGTCGCGCACCGCATCCAGGACCCGCTGGGCATCGACGATGCCGTTGGTCTGCGGCGGGATGAACTCAACCTCGAAACCGACCTTCGCCAGCTGCGCGACGGGTTCCAGCACAGCCTTGTGCTCGATGGCGGTGGTCACGACGTGGCGCCGTCCGGTGGACTCGCCATGTGCGCGCAGGCCCAGGATGGCGAGGTTGTCCGCCTCGGTAGCGCCGGATGTGAAAACGACTTCCTCGGGAGCAGCACCGACGCTCTCGGCGATCCGCCGACGTGCTGTCGACACCTCCGAGAGCGCCTCCGCGCCGTACTCGTGCGTGCGACTGCCGGCGTTGCCGAACTCCTCGGTCATCAACCGCAGCACCACGTCGGCCACCCGGGGGTCGACAGGAGTGGTGGCACTGACGTCCCAGTAGGCCGGCATGTCTGCTCCTCAGGGCTGTGGACAGGAGGCTTGCGGGTCCTCGGCAGGCCGCATGCTATCGGCGATGGGCGACACGTTACGTGAAGTTTTTGACGTAGAACCGTCTCGAGTTTAACGTCTCCTCTGGCAGATGCGGCCGGGGCGCGGGGAGGAGTGGCACGAGCATGACAGGCAGCCAGGACACTTCTGCGCAGGCGACAGGTGCCGAGCTGATGGAGTCGGGCACGACAGGCGACGAGCCCTTGCAGGCCGGGACATACGGGGACGCAGGCGAGTCGGCCTATGAGTACGTGTTGCCCGCCATTCGAGGGGTGCAGGCCGGAACGACGTTCTTCGTGACCATGATCCCGTTGCGTGTCATCGCGAAGCTCTTCGTGTTCGACGGCGACGAGCTGGCTCCCGAGCTCCGAGCCCAGCGCAGCCTGAACAAAGGGCGCCTGCCGGAGCTCGTGCGGTACATGGTCGAGAACCCGACGAGCTACACGTTCTCGGCGTTGACGGCGAGCATCGACGGCACGGTTCGGTTTGAACCAGCGGGAGACGACCCTCAGACCAGCCTGCTCGGCAAGCTCCGCGTCCCGATGGAGTCCCGCTTCGTCATCAATGACGGCCAGCACCGGCACGCCGCGATCAAGGAAGCCCTCCAGCAGCTCCCGTCGCTTGGCCAGGAGATGATCGCTGTCGTCTTCTACTTGGACGTTGGTCTGCAGCGGTGTCAGCAGATGTTCGCCGACCTGAACAGACACGCCGTCCGTCCGTCGAAGTCCATCGGCGTCCTCTACGACCACCGCGACACCCACGCCAGCCTTTCCCGGCTCCTGGTCCTGCGTTGCCCGGTGTTCCGCGGGTTCGTCGAGATGGAGAGCTCCAGTCTGGCTAAGGCCTCGCGCAAGCTCTTCACGCTCTCGGCGGTGCACGGAGCGACGCGCACCCTGCTGGAGGGGCTCGGCGAGATGGATCAGGAGCAGGCGTTCGATCTCGCCGACCGATGGTGGCGGGCAGTTGACGAGCAACTACCCGAGTGGCAGGGCGTGCGAGCTCGGGAGATGCGTTCGCCAGAGGTCCGGGCGGACTTCATCCACACGCACGGAATCACGTTGGCCGCGCTTGCCCGAGCCGGGAACACGTTGCTGCGAACCGATCGAGACGTCGAGGCGTGGCGCCCAAGGCTCGCGGGGCTCCGGACACTGGACTGGAGCCGGCAAAACCCCCTCTGGGAGGGCCGGGCCCTGGTCGGTGGCCGGGTCGTCAAGGGGCAGACCAACGTCCTCCTGACCACAGCCGCAATTCGTCAGCACCTCGGTATGGACTTGCCACCCGACGAGCGACGTGCGGAGGACGCCCTCATGGGCGCGGGGGCACACCACAACGCAGACACGGGAATGAGGAGTGACCAGTGACCACCAGCCCCGAGAGCCCAACGGCTGTTCCCGGCGTCGGCGGTGCGAAGACCGTTGCCGTCAGCCTGAGCCGACGGTCGGCGTTCGCAGATGGCATGCGCACGGCTGTCGACGCGCTCGTGGACGAGACGGCCCGGCTGTACCTCGAGGACGACGTGCCTTGGGTCGTCGGTTACTCGGGGGGAAAGGACTCCACGGCCGTGCTCCAGCTGGTATGGATGGCAATTTCCAGCATCCCGGCCGAGCAACGGCATAAGACCGTGCATGTCATCACCACTGACACGCTTGTCGAGAACCCGATCGTCGCGGCGTGGGTCAGCCGCAGTCTGGATGTGCTGGGTGAGACGGCGACAGCGCAGGGACTTCCGATCGAGCCGCACCGCCTCACTCCGGCGGTGGAGGACAGTTTCTGGGTCAACCTGATTGGCCGCGGCTACCCGGCGCCGCGGCCGAAGTTCCGCTGGTGCACGGAGCGGCTGAAGATCAAGCCGAGCAACGCCTTCATCCGTGGTGTCGTTCGCCGCCACGGGGAGGCCATCCTCGTACTGGGCGTCCGCAAGGCCGAGTCGCAGGCCCGAGCGAAGACGATGGCTGCCGCGGCGGCAGCGGGACGGGTCCGCGACCGGCTGTCGCCGAACGTCAGTCTGCCCAACTCACTCGTGTACTCACCTGTTGAGGACTGGACCAACGACGATGTCTGGACCTTCCTCATGCAGGTGGAGAATCCCTGGGGCTATTCGAATCGGGACCTTCTGACCCTGTACCAGGGGGCGAGCTCGGATGGTGAATGTCCTCTGGTGGTCGATTCCACGACGCCGTCATGTGGGTCGAGCCGGTTTGGCTGCTGGACCTGCACCCTGGTGGACCAGGACAAGTCCATGACGGCCATGATCACGAACGACGCGGACAAGGAATGGATGAGCCCACTCTTGGAGCTCCGCAACGCACTTGACCTCAGTGACGACCGGGATCTGCGCGACTTCCGGCGGATGAACGGCACCGTGCAGCTCTTCCACGACCAGCCGATCCACGGCCCATACCTGCAGTCGGCGCGGCACGACTGGCTGCGCCGACTCCTGAGCGCTCAGACAGAGATCCGAAAGTACGGTCCGGACAACGTGCGGGACATCGAGCTGATCACAATGGCCGAACTCGAAGAGATCCGGCGTATCTGGGTGGTGGACAAGCACGAGTTCGAAGACGCCTTGCCTCACATCTATGAGGAGGCGACGGGTCGGCCCTACACCGGGCCGGAGCTCAGCGAGCGCCTGGCCCTAGGGCGTACAGAGGTCGAGATCCTCGCCGAGCTCTGTGGCGACGACCGGGTCCATTTCGAGATGGTGCGCGAGCTGCTCGACGTCGAGCAGCGACACCGCCTGAAGGTGCGACGCAGTGGGCTCTTTGGGGCCCTCGAGTCTGCGTTGAGCAAGGGCTTCTACGACGACGTCGTGGATGCCGCCGACCGCGCTCGACACCGAAAGGCCGTGTTGGCAGGCGCGACTGGCGCGAGCGTCGATCCCTTGGATGTCGCAGACGGTTGGGTGCAGCGCAGCGATGAGGAGAGCAACGGAGCAGCCGAGTGATCCTCGACGAACTGGTGCTGAATGACTTCGGCGCGTTCGCTGGTCGCCAGGTGCTCCCCCTGGCTCCGCAGGATGACCGACCGGTCGTCCTCGTCGGTGCACTGAACGGCACAGGTAAGACCACGGTTCTCGAGGCGCTGCAGCTGGCCCTGTTCGGCGCGCTCGCCCCCCAGGGCGGACGTCGGGGGATGAGCTATGAGGCTTATCTTCGTGCGGCCATCAACGACAAGCAGGACCCTGCCGTGGGGTCCGCGGTCGAGCTCGCCTTCCGGGCGCACATGGACGGTGCCTTCCGATCCCTGCGGGTCCGTCGCAGCTGGTGGAGCACACGGAACGACAAGATCCGCGAGCAGGTGCGGGTGGAGGTGGACGGCAAGCCTCATGCCGCCCTCTCAGAGCGGTGGACTGAGCACGTCGAGGCATTCGTACCCCGCGGAGTCGCGCATCTCTTCTTCTTTGACGGCGAGCAGATCGAGGCATTCGCTGACTTGGAGGTCAGTCGAGGTCTCCTCGAGACGGCCATCGGCGGGCTTCTCGGGCTCAACCTGGTAGATCGGCTGGTTGCGGACCTGGAGGTGCTCGAACGCCGCAAGAAGTCCGAGGCCGTCCAGGATGAGGAGGACGCTCGCTACTTGCACAGCCTCGAGGTCGCGCTCGAGGCGACTCGCCGGCGGGAACGTGACGCTCGGCAGGCGGTCGACCAGGCTGCGCAGCGTCACGCTCGGTCTCTAGAGCGCAAGGCGGCTGCTGAGGATCGCTTCCAGCGGGAAGGTGGTCGTTCGCACGAGGTCCGTTCGGAGATTGAGATGCGGGCCCGTGATGCTCAAGTGGCACGGGGTCTCACTGAGTCCCGTCTGGTGGAGGTCATGGGCGACCTGACTCCACTCTTGATGGTTCCCGAGCTCGTCCACTCCACAGCCAAGCGGGCCGCCCAGCTGCAGCGTCAAGAGGAGGATCGCCGGGTGGTCCAGGTCCTGGCTCGGCGAGACGAGGAGGTCCTCGACCTCATTCGGCAGCTCGCGGACGACGGTCAGCTGGGTGCAGGTGCGATGGAGAGTGTTGAGGGCCTGCTCAGCGCAGATCGGGAACGCCGGTCCGGCACGCATGTTGACGCCGTCTTCCAGGTCACCTCGGAGATGACCGACCTCCTTCAGGGGCTCGTCAACGGAGGGCTCGATCGCCTCGCCGAATCCGTACGCGAGCTGTTGATGGCCCATGAGGAATCCCTCGACGCCGTTGACCGCGCTGACGTAGAACTCGCCTCCGTGCCCAACGCCGACGCTCTGCACGAACTGATCCTCGAGCGGGAGCGAGCGGCAGAGGAAGAGCGGGAGGCCGGGGAACTGCTAGCGGCTGCTCGGGAGACTCATGCAGCCATTGAGGCGGAGCTCAGCAAGGCTTTGCGTAAGCAAGAACAGCAGCTTGAGCGAGCAGCCCGGGAGCGCCTGGCAGCCGAGGATGGTGAGCGGTTGCTTCGTCACTCGGAGAAGGCCCGCGCGACCCTACGACGACTCCGCGAGGAGGCGACCTCGCGTCACGCGCAGCAGATCCAGGCGCACGTGCTCGAAGCTGCACACAGCTTGCTTCGAAAAGACAGCCTGCTCAGCAGCGTAGAAATCGATCCCTCCACCCACCGTCTCGCTCTGCTCGACGCGGAGGCCAGGGAGATCATCCCTTCGAAGTTGTCCGCTGGCGAGCGTCAGATGATCGCAGTGAGCTTGTTGTGGGGCCTCGCTAAGGCTGCCGGCCGGCCGCTCCCCGTGGTCATCGACACACCGCTTGGCCGCTTGGACCGCAGTCATCGCAAGACCTTCGTCGAGACCTACCTGCCCAATGCGTCGCACCAGGTGATCGTCCTGTCGACCGACGCGGAAGTCGACGGTGACGCGATCCAGCGCCTCGGTGCTGCAGTGAGCCACACCGTCCACTTGGTGCATGACCCCAAGACGCGAAGTTCTCGCATCGAGTCCGGTTACGTGACCGAGCTAACGGGAGACGTGGCGTGATTGAGCAGCGAAGTGACCTCAGTGGGGGAAGCCACGAGGCACCAGCACCTCCGGCCACCGTGCGGTTGTCAAAGCAGACGCGGGAGCAGATAGCCACGCTGAAGCGGCGAACGGGTATCCGACACATGAACGTGCTTTGTCGGTGGGCACTTTGCCGGTCGTTGTCCGAACCGTCCGACCCCTCGGTGCAGTCATCAGACACGGCGACGGAGATCGAGTGGGATGTGTTCGCCGGGGCGGGAGGGCGTCTGTGGTGGAGCCTGCTGCTCGAAGCCGGATGGAGCCGTGGCGTGAATCCGTCGTCCTCGGAGGCTGATGCTCTTCTTCGTGCTCACATTGCCCGAGGCATGTCCTACTTGGTCGGGGATCCAGCCATCAAGGACGTCACGAGCCTAGCGAGGCTGGCCCTCGCACCGATGTAGGTGGTCGGCGGCGTTGTGTGGAGAGCGATGTCTCTTTCCCCGACCGGATGGCTTCTGACTCGAAAACGCTGGCTTTGGCCTGGACATAGCGGGCGCGACAGTTGAGCATGCCCTCTCGCTGTGACTACCAAGCCGGACCGGGACCGTCACATTTTGGTACAGACAGATCCGCTGGATGGACCCGGGGCGCGGAGTCGGGTAGTTTCCTTTGCGTTTCTCTTGGGGCGGCGAGGGGCGCTGATCTCAGGCGCAGCGATGACGGGGGAAGGTTGACGGCGAGGTTTGAGTCGGATTCCGGGACCCGACCGACGCCTGTAACGGTGGACGAGTTGGTGGCGCTGCTAGCCCCTGGAGACATCGGTGGGCAGGTGCACGGGAGCCAGTCCGGTGCAATAGGCGGGCATGCCCGAGTCAACTCTCGGCGTTCTGGCGACGTAGTCGACGGGCGCATGCGCCAGAGAGTCCTAAAGCTGGCAGCCGAGAAGGACCTCACGAACGAGAGTGTCCGGGAATGCCTGGGTGTTGACCGTACTGACGCTCTTCGGATCCTCCGCGGGTTGACCGCCCAGGGGATCCTCGAGCGCCGAGGCGCGAAGCGGGGCACCCATTACGTAGTAGCTGCTACCTATGTGCCCGAGGAAACTCATGGCGGTCCTGGCGACGATGGCCAAATCGAGCCATCGTTGCCTACTGAGGCATTACGGTCGGATCCTTCTCTGGAGGCGGGCTTCAACGCGCGCATTTGTAGCGACGTTGAGGTTATACGACCACTCTTGAATGGTTGGTATCTCGAGATGCTGGATAAGCTCGGAGGCGTTGAGTTCGCCCGGTATGCGCTGCGGCGAGCGAAGCCGCTTCGTCTACTGCGAAGACTTCACAGGAGAGAACTCCTGGGCTACAGCATAGAGGCCGCAGTCCTCGACCCTTCATTTGAGCGTTTGTTCACGAAAGATGAGTTGCACACGGCTAGGCTGCGAATGATAGAGCTTGCTTCTACGCGATAAAATCCCTGGCGAAATTTGCACACGCGTCGTGGCGAAAAGGCGGGTGCCGTGCTGCTAACCGGGGGCTGAACGGCGGCAAAGCGCAGGTCTTTGCCCTGGAGCTGCCACTGGAAGCGGTCCACCCTGGTCGGAAGGCCACGGTGACCGGTCGGATGGCGGGGCAGAGCCACGATGAGCGGCATCCCGCGTGCCACGTTCGTCACGACGGCCGAGCTGCCCGCGTGTTCGGCCTCCAGGCGCTGGCGTACTGAACCAACGACGTATCCGGCGCGCGCCTTGACCAGGAAGTGGTGGGCGTGGACTCACTGCAGCTCTGCGATGACGGCCTTGTCCAGCAGGAGGGACTGGTCGCAGGCTCGAGGTCGATATCGAGGAAGTTGACGGGTGCCCGAGCGCTCACGTCCTGTATCGCCTGGAAAGCCGTCAGCACGTCGGCGCCAGCACAGTCCTCCGGGAAGAGCGGGACGACCTGGTAGTGGCATCCGCGCGCTCAGCAGCGCGGGGGCCAGGCAGTCGAGCGGCGTCAGGACATCCGGTTCCCCGAGTAGGTCGTAGGCCCAGAACCCCGGGGAGCGATTGCGCTGGGTGTATTGGTCGAGTGCTTGAGCGCGCATGCTCGAAGCGCGGCGATGCTGGAGTGAGTGCTCGACTGTTCGTGAGAAGGGGCATGAGGTTCTTCCTATTTGATGCCGCGTCCGGCACAGGCTCGCCACGGGGGCTATGAGAACTGGGCATGCCCAACTTCCCGCACATGTCGCCAACAGCGTCATGCCTCTGGTGAGCTGCCCGACGACGGTTCAGCGGTATGAAGCGGTTAGGCGCAGTAGTCGCAGCGACCGCTGGCGGGAAGCACCAGATTGTGGGTGGAGCAGATCTTGGGCGAAGGGAGCGCGGGCTTCTGCCGGGGTGTCCGCTCGACGGTGTAGAGCGACGTCTTCTTGGCGATGAAGAGCGCCGTCATCTGTGGTGCTGCGTCGTCGGGGACGTGGTCGCAGTACGCGCGGTAGCAGGTGAGGCGGTCGACGGCGGCGGCACGCTGCCGCTCGGCGAACGAGGCGAAGCCCCCGGGGTGCTCGTGGTTGACGTACCCGTCGCCCACGCCACCGGTCCCGGTTCTCACGACCAGGGCTGACAGCGGGGGCTTGCCCTCGGTGAGGGTGGCAGCCTGCACCGGTCCGAGCACCTGACCGATCCAGTGGCCCAGCATCATGCGGGTCCGGTAGCCGGTCTTGTCGAACAACTGCTGAGCGAGTTGCTCGTACGTGAGCGAGCCGCCGTAGGTGGATGCGACCGTCTCGAGAATGCCTTCCGTGGCCTGCACCCAAGCAGCTACCGCCACATGCCAATCGACCTTCTTCGTCGGGTCCGAGTCGTGCCAGGTGCCAGGTGCCTCAGCCATCAGCGCCTCCGAGATCCATCAGTTGTCTTCAGCTCCTCGACGACGGCGCAGGGACGACGTGAGCCCCGGCTGGTGCCAGGAACGCGAGCTGCTCGTCCACGGAGGTCGCGCCGCCAGCGGCCATCAGCAAGCGCCCGTATGTCCGGATCTGGGGCGCGTAGTACTGCACTCGGGCAGCGACCGCCTCGGCCGGGATGGCGTCGGTCTTGTAGTCGACGACCACGAGTGAGCCGTCGTCCTCCCGGTAGACGAGGTCGACGTAGCCCTCGAGCACGGTGCCGTCTTCCTGCACCGTGCCGACGTACATCTCCCGCCAGTGCTCCCTCGCGGCCGCCCGCTGCAAGATCGTCGACTCCAGCGCCGAGCGCACCAGCGCCGTGACGACGTCGGCGTGCGTCTCGACACCCTCGGCCACGCACTGCGCCGCCACGGCGTTGTCCAGACCGCGCCCCGTGGCCAGCTCGATCTGCTGCAGCACCCCGTGCACCGCCCGGCC
Organism: Blastococcus sp. SYSU DS0828; assembly: GCF_054050975.1. Classification (NCBI taxonomy): domain Bacteria; kingdom Bacillati; phylum Actinomycetota; class Actinomycetes; order Geodermatophilales; family Geodermatophilaceae; genus Blastococcus; species Blastococcus sp. SYSU DS0828. The sequence goes on along the minus strand of NZ_JBJHAK010000004.1, from coordinate 12,184 downwards.
GATCGCCGTCCCGTACCGGCCCTTCGACCAGGCCGGCAGCTCGACGTTGAGGGCGCCCTTCGCTGAACCGGTGTCGGCCCCGCCGAAAGCGACCGAGGGCTCCGTCCCCTCGAGCCCCGAGGCCGACATGGCGGAGGCGACCGCGCTGGCCGAACGCACCCGGGTCAGCTCCGCCAGCCAGTCGCCGTACTCCTCCGGAACTCGGGGCGCGACGGGCTCGACGAAGACCGACGAGCCGTCGCCCAGCTCCGCCACCGACCACGACTCCGCGCCGGACGCGCCACCTCCGCCGTCCGCGATCAGCTTGGCCGCGGTCTCGGTGCGCGACACCGCCGAGCGGTGCAGGGACACCACGAGGTGGTCCCGGGCCCGGGTCGCCGCGACGTACAGCAGCCGCCGGCGCTCGCGCTCGTCCATCTGCTCGTCCACCGGCTGGGCGGCGTCGAAGTCACCCGTCGTCACGCCCTTGCGCAGGGACACCTCGTAGCCGCCGGACGCCGGCCACAGCACCCGGACCCCCGAGGGGCTGCGCGGCCCCGCGGTCAGGCCGCTCATCACGACGATCGGGAACTCCAGCCCCTTCGCCGCATGGATCGTCATGATCCGCACCGAGCTGGCGTCGGTCTCCGGCAGCGATGCCTCGACGACACGCGAGCTCTCCTGGCCCTGCAGCTCGGCCCACGCGAGGTAGGCGCGCAGCCCACCGTGCTCCGACTCGGACCACGCCCGCGCCTGGTCGACGACGAACCGCAGCCGCCGCCACTGGTCCCGCGCCCGTGGACTGGTCGCGGCGACCTCGAGCATCCGGCGGTCGGTCACCAGGGCGGCCAGCACCTCGGCGGGCGACAGCCACCGCGAGTCGTTGTGCAGCCGCCGCAGGTAGACCAGCGCCCGCGCCACCGGGTGGTTGCGGCGGTCGTCGGGGACCGGTGCCAGCAGATTGAGCACCCCGCCGTCGCGCTTCCAGGTCCAGAGGTCGTCGTTGCCGCAGCCGAACAGCGGTGAGCGGAGCGCGGTGACCAGGGCCAACCCGTCGCTCGGGTCGGCGACCGCCCGCGCGGCGGCCAGCAGGTCGCGGACCTCCTGCGCCTCGTAGACGAGCGAGCTCGCCTCGGCGCGGTAGGGGATGCCAGCGTCGTCGAGCGCCTCCTCGAGGAAGGGCAGGGACGTGCGCGCCGGCACGAGGATCGCGACGTCGTCGAGCCGCGCCGGCCGCCACTCCTTGGTCTCGTCGTCGCAGACCTGCCAGCCCTCGGTGATCGCCCGGCGGACCACCCCGGCGACGTCCGCGGCCTCGAGCTCGCGGAGCTCCGCCGCCGACAGTTTGTCGAGGTGCGCCTCCGCGCCGAGGGCCACGACCGACGGTGAGTCCCCGAGCGGCTCACGCACCGCGTCCAGGGCGCGGTACTCCGGCTGCCTGTCCGGCTCCGCCACGATCAGCCGGCCGAAGACGTCGTTGACCCAGGAGAGGATCGGCTCGGTGGTGCGGAAGTTCGACGTCAGGCTGACCTCGCCGCCGATCACCCGCTGCGACCGCAGGTACATCGCGATGTCGGCCCGGCGGAACCGGTAGATCGACTGCTTGGGGTCACCCACGACGAAGAGGGACCCAGGTGGGACGACGACGTCCTCCCACTGCTCCTGGCTGGCCTCGGCGCCACCCGCGATGCGGACCGCCAGCTCGATCTGGATGGGGTCGGTGTCCTGGAACTCGTCCAGCAGCAGGTGCGAGTAGCGGTCGTGCAGCGCCGCTCGCACCGCAGGCTCGTGCCGAAGGAGGTCCCGCGAGATCACCAGCAGGTCGTGGAACTCCAGGCGGCCGGCGGCCTTGCGCTGCTGGGCGGCGTCGATGACCCGCGCGGCGATCCACCGCGACAGCAGCCGCAGCGTCGTCTCCAGCACGTCTTTCACGACTGCGTCGGCGTCGGCGATCAGCTGCTTGCAGGCGTCCTTGAGGCCGTCGAGGGCCGCCTTGCCGCCCCAGTTCTTCGCCTGGCCGTGCCGGTGCTTCAGATCGGCGGCCTCGCGCAGGACCTCGAGCCGCTGGGCCGCGTCCACCGCCGCACCCAGCCGGGTGCCCCACGCGCCGAAGGAGGCAAGGTCGGGAAGGAGCTTGTCGGCGGCGTCGGTGCACTCGTCGGTGCGACCGGCCAGCTCGGTCGCCGTCCGCACCAGCTCGTCGAGGTCGCGCAGCTCCGGGACCGGCAGCTGCTCGTCGGTGAGCACCCGCTCGGACACCAGGTCCCAGTCGGCGTTGAACAGCTTGGCCAGGGAGCGCAGGTGGTCCAGCGTCACGCCGGCCGACATCGCCAGCAGCAGCGGCTGCGCGATGGCGTCGTCGTCCAGCAGCCGGGTCCGCTGCTCGGCCCACCGCTCCTCGAAGGAGACGGAGCTGCTCAGCTCGTCGGCGACCTCCAGCAGCGGCGGCAGGCCCGCTTCGATCGGGTGCTCGCCGAGGATCCGCTGCGCGAAGGAGTGCAGCGTGCCGATCGCGGCGCCGTCCAGGTCGTCGAGCGCCTGCTCGGCGAGATCGCCGCCGTCGCGCTCTAGCGCCGCGCGCAGCCGGTCGCGCAGCTCGGCGCCGGCCTTCTCGGTGAACGTGACCGCGGCGATCGACCTCATCGGGACGCGCGCCTCGGTGACCAGTGCGGTGATCCGGTCGACCAGGCAGGTCGTCTTGCCCGAGCCCGCACCTGCCTCGACGAAGAGGGTGCGGTCGAGGTCCTCGCGGATCGCGCGGCGGGCGGCGTCGTCGTTCAGGTTCATGACTGGCCTCCATCGGCGGGCAGCGGCTCGATGAGGGCGACCAGCTCGGCCAGCCGCGGGTCGGTCTTGGTGCGCAGCCAGCGGGCGCGCGCGTTGCCGTGGCCGATGCCGTCGGGGTTGCAGAAGGCGCACTGGACGTAGGCGAAGTCGTCCTTCTCCGGCGGTCGGGCCGGGAAGAGACCGGTGCGGATGCCGGTGACCAGCACCTGCAGGGTCTGCGCGTACCGCTGCTCCACCTCGGAGGTGAGCGGGACGGCGATGCGCCCCTTGTCCCGTCGCACGAACCAGTAGGCGGCCTCGACCTCAGCGTCTGGCCGGTCGAGGACCTGCCGGGCCGCGTGGGCGTAGACGGGCAGCTGCATCTTCGAGCCACCCAGCACCGGGTCGTCGGCGCAGAGGCCGGCGAACGAGCGGGCGCTGCCGCTCTTGATGTCGGTCACCACGAGCCGGCCGTCGGCGGTCTCGTCGACCTTGTCGGCCGAGCCGCGCATGAGCACGGTGCCGCCGTCGGGCAGCGGGACGGCCACCGGTTCTGCACCGTTCATGCCGAAGGCCAGCTCGCTGGCGAGAACGCGGGCCTGCTGCTCGGCGCGCCACACGTCGTCGGCGGCGAGCATGGCCTGCAGGTCCGCCTGGATGCGGACGAGCACCTGCTGCCACAGGCGCGGATGACCGGTGCGCCCGTCGGCGGCCATCTCTGCGGCCCGGGCGTCGGCGATCTCGGCGAGCCGGTGGCGGTGTTCGTCGGTCCAGGGCTCGCCGTGGCCGGGCAGGTCGTCGGCGAACTCGGTGACCAACTGGTCGAACGACTCGTGCATCAGGGTGCCGATGTCGGCGGGGCTGATCGTGAGGACGTCCTCGGGCTGCTCGATCGGCTGGATGCCCAGCACCTTGTCGATGAAGTAGGAGTGCGGGCAGCCGGCGTACTTCTCCAGCGCGGTGGGGGAGACGGCGCGCTCGCCGGCGGCGAAGTCGGGGAGCCCGTCGGCGACAGCGGAGAGGTCACCGTCGAACCGGGTGAACGCGTCGCTCTCACGGCCCTCGGAAAGTGTGTGCGCCGCCGTGACGACGGCGTCGTCCAGCTGCAGACCACCGTGTGCCGCCTGCGTCCGCCACTCTTGCTCGCAGGCCGGCTGCTGGGCCGTGGCCAGGGAACCGGCGAAGGATGGCGAGGTGGTGAGGTGGTCCGCGGCCGTCTCCCACTTGGTGGCGGTCAGCCCTGGGTTGCCGGAGAGCATCCGCAGGGTGGGCAGCAGCCAGCGGCTGGGCAGGTACCGGCTCTTGGTGCGCAGGTCGCCGCGGGGGAACGACGCCACGACCTGCGGTGCGGCGGCGAAGGCAGCGAGCAGGTGGCGGTGGGCGGCGTCGATGCGTTCCCGGTAACCGAGCAGCTGGCCGGCGGTCACCTCGCGAGCGCGCTCCGGCAGCAGCGGGTCCTCGCGGAGCCGGCCGGGGTACACGCCCTCGGCGAGGCCCAGGACGAAGACGACGTCGACGTCCAGCCCGATGGCTGCGGAGACCGGGGCGACGAGCACGCCGTCGCCGAACCGGCCGACGCGGGGGAGCGCGGCTTCGAGCTGGCTGGCCAGCGTCTCGCGCAGTTGCCTGAGCCCGGCCGGGGCACCGAGGGCATCGAGGGCGCCGAGCGTGCGGAGCGACTGCTCCAGGGCGTTGGCCGCGTACTGCTCCTCGACGGGAAGGGCAGTCAGCTCCTCGGCCTCGCCGATCAGCGAGTGGACGAGGTCCAGCGCCCAGCCGGACAGCTCCGCCCAGCTCAGCAGGGCCGCGCCGCGGTGCAGCTCGGCGCGCAGGTGGACGGCGAAGCCGCGCAGCCGCTCGGCGTTGTCGATGTCGACGGCCAGCTTCTCGCGCCGTCCCTCGCTGTCGCTCTCGGCCAGCTCCTCGCGGTGGGCATCGGCGTAGTGCTGGAGCCTGGTGTCCCAGTCGTCGCCCTTGACGACGCCGGCCGCACGCGACAGCCGCTCCCAGCGGGAGACGGGGATGCGCTGCCCGTCGGCGGTCCGCATCGGGACGGCGGCGAGCACGCGGAACAGGTCGCTGCGGGGCAGCTCGTTGGCCGCCAGATCGAGCAGCTCGAGGACGGCTCGGGCGACGGCGCGCTCGTGCACCGGGCGGGTGCCGGGCCCGTTCACGGTGACGCCGGCTGCGCCGAGGTGCTCGTGCAGCAGACGCGCGTAGGGGTTGCCCTTCGCGTAGAGGACGGCGACGCGGTGGGCCTTCGTCCTCTTCAGGGCGGTGACGACCTCGCGGACGACGCAGCGGACCTCGTCGTCGGCGTCGGAGGCGGTGAGGACGCGGGTGGCGGTGGGTTCACGTGTGCTGTCGCCGCAGTCGGCGCCGACCCGGTGGAGGGACCGGAGGACCGCGGCGTCCGCCTTGTCGCTGCCGGTGCGGCCGGCGACGACGCGCAGCGTGCCCGCCGTGGCGACCGCATTGATGACGTCGGCTTCCGCCTGGGTGAGCTGCTGGGGCAGGTAGAGGATGAGGGTGCCGACCTCTCGGATCCGTTCCGGCTGCTCGCGCGCGATGTTCGTGGCGGTGCGCAGGAGGTCGGTCTCGTCGTACCAGGCGGGGGAGAGGCCGGCCCGCACGTCCCGGTGGAGGCGGACGAGGCCGGGGCCGAGCGTGGTGGCGCCGGCGACGGCATCGAGGGCGGCGTCGTCGAGGTCGCGCAGCTCACGGCCGGCGCGTACGAGGGCCTCCACGGTGGCCGGGTGCTCGGCGACCGCCTCGAAGACGCCGGGCTCCTTGCTGAGCGCGGCCCGCCACGAAGCAGCGACGACTGCCGTGGTGGCGGGGCGGCGTGGGTGCAGCGCCGGGGCCGCGAGCTGCTCGGCGAGGCGGACGACCGTCGTGGGGAACAGCGCCGCGACTCCGGAGTGGCCGTCGTGGAGGCCGTGGGCGAGGAAGCGGCGGGCCACGATGCCGGCGATGTTGTTCGGCACGAGGACCGTCACGGGTGCGAGCGGGTCGCCGTCCTTGGCCTCCCGGACGGCGTCTCGGAGTTCCTCCAGCGCAGCGCGGCCGTACGCGGTCATGCATCCCCCCGTGGTCAGAACCACGGCGGACCGTAACAACGACGGCTCGGCAGACCGGGGTACCGCACCGGATGCTGCCTGGCGTCTCCCCCTATCGGGTCACAGCAACCTCACGCATCGCCTGAGCGACCGACTCAGCCGCCCACGACATAGCTGATGCCGCCCACGCACGCGAAGGCCCTTCGGAGCCTCGTCTGCGTCTCGACCATCCAGTCGAGGTAGGCGGGCCAGCTCTCGCGCTGGTCGACAGCGGCCGGCCCCGTCTGATCCTCGATCCGGCAGGCCTTCTTTCCCTCCAAGGGATCGAAGTGGAGCCGTCCGCCGTACTCGGCTTCGAACTGCTCGCGCACGTCCACAAGTCGGTCGAACATCGCCTGGTTCTGCTGAGCGCTGGCGTTGTCGAAGTAGAGCTCGCTGCGCAAGCGGGAGTCCTTCGCGAAACTTACGCCCCAGATGAGGCCCTGGCCGCCGCCAGGCATGTCGAAGTGGCTGGTGGTCGGCGCCTTACCCTTCGACCAGTTCAACTTCTCCGCCTTCAGACGATCCAGCAGCTCCTGCCAGAACTGCTGGTACAGCACACCCTTCACGCCAGGGGACTGCTGCTGGCTCTGGGCGGCCGTCTTCTTCGACTTGGCCCAGTCGTTGGGCTGGCTGACGACCGTGAACAGCGGTGCAGGTGCCGAGTCGCCGATCCGCACCGCGGAGATCTGGACGCCGAAGAATCGGGTGCCTTCCTGCGTGTGGGTGTTGAGCCAGTCGAGTGCGGCCCGGTGCTCCTGCCTGAACTCAGGTGCCACCCAGACGATGTTGCTCACCTCATCCACACCGGCGGCGTAGGTGAGCAGCTGGCCGAGGTGACTGTGATCCGTCTTCTGGAGCTGATTCTCGACGATCACGGTCTCGCCCGTGCTGATGTCGTGGCCCAGCAGATCCAGGTAGAAGTCGCCGATCGGGTGCTCGTTCACGGTGAGCTCGAGGTCCATCCCGAGGGCGTCACCGAGCCGATCGGCGTTCTCCAGCAACCACGGGGTGAAGACGTACGCCTCGTGTGACCAGACCTCGGTCACCGGGACCGTCTCGAGCTTCCCCAGCAGCGGCACGTGGGTCACGGTGCGATCCTCAGCAATCAGTTCAGACAAGAGCGCCGAATCCTGCATCGAAGATGTTCGATGGAGCATCTCGCGATGAGGAGGGCCCGCACAGTCGTTGGGCGGCAGCCACGATGGCGGTGCGCAGATGGGAGCGCTTCAAGAGATCGAGAGGCACCCCGGGCCGCTTCTTGAACTCGGCTTGGGCGATGGCATCGGTCGCGAGCGGAAGGCCCGCGGCCGAGAGATCTTCCAGGAAGCGAGCCAGAGCTGCGGGGTCGGCTCCGCGCGCCCATTGGAAGTTGCATGAGAGCGATGTGGGGGATCCGCAGTGCACGCTGAACGGAGCAATTTCGGCGCCGGACGCTGCGGTACCCCAGAGCGAGTAGCTCGGGTAGGCACCCGAGCCGCCGCCTCGGACATGAAAGCCCTGAGCCGCGAGGTCCGCGGCGAACGATGCGACCGCGTCCGCGAGTCCGGGATCGCGTTCCCGCAACCAGGCATCGACGTCCGTGTGGTTCCACCGGACGGTGCTGGCTGTGCTGCGTCTCGCGTTCTTGTCATCGGCGGACTCCGAGCCGTACACGGTCGGGATGAGGATCTCGGTGTCGCTGTGCACGGCGTGGCGAAGCTCGATGGCCAGCAGGCGCATCCCCGCTGTGGTGTGCGTATTGAGGTAGCGGACGATTCGTCGGAGATCCGTGCTGATCGAGTCGACCGCCAGCACCAACGTGAAGACCCCGGCCGCGAGGTTCGTCTCGAAGGCGCGGCGCGCGTCATCCGGCTGGCCATCAAACAGGGCGTCGAGGGACGGACCGCCGCGCGACTGCCACAGTTCCTCGAACATCTTTGGAGTGAGCTCGGCGAGACGTGCTGCGTAATCGAAAATCTGCCCGACGATGGTCCGGCGAATGTCTGCGTCAGTCGCCAGCTTGCATTCGACGATGGTGATGGTGCCGTCGCTGTCGACGACGACGAGGTCGGCGCGACCAACGCTGGTGGCCAGTTCGCGGACCGCGATGGCCTCCGCGCTGACGCCCTCGATGAGGCTCGGCTGCTCACACAGGATCTGTTGCAGTTCAGCTTCGTTCATGTACCCGTAGCTGTTGGGCTCGGTCCACCTACCACCGTGGTCCCGAACGCGGATTTCGACGGCGCTGCGCGGTGAGGACACGGTGGCACTGTGGCACGGCTCTGACACGACGCTGGCGAGGTTGACCGGAGGCGCGCCGGTCCTGGCGGCCGTCGAGGAGCTGTCGACGCTGCGGACGTGCTGCCCGGACCGTCCCGCCGACGGCCCACATGTGCAGGACTCGTCCACGCCGCAGAGCTGGGCCATGACCGCCATGAACGGCGATCCGTCCCTGGCAGCAACGACACACTGCGCGCTGGTTCGACGGGTCTCATTGGCGTGTCCGCGACACCCTGGCTCGTATCCATAACAGTCGAGGGGTGATCCGAACTCCGATCGAGCTCTCCCGGTTGCTGTCCATCGTCGAGGACCCGCGGACGACCGAAGACCTCCGCAAGTACTTCGAGCCCACGCGCGCTCCGGGGACGATGCCGCGCTACTCCGGCAGCCGCTTCGAGTTCTTGGCGGGTGGCGGCGACCGGCCCGAGACGGCTGACCGGATCACTGTCGACGATCTCGTGGCGGTGACCCTCCTGTCGGTCGACGTGCCCGGTGACGTGGCGCTGCAGCTGCTGGAAGGCGACCTAGGGTGCGACATCAGCCGGCATCTTCAGCGCATCCCCACCGACATGGCGATCAGCGATCACGCTGCCGCCCAGCACTTCGCCAGTCACTCGCACGCAAGGGTCGCTTGGGATCTGCTGGAGGAGCCGTACGGCATGGGCTGGGTGATCACAGGCAAGTTGCTGGCCCGAAAGCGGCCCCGCCTCCTCCCGGTGTACGACCGGGTGGTCCGCTGTGCCTACGGGCGCCCAGACGGACTGTGGAGCTGGCTGTTCGCGATGTTCGCGGATGACGGCGCCCGGCTGAGCGACCGTCTCCTGGCGGCACGTGAGGCGGCAGGCGTGTCGCCCGGGGTGTCTGCACTCCGGGTGCTGGACGTCATCGTCTGGATGCGCCACCGACCCGTTCACTTGCTGAACGGATGTCCTGGGCTGCTCTGAGGATGCGTGGATCACGCGCGGGAGACCGCGTGGTCACCCCGGCCAGCCGAGCAGGTGGTGTGCGTGCCGCCCGGCGAACCACCGACCGGTCGTCCTGGATTTCCGGTAGGCGCCGAGGTAGCCCACCGGTTTCACGGTCGTGGACCTGCCAGGAGCGGCCGTCGGATCGGTTTGGCAGCTCGTTGCCCAACCGAGCGATACGGGCATACCAGCCTGCGTAGGCATCTCAAGCGAGTGACCGGAACCAGGTCGAGGTGGTACCGGGCAACAGTGGAGCCCAGAGCGGGGACGTGCCATGGACGACGTCGGCGTCGTGTTGTGAGCCGTCCCGTGAGCACTCCAGGTGGGACAGGTACAGAGGGCACCCAGCCATTCGAGCCGAGCGGTGAGGCGCCGTCAAACCCGTGGCTCGGTCAGCCGCCGACCTTGCCCGCTCCCGCAGCACCGTCGCGACGCTTCCCCCACGTCGCACTCCAGCCCCACGCACCTCGGACTCGCGCGCCGCTGTCGTGATCCTCGCCTAGCCTCCTCCGAATGATCGGAAGCGGGCCCAGCCTGAACCCCATGTCATCTTACGAGCGAGCCAGGTGGGATGAGTTGCAGTCGCATTGGGGGGAGAAGGTCGCGAGGAGGCAGTTGATGTCGCCGCGCGTCAGGGCAGCGCTGGATACGGCTGCACAGGCTTCCAAGGACACGGCATCGAAGGCCGGTCGTGCGGTCTCCGAGGTGACTCCGGACAGGGTCAAGGAGGTCGCGGGTCACGCGCTGGATGCCGCCCTCGTGCCCACGGTTAAGGGCGTCGTCCACCTGCTCGAGCTCATCAACGACTGGGTGGTCGAATTGACCGACCAACAGGCGGTGATCGATCACCATCGGAGCAAGGGCCGCGACGTCACGCACTTGAAGGACCTGAAGAAACTCGATCTCCAGCTTCTGGAGGAGTTCACAGAGGGGATGGTTCTCCGCTGGCGAACGCTCGGGGCGGCTCAGGGTGCGAGTTTTGGCGCGCTCGCCATGATTCCGGTGCCGGTCGTCGGCAGCCTGGCGGCGATCACTCTTGACATGGTGGCCATGCAGGCGCTCAGCGGCGCCATCGCCACTCGCATCTGCTACGCGTACGGCTTCGACGCGGGCGACCCAGCCATGCGGCACATGATCGACCGCATGGTCGTACGCGCCTATCGGAATCAGGCGCCCAAAGCCGGAACCGTCAAGAGCGCCGGCGCGGCGTTCAGCGCCGCAAAGGGCCGCATCAATTGGAGCCAGAAGCTCCGCGAAGACCACCGCCTCATGGCTGCGGTGGAAAAGCTTATGAAGCAGATGGGTGGTGGCGGCCGAGTGCCCGTGAAGAACGTCCGCATGGGCATGCCGTTGATTGCCATCTTCGCGGGTGCAGGGACCAATGCCCATGTGCTCGGCGACATCGCCAAGCAGGCGCGTCACTACGGGGCGACCATGCTGCTCGCGGAGAAGTACGGTCTCGAGTTGCCGCCGAACCTTCGTCAGGACCTCGACACTGAGGAGCCCATCGAGGGTGGCGACGAGCGATGACGGCCTGACGAGCGTCAGGCGGTGCCCTCGTGATCAAGACCGGCGGTCAGCGAGCGAGTTGATGCAATGCAGCGGTGAAGCTGCTGTTCCACAGCCCGAGGTGCGGCCAGCGGTCGGCGACGTGCGCAGTCGCCTCCTCGACGGACATGCCCCGCTCGCGCACCAGCCAGCCGCGCAGCACCAGCCCGGTGCGGGAGGCGCCGCCGTGGCAGTGCACCAGCAGCCGGTGTCCCTCGTCGCGCAGCGCCTTCATGTCGTCCAGGACGTCGGCGAGCATGACGTCGAGGTCGGCGTTGTGCTCGTTGTCGGCGATGTAGGCCATCCGGTGCACCGGGTGCGGGAACGGCTCACCGAGCCGGCACAGCGAGATGACGGCGAAGTCGTCATCGCTGTAGCGCGCGCCGTCGAGGTTGCCGGCCCAGATGCCGGGGAGGACCTCCGTCGGGCCGATCCGCGGAATCACGCCCGGGTCGTAGTTCTGCTGCACCCCGCCGTCCAGCGAGGCGGCGAGCTGCTGCAGATCGGCCAGCCGCCACACGCGATCGCCGTGTCCGGGCACCCGCCCGTGCACCGCCGACGCCCACCGGCTCGGGGTGCCGCCCATCCCGTACACCGCTCTCGCCAACGCGCCGGCGACGCACGCCACCGTGTCGGTGTCGCCACCCAGGTCGACACCCGCCGCAGAACCTCGGCGAAGTCCCGCCCGTGCCGGAGAGCCCACACTGCCTGGCCGAGCGTCGGCCACACCGCGCCGTTCGACTCGGTGGCCCGGTCAGGCGTCCAGTCGGGCGTGAGCACCGCCGCCCACCGCTCCCGGTGCTCGGGCAGTACCGCCTCCAGCGCGGATGGGATCCCGAACAACGGGTCTTCACCATCGAGAGCCACACGCATCAGCTCGTGGAAGACCGCGCATCCCTCGCCGGCCGACGGGTCGCCGTGGGTGAGTGCCGATGTACGGCGGGCGGCGTCCATGGTCGCCTCGCGTCCGTCTCGCGAGAACCGGATCGCCGCAGGCGTCGTCCGCATCAGCGAGCCGCTGCCGGCCGCGTGCCCGGACCGGGCGAAGTGCTCGGCCGCGGCGACGTCCCACGACCGGCCGGAACCAAGGACGGCGCGCGTCTGGTTGCCGATGTCCGGCGGCCCGGCCTCGGCCCACGCCCGGAACCGGTCGAAGACGTCGGCCTCGTCGAACCCGTTCCTCTCCAATAGCGACGTCGCCACGAGCAGCGCCATCTGGGTGTCGTCGGTGAACTCGCCCGGCTCCCAGCCCAGCGAGTCGCCCCCGCACATCTCCGTCTTCGATCCCCGCGCCGGCACCGGGAAGCAGGTGGAGAACTGCCTGGGCGGTCCGAACTCGAACGGGGCGCCGAGGGCGTCGCCGACGGCGGAGCCGACGAGCGCGCCGGCCACTCGGTGGGAGCGGTGCATGCGCGGGTTCACCCAGGCATCCTGGCCGACGGCGGTGATGAGCGCCCGGGCGAGACCGGTGAGCGGCCGGTCGGCGACCAGGGGGACGCGCACCCGGGTCCAGACGTCGGCCGGCCCGGGCTCTTCCGGCGACCCGGCGGTGTAGCGCCAGTCGAT